>DAOTZZ010000146.1:0-5999 GCA_034433965.1 Anaerolineae bacterium
GCAACTTGAACAGCAGCGGCTGATCGGTCAGCCCTTCCAGATCGCCGTTGGTCTCTAGCATGGGGGTGCGCACGTCGTCCGGAGCCAGACTCATCAGGTGCAGCAGGCTGATCACAAAGGCGCTGGATGGGCGATCCACGTATCCCGCCAGACAGATCGGTTGCCGTTCGCCCTGAGAGCCGTTGGCGTGCAGGTCGTGCAAAAACACCAGCAATCCCAGATATTCGGCCTGCAATTGCTTGCCATCGGGCACGTCTTTGCCCGCCCAGAAAATCAGGGGACCATCCACCAGGGCCAGCAGCGGGCCTTCGCCGCGAGGCTGGTCTCTGATCACGCGGGCCAGAGTCGCCAGTTCCTGCACTGTGCGTCGCGCGTTGACTGCCGCGTTGGTGATCAGATGTCCCTCTGAGTCGTGCAGCATATCGTCGGTATAGTACAGATGCGGCTCGGTGAGGGGGACAGGCAGGGCATCGGTGCCATGATAGTAGATGAACACGCCCACGTTGATCAGGTAGTAGAGCGCGGCAGCGTGCGCGTTGGGGTAGACCTGCGAGCCGTCGGCAGCCAGAATGGTGGCGCGGCTGGGGAGAGGCGGCAGCGGATAGGCGCGGTCGGCGGGTTCGCGCAACAGCGCTGCGCCCCGGAAACCGGCGTCACGCTCGCGCACCAGGTTGATGCGCTCCTGCACGGCGTCTACGTCCCCCAGCAGCGCCAGCCGTTCCCAGGCCAGCGCCAGGCGCTCGCTCTGGCTGGCACTGCGAGCAGCCAGAGCGTGACCCATCGCCTGCACCTGCGACACGACTTTGTCGAATTCGAGTGTCACCCCGTGCCTCCTGCGCTCCGGAAATGCCAGTCAGACGAAGGTCAGTGTAGCACTAATGTTCGGGAGCGTCAAGCGGGCGGCTGCGCTATACTCCGGCCACTAATCGCCTGGCCCGGCAAGGAGCAAAGATGGCCGAGAAGACCCTTGAACTGACGCCAGCGGAGATGGTACACGGGGGACAGACGCTCGCCAGACAGGGCGGGCGCGTCATCTTCACGCCCTATACCATCCCCGGTGAGCGCATTCTGGCACGGATTCACGACGACCGCGGGCGTTTCGCCTTCGCTTCCTGCGAGCGAGTGCTGACCCCTTCGCCGCAGCGGGTGACGCCGCGCTGCCCGCACTTCGGGCCAGGGAAATGCGGCGGATGCCATTTTCAGCACATAGACTATGGGGCACAGTTGGGCTACAAGCGTGATGTGGTGATCGATCAACTGCGGCGCATCGGTGGCGTCGCCAATCCACCGGTGCAAGCGACCATCCCCAGCCCTGAACCGTGGGAGTATCGCTATCACGCGACCTTTCATGTAGACGAAGCGGGCCATCTGTGTTTCGTGGGCACGGATAACAAGACGCTGGTGCCGATCGAGGAATGCCATATCCTCCGCCCGGAACTGCGCGCGCTGCTGGACGAACTGAATTTCGACGAGATGGCTGGCCTGACGCGCGTGCGCGTCCAGGTAGGCTCAGAAGGCGACCTGATGCTGGTGCTCAGCACTCAGGACGACCAGGCTCCGGAACTGGAAGTGACCATGCCCCTCTCGGTCAACTTGCTGCTGAGCGATAACGAGCCGGTCAACCTGGTGGGATCGAGCTACGTCACCTATCGGGTGGCGGGGCGCACCTTCCGCGTGACGGCGGGGGGGTTCTTCCAGGTCAATCTACCGCAGGCCGAGGCGCTCGTCCGGCTGGTGCTGGAGACGCTCGATCTGCGCGGCGATGAGACGGTGCTCGATCTCTACGCCGGAGTGGGATTGTTCACCGCCTTTCTGGCGGAGAGGGCCTCGCTGGTCACCTCGGTGGAGAGTTACCCGCCCGCCGTGACCGACGCCGACGTGAACCTGGCCGATCTGGACAATATAGACCTGATCGAAGGGACGGTCGAAGACGTTCTACCAGAGCTGGAAGGCCCCTACGACGCCGCCGTGCTCGACCCGCCGCGCACCGGTGTGGAACCAGCGGCGCTCGATGCCCTGGTGGCGCTGAGACCACGGACACTGGTCTATGTGAGTTGCGAACCGGCCACGCTGGCCCGCGATACCAGGCGATTGGCCGCGCACGGCTACCGCCTGCAGGCCGTGACGCCCGTAGATATGTTCCCGCAGACGTATCACATCGAGTGTGTGGCGCACTTCGTGCGCTGAGCGCGGCGCGTCAGTCATCCTTGGGAGCGCGCAGGTTGCTCAGTTGCTCACGGCGGCGGCGCAGGTAAGCGCGCGCTTTGAGAATCCATGTGGTAGGCGAGAGTAGCATGAGTCGCCGCCACCAGCGCACCAGCGGACGGCGCACGCCGGCGTAGGCATAGGCCCCCTGGCGACGGCCCCAGGTGATCGAGTACGCAGGACGCGCCGGTACCGCCGTCCACTCGATGACCGTCGCTGCCCAGGTCAGCCCTCCCCCAAAGCCCACCATGGCGACGATGTCTCCGGCGTGCAACCGATTTTGCTCGACAGCTTCGGCCAGGGCGATCGGGATGGACGCAGCGGAAGTATTGCCGTAGCGGGCGATGTTGCTGTAAACGCGATCTTCGGGGATTTTGAGCGCCTTGGCCGCATGTTCGATAATGCGCTGATTGGCCTGATGCGGGATCACCAGGGTGAGATCGTCGGGCGTCAGGCCCGCCTGGGCCAGGGCATCCCGGATACTATCACCAATCACATGTGTGGCGAAGCGGAACACCCCTCGCCCGTCCATGTAGATGCGGTGCAGTTCGTGCGTACCATCCTGCAGATAGGTGTCGCGGCTGTTGATGGTCGGCAGGGTGAGCATGTCCCAGCCGGAGCCATCGGAGCGCAGCACGGTGCTGAGCACGCCGCCCGGCGTATCGCTGCCGCGCAAGACCACCGCGCCCGCGCCATCGCCAAAGAGGATACAGGTGTTACGGTCGGCCCAGTCCACCACCCGGCTGAGCGTTTCGGCCCCGATGACAATGGCGGTGTTGATCGCGCCGGTCTGAATCTTGCTGGCAGCCATATCCAGCGCATAGACAAAGCCCGAACAGGCGGCGCTGAGGTCGAAGGCTCCGGCATTGGTCGCGCCCAGGTAATCCTGCACCAGGCTGGCTGTGCTGGGAAAGACGTGTTCTGGCGTGGCTGTGGCGACGATGATCAGGTCAATGTCGCTGGGCAGCACGTCGGCCACATCGAGCGCTTTCTGCGCGGCACGGGTGGCCAGGCTGGTAGTTGTCTCGCGCGGCGCGGCGATGCGTCGCTCTTTGATGCCCGTGCGCGACGTGATCCACTCGTCACTGGTGTCCACGATCGCTTCGAGATCGTTGTTGGTGAGCACCTGTGAGGGCACTTCCATGCCCCAGCCGACGATGTGGGCATAGCGCAAGGTATGAGATCGGCGAGCAGGGGCAGCGCGACCGCGCAGCAGCCGCCCTGAGCGTGGGATATTGTCAATCATGAGTAGACCTTGCCGGTGTGGGGAGCCATAGGCTGGCTCCCCTTGATCAGTCTTCGTACTTGCTGAATACAAGCACGGCGTTATGTCCGCCGAACCCGAACGAGTTGCTCATCACATGTTGAATAGATGCGGGTCGGCCCACATTCGGCGTATAGTCCAGGTCGCATTCCGGATCGGGCACGTGCAGATTGATGGTGGGCGGGATGAATTGCTCGGTGATCGCCTTGACGCTGAAGACGGCCTCCACGCTGCCCGCCGCACCCATCAGGTGCCCGGTAACCGACTTTGTCGAGCTGATCGGCACTTTGTAGGCGTACTCGCCGAAGACGGCTTTGATGGCGCGCGTCTCGCTGATATCGTTGAGAGGCGTACTGGTGCCGTGCGCGTTGATGTAGCTGATGTCCTGCGGTGTCAGGCCCGCGTTGCGGATGGCGCGGCGCATGGCTTCCTGCGCGCCCTCACCGTTTTCCATCGGCGCGGTGACGTGATAGGCGTCGCAGGTGGCAGCGTAGCCGGTCAGTTCGCAGTAGATGCGCGCGCCCCGCGCTTTGGCGTGTTCGAGTTCTTCCAGCATCAGCGCCGCCGCGCCCTCACCGACCACAAACCCGTCGCGGTCGGCGGCGAAGGGCCGCGACGCACCCTGCGGATCGTCGTTGCGGCGCGAGATAGCGCCCATGTTCGACAGGCTGGCAATCGTCAGGCTCAGCAGCGCTGCTTCGGAACTACCTGCCAGCATGGCTACCGCTGCACCCCGCCGGATCATCTCGTAGGCTTCGCCGATGCTGTTGTTGCCCGTGGCGCAGGCGGTAGAAATGGACATGTTTGGGCCGCGCAGGCCAAAGTCAATGGCGATTTTGCCCGCCGGACTGTCGGGCAGCATCATCGGTAAGAGCAGCGGGCTGACGGTGGCGTGACCTTCTTCCAGGAATTTCTTAATGCCGTCGAAGAGGGTCTCGAAACCGCCGATGCCCGTGCCGATGACGACGCCGATGTCCCAGGGATTCTCTTTGGAGATGTCCAGGCAGGAGTCTTCCAGGGCCTGCTTGCACACGTAGTGCGCCACCTGCGTCACCGGATCGGTGCGGCGCAGATCGCGCTTGCTGAGGTGCTGCGCGGGATCGTAGTTCTTGATCGGCGCGCCAAAAGTCACCTTCAGTCCCAGTTCCTCGAATTCCGGGATATGCTGTGCGCCAGAGACACCGTTGACGGCGTTCTGCCAGGCTTCGTCTGGCGAGTTACCTACCGGGCAGAGAATCCCCAGGCCAGTGACGACCACCCGTTTGAAGTTCACAGGTATTTCCTCCACTGTCAGGCTTGGCGCTGCCCCGACCACTACAGCGCCCCAGATTATCCGGCCCCGCACTCCGGTACAGGCGGGGTAGGACGTCAATTATACCGCAGATAGAGCGGCACGGTGCGTTGCATGGACTATAACCCCCCTGATGCGCGAAGGTTGCAGCCGAGGGCGATCGGCACTTCTTGGCAGGTGGCTGGCGGTGTATATAATCGCGCGGCGGAGGCAACGCGATGATTCTGGTCACTGGAGCGACAGGTCTGGTAGGGCGGCACCTGGTGCCCCGACTATGTCAGGCCGGGTACCCGGTGCGTGTCTACGTACAGCCGCGGCGTGGGCGTGCGCCGACTCTTCCGCGCTGGCCGGAGGATGTGGAAACCGTCGCCGGACAGCTCGACGACGCGCAGGCGCTCTACCAGGCCATGCAGGGCGTGCACACAGTGTTCCACCTGGTGAGCGCGCAGTGGTGGGGCACGCGCCGCGATCTGCAGCGGGTGGACATTGAGGGCACGCATCAGGTCATCGCGGCGGCGCGGGCGGCGCGTATCGGACGGCTGTTTTACCTCAGTCAGCTAGGGGCAGAGCCAGCCTCGGCCTACGATCTGCTGCGCGTCAAGGGTCAGGTAGAAGCGCTGGTGCGCAACAGCGGTCTTGCCTATACGATTGTGCGTTCCGGCATCATCTTCGGCCCCGAAGACCGTTTCGTCAACGGGATCGCCATGCTGTTACGCTCCAACCCCGTCTTCTTTCTGCAGCCGGGCAAGGGCGAAAGCCTGCTACACCCGCTCTACGTCGAAGACCTGGCCGCGGCGTTGGTCAATAGCCTGGAGCGGATCGACCTGGTGGACGCGACCATCGAGGTAGGCGGGGCGGAGTATCTGACCTACCACGAGATGGTGCGCACGGTGATGCGGGTGACACGGGCGCGGCGGATCATCGTGCCGGTGCCGCCCTACCTGTTGCGCACGCTCAATCGCTGGGTCAAGCGGGTCGTGCGGCGCTGGCCCATGACCTCGCAATGGTTGGACATCCTGGCCGGCAACCGCACGGCCAAGCTGGGCAATCTCTACGATTACTGCGGGGTACGTCCAGTGCGCTTTGAAGACACGTTGCTGACGTACATGCCGCAGCGCCACTACTTCCGCGAGCTGCTGCGCTTCATGTGGCAACACCCCTATTAAGGCATCAAAAAATGCTGTGGTTGCGCTTCATTCGGGTGGCAGATCAGGGTTGATCGGCGCGAAATAGAGGATG
>DAOTZZ010000147.1:0-9376 GCA_034433965.1 Anaerolineae bacterium
TACAAACTCTCGCGCATTGCCGAACGGATGCAGACGGAGACAGGGCGCGCCATTGCCCGCGAGCGGCACGCCTTCATGCAGGCGTTCTTCGAACGGCTGGAACGCGAGGTACACGGAGAAGCCTGAGCGCAGAAACAAAAAAACCGGCCCTCTCGGTGAGCCGGTTTGCGCGCAAAACAAAATGGATCAGTCAGCGGACGAAGAGCCGCCGTTCGACTTACTGTCGCCGTTCTTCTTGCGGCTATCGTTGACGTAGAAGCCCGATCCTTTGAAGATGACCCCCACAGGCCCGATCAGACGGCGCACTTCGCCGCCACATTCCGGGCAGGCTGTCACTGGCATATCGCCGAAATGCTGCTGTCGCTCGAAGCGCACACCGCATTCGGTGCACTGATACTCATACAGCGGCATACTCAAGCCCTCCTCAAACTCCACCACTCGCCTTTTCCCAGGCCATATTGTAGATCAAGAACTGTTAGAAGTGCGTAAAAGTTGCCGGACGAATCGAATCTGGGAAGCAAAATTTGGTCACAGAGAACAAAGAGGAACTCGGTGCGCGGCGGTTCAAACCCTGCCCTGTGCAGGGTGCCTAACCCTCTGCAACAGTTCGCTGGTACAATGAGCACTCATAGAGCCGACTCACTCGTGCGCCAGGAGAAGACAAGGCCATGCAGGTACTCAAAGACCTGATCCGCACCGAGGGCAAATACCTCGGCGACGGCATCCTCAAGATTGACGGCATTCTCAATCATCAGATGGACCCCAAGCTGATCAAAGCCATGGGCGAAGAAATCGCGCGGCGCTTCGCGCACCTTCGCCCGACGCGCGTGCTCACCGCCGAAGTCTCCGGCATCGCGCCGGCGTTGATGGCGGCGCTGGCCCTGGACGTGCCGGTAGTCTATGCGCGCAAGCACAAGCCCGTCACCATGTACGGCCCCATTTTCTTAGAAACTGCGCCCAGCCACACCAAAGGGGGCGAGATCAACCTGATGGTGGCGGCGGAGTACCTGCCTGCGGGCGAGCGTGTGCTCATCGTGGATGACTTCCTGGCGTCTGGCAAGACGCTTTTCGCCCTGGCACGCATGGTGCAGGAAGCGCGCTGCGAGCTGGTGGGCATCGTCGCCATTGTGGAAAAAGCCTTCGAGGGCGGTCGTGCCGCGCTCGAAAAGAAATATGGCGTGCCGGTCGAAGCGCTGGTGACGATCACGCACATGGACGAACACTGCATCGTCTTCGCCGACGATCCACCGCGCGGCGTGGAGATTTAATCCCCCATGGCGCTCAAAGACGGCGGCATCGTTATCCTGGACTACGGCTCGCAGACCGCGCAGCTCATCGCGCGGCGCGTGCGCGAGCTGGGCGTGTATGCCGCCCTGATCCCCTATTCTTCCAGCCTGGAACAGGCGCAGGCCGCCGCCCCGCAGTTCCGCGGGATCATCCTCTCCGGCGGACCGGCCAGCGTCTACGAGCCGGACGCGCCCGATCTGCCCGGCTGGGTGCTGGATAGCGGCGTGCCTGTGCTGGGCATCTGCTATGGGATGCAATTGCTGACGCACCGCCTGGGTGGACGGGTGGCAGGAGCCGCGCAGCGCGAATATGGCATGGCCAGTATCACCGTACTTCAGACCGGCGGCCTGTTCGACGGCCTGGAGCACACGCAAACCGTGTGGATGAGTCACGGTGACCGCATCGAGCGCCCCCCCGAAGGATTCGTCGCCCTGGCCGCTACCGACAACGCCCCCTATGCGGCCATGGCCGACCTGCGTCGCCGCCTGTGGGGCGTGCAGTTTCACCCCGAAGTGCAGCACACCGCGCACGGCCAGGCCATGCTGCGCAACTTCGTGGTGGGCGTATGCGGCGCAAACGCCGACTGGACGCCGGAGAACTTCATCGAGGCGAGCGTCGCCGCCATCCGCGCGCAGGTGGGGACAGGGCGCGTGTTGTTGGGCATGAGCGGTGGCGTGGACTCTTCTGTGGCGGGCGAACTGATTCACCGGGCGGTCGGCGAGCAACTGGTGCCGGTCTTTGTCAATCACGGCATGTTGCGCCAGGGTGAAGCCGAGCAGGTGATCGCCCTGGGACAACGCCTGGGTTGGAAGAACCTGGTCGCCGTAGATGCCACCGAGGAGTTCCTCGATGCGCTGGCGGGCGTGACCGAACCGGAGGAGAAGCGGCAGATCATCGGGCGGACGTTCGCCGCTGTCTTCGAGCGCGAAGCCTCCAAACTGGGACAACTCGACTGGCTGGCACAGGGCACCATCTACCCGGACGTCATCGAGAGCGCAGGCACGGGGCGACCGGGCGCGCGGCGCATCAAGTCGCATCACAACGTCGGCGGGCTGCCGGAACATCTGCGCGACCGGCTGGTGGAACCGCTGCGCGACCTGTTCAAGGATGAGGTGCGGCAGGTGGGGGCGCGCCTGGGCATCCCCGACGAGATCATCTGGCGGCAGCCGTTCCCTGGGCCGGGCCTGGGCGTGCGCTGTGTGGGCGAAGTGACCTGGGAGCGCCTGGAAATTCTGCGCGCCGCCGATCATATCTTCTTGAGCGAGCTGGCCGCGGCGGGGCTGCTGCGCGAAGGGACAGCGCAGGCGTTCGCGGTGCTGTTGCCGGTGCGCAGTGTGGGCGTGATGGGCGACAATCGCACCTACGACGAGGTGATCGTGCTGCGCGCTGTAACCACCAGCGACTTCATGACGGCGGACTGGGCGCGGCTCGATCCCGACCTGCTGGCGCGCGTCAGCAACCGCATCGTCAACGAGGTGAAGGGCGTCAACCGCGTGCTGTACGACATCACCAGCAAGCCGCCCGCGACGATCGAGTGGGAGTGAGGAGTCTGGAGTTGGGAGTCTTGAGCGGAGAGGCATACAGCGACCTTTCTTGACTTTCCTTGCAGCCCGCCTGCTTACCCTCCAGACCAATCCTCATGACTCCAGACTCATGACTCCAGACTCACGACTCAAGTCTCACGACTCGCAACCAATGGAGATTTTGAATGCCCCCAACTAATCTGGACGTTTTCTTCCGACCGCACGGCGTAGCCGTCATTGGCGCTTCGCGCGACCCACAGAAACTCGGTCACGGGGTGGTGCGCAACCTGGTGGACTACGGCTACAACGGGCCGATCTACCCCATCAACCCCCAGGCGACCGAAATCTATAATCTGCGCGCCTACCCCAGTGTGCTGGACGCGCCCGACCCGCTCGACCTGGCCATCCTGGTTGTCCCTGCCCCGCTCGTGCCCGCCGAACTGGAACTCTGCGGCAGGCGCGGGATCAAAGCGGCCATCGTCATCAGCGGCGGCTTCCGTGAGGTCGGGCCGGAGGGTGCGGCGCGCGAGGCCGAAGTGGTGCGCATCGCCCGTCAGTACGGCATCCGAGTGCTGGGGCCGAACGGCATCGGCAGCATAGATACGCATACGCCGCTCAACACCACCTTTGTCAAGGGCACGCCCCCGCCCGGCGACATCGCCTTTCTGTCGCAGTCGGGCGCGGTGTGCGCGGCGGTGATTGACTGGGCGCGCGGGGCAGGTGTGGGCTTCAGCCGCCTGGTGAGCCTGGGCAACCAGGCCGACATCAACGAGGCCGAGATGCTGGTTGCCATCGGGCGCGACGAGCAGACGCGCGTCATCACCGCCTACATCGAGGGCGTCTCCAACGGCCCGGCCTTCGTGGCCGCGGCGGCAGAAGTGGCGCGGCGCATCCCCGTCATCACGTTGAAGGCGGGGCGCGGAGCAGGCGGGGCCAGGGCGGTCGCCAGTCACACCGGTGCGCTGGCCGGTCGCGCCGAGGCTTACGACGCGGCCTTCCGGCGGGCGGGTGTGCTGCGCGCCAGCACCATGGAGGAGCTTTTCGACTGGGGGCGGGCCATGGCCTGGCAACCGCTCCCGCGCGGCAACCGCGTCGCCATCCTCACCAATTCCGGCGGGCCGGGCATTCTGGCCGTGGACGCGCTGGAAGCCGCTGGCATGCAACTCGCCCCGCTCACCGACGAGACCAAAGCGTTCATCCGCAAGCGTGTTCCGGCGGCGGCCAGCGTGAACAATCCCGTGGACATCCTGGCCGGGCCGGGGCCGGGCACCTATGCCCTGTGCCTGGACGCGCTGCTGAGCGACCCGACGGTGGACGCGGTGGTGGCCATCACTGCGCCACAAGACTGGTTTGCACCGCTCAGCCTGGCTGAGGTGATCGGCGAATTCACCGGGCGCGGTAAACCCATCCTGGCCGTGATCATGGGGTTGGCCTCGGTTAGTGACGCGACCGCGGTGTTGCACCGTCGGCGCGTGCCCAACTTCGCCTTTCCGGAGCGGGTGGGCAGCACGCTGGCGGCCATGTGGCGGCGCAAACAGTGGCTGGACGCCGTCAACAACCAGCCAGATGCTCCCTCCCGCCCGGCGGATTGCGATCAGACAGCAGCACGAGCCATTCTGAGCGCCGCACCAGAGGACGGCTGGCTGTTGCCAGAGCAAGTCGAGGCGCTGCTGCGCGCGTATGGCCTGCGCACGCCCGGGGCAGGCCTGGCCGCCGATGCCGAAGCCGCTGTTGCTCTGGCCAAAGAAGTGGGCTATCCGGTGGTGCTGAAGCTGGCCGCCCGCAGCGTGGTCCATAAAAGCGAAGTGGGCGGCGTGGCGCTCGATCTCGGCGACGCAGAGGCCGTGCGCAGCGCCTTCGCGCAGATGATGACTCGCGCCCGCGCGCAGGGTGTGCCAGACGAGGCGATCAGTGGCGTGCTGGTGCAGAAGATGATCCCGCCCGGCGTTGACCTGATCGTGGGCGTGGTGCGCGATGCGCAGTTCGGCCCGCTGGTGATGGCCGGTGTGGGCGGGGTGCAGGTCGAGTTGCTGCGCGACGTGACCTTCGAGCTGGCCCCCTTGACTCCTGCCCAGGCCGAGTCTATGCTCGACCGCACCGGCGCGGGCAGGCTGCTGGCGGGCTTTCGCGGCACGCCACCCGCCGACCGCGTGGCAGTGATTGACGCCATCGTGCGGCTGGCGCAGCTTGCCGCCGATCATCCGGCCCTGGCCGAAGTGGAGATCAATCCCCTGATGGTCATGCCCCAGGGCAAGGGTGCCTGGGCCGTTGACGCGCGGGCGCGGGTGGCACAGGCAGGGACGCACGACCAGAGATGACAGGCGACCAGAAAGGAAACCGAACGCTATGCCTCAACCCAACACAATCACTCCTGCACCCTTTTTGCTCGCCGGTGGGCCGGTCGGCGTGCTGCTGATTCACGGCTTCACCGGCGCACCGCCGGAGATGCGCCGGCTCGCGGACTACCTGCATCAGCACGACTTCACTGTCTCCGGGCCGTTGCTACCCGGCCATGGCACGTCCGTTGCCGACCTCAACCGCACACGCTGGCAACAGTGGACCGCGCACGTCGAAGCGGCGCTGGCCGACCTGCGGGCGCGCTGTTCCACCGTCTTCGTCGGAGGATTGTCTATGGGGGGTGTGCTGGCGCTCTACCTGGCCGCCCAACACCCCGATCTGGCGGGCGCGTTGCTCTATGCCCCGGCGATACGTCTCAAAGGGTGGCGGGTGCGGCTGGTGCCGTTCCTCAAGTATTTTGTGCGCGTCACGCCCAAGGATACGAACGACACCTGGGCCAATCCCGACGCCCGCTCGCTGCTGTGGTGTTACGACGAGTACCCTGTCGTCGCCGCACACGAGCTGACGCGGGTGATCGCACACGTGCGGCGCTCCCTGCCGCGCGTTAGTTGCCCGCTGCTGATCGCCTACAGTCTGGCCGATCCGGTCGTGCCGCCTGCTGCCGTCGAAGACATCGTGCGGGGCATCTCCACCGACGACATCTCGCTGCTGACGCTGGAACGTTCGGGGCACGTGATCACACTGGACGCAGAGTGGCAGCAGGTCGCCGAGAAGACGGTGGCGTTCATCCACGCTCACTTGCCGGAATCAGAAGCGGTCAGGTGAGGGCGCACGCGCTAGAGGCTGTTATGAACTTTTGCGCAGCATCTTCCCCTCACCCCTGCACCCCTCTCCCTCGCGACTGCGTCGCGGGACGAGGGGATTCGTTTGCGGTCGCACGTACGTTCCCCTCAGCCCGCCGCTACGGGAGAAAGGGCCGAGGGTTGAGGGCGAAAAAGTGCCCAATACGCGCTAACCCGCCGGAGGGCACGTGTTGGGAGGCGGAGGATTGCGCATCCCCAGCCGATATACCTCGCCCGTCTCCACGTCCTGCCAGATCACCGAAATGCTCTGGTTGAGCGGATGCAGCAGCGTGATTGCGCCCGGATGGTGACACTCTTGCACGCAGCAGCCGCAATACCAGCACTCATCGGGATAGAGCACAATCGGCGGTTGCTTTGGCTCCGGATTGGGCATCAGCACGTCCGACCGGCAAATTTCCACGCACAGGTTGCAGCACGTGCAGAAACGGTCGTCGAAGGCGATGGCCCGGTTCGGCGTGGGCGGGTTGGGCAACATCATCGCTTTGTGTTCCATAGCGTCACCTCGCAGGCTCGGCGTGCAGAGCGTAGTTTTCCTCATACGTCGGCGCATAGGGCGGGCGCAGGTAATAGTCCAGCGGCAGCTTTTCCACCGCGACGCCGTCTGACGTGCGCCGGATGGCCACCAGAACGCGCCATTCCTCCGGGTCTACCGCCGGATAGTCGAGCCGTACGAAGTTCAGCAGGGCGCTGCTGGCCTGACGAGCCAGACACGCCTGGATGATCGCCTCGCCCAGCGTCATGATGGACTGACACTCGACCGCGTGCATCAGCTCGTGCGGATTGGCCGCCGCAACCGCCCGCGCCTCGGACTCGCGCAGTTCGCGCAGCAGGTGCAGGCCCATGTGCAGCGTCGTGTCGGTCTTGTATTGCCCGCAGTAGTCCTGCATGATGCGGCAGATGCCCGCGTTAAGCTCCTTCCAGCCAATGGGGCAGCCCTCCGGCTGCAGCGGCGCATACACGCGCGCTTTTTCGCGGGCGATCTGCTGAGGGTCAACGGTGACTTCGCGCGCGGAGCGGGCATAGACCGCCGCCTTGCGCCCGGCGTAACGTCCGCTGGCCGCCGCGCTGGAGTGCGCCCCTGCCCCGTAGATCGCGCCGCCCGCCGCGTAGAGACCTTCGAGCGACGTGCGCAAGTCCCAATCCACGATCACGCCGCCCGTGCCCCATTGACGCCAGTGCGGCACCGACATCCCCGCCCAGAAGTTGGCGTGCGCATACGCTTCGGGGTGCATCACGGGAGCCTGTAGTCGGTCGCGATCCGGATCGAAGCCCGCCCGCGTCAGCGTCTCATAGACCGGAATGCGCGTGCGACCTTCGTTGCCCACCATCAGCCCGAAAATGGCGCGACGCTCGTGCGCGGGCAGGCGGGTGAGATCGGCGTAGAACGGGAGCACAATCTCGCCGCGACGGATGCGGTCGGGCAGGTCTGGCGCTAACTCCTTGACGTGATTGGCATAGGTCGTCGGCACGCGCAGTCCATGCCCCACCATGTACGGCTGCCCCGGTGACGGCAGGAAGCGCTCCTCGACCGACTCCAGCGGCCTGCCGTCGCGATCTACCCAGGGGACTTCGGTGCCGTTGGCGTCCACGATGGACGCACCATGCCAGGTGTTGTGCGCATTGCCGACGCCATAGGCCAGGTACGCCAGCGTGCCCGTGTCCGGATATGATTCTTCCAGCTTGGCGAACTGTGCCCCCGCGTTCCACGCTGCCGCCGTGCCGTCGCCCGTCAGGTTAGGATCGCGAAAAGTCGGGCGATACTCCGTCGAAAACAGCCAGATACGCCCCGGTAAACCCGTCGCCAGGATGGTGGCTTTGGCCTTGACGACGACGAACGCGCCGGTGCGCGTGTGCAGCCCCATCGCGCCGATCACGCGGGTGCCTATTTCGCCCCCCTCGGTCAGCAGCGCGGTGACCATCACCCGATCCAGGATCGTCACGCCGAGCCGCTTGAGTTGCCGGTGCAACATTGGCTTCATGTTATGGCCGTAGACGCGCAGGTCAATGCGGGCGTGATAGTCGTAGGCGAAGAGCAGGCCTGTGTCGTCGTCGCGGAAGGCCGCGCCCGCGAATTCACCGTGTACGTCGCGGATCTGCACGCCCATCTGCTCGCAGTCCAGTAAAGTATCCCAGCCCTCACGCGCGTTGATATAACGTAGCGGGCCGCAGTCGTAGCCGCCGCAATCCTCGATAACCTGCCGGGTGAAATCCTCCGGCGACACCTGCGAGCACGGGTTGGTGCACGCGGACAGCCAGTGATCCACGCCCGCGCCGCCGTTGCCGCTCCATTTGGTGGCCTCTTTTTCGAGCACAAGCACCTCGACGCCGGCGCGTCGCGCATTGATCGCCGCATGACAACCGGCGATGCCCCCACCCAGAACCAGCACGTCGGTGCTCAGGACGTGTTCCTCGCCATACTGGATCGGATACGGCCAGTCGGGGAGTGTGCCATGCCGTTGCAAGTACTCATACCATGTGCTCATCGGTGAGCGCTCCTTCCTGCGACTGGCGCTCGATCATACGGGATCAGCGGGCACAGGGCAAAGAATAGAGACGGGCAACAGGACACAGTCTGCGCTGTCTGCGCCGAATCGCCCCAATCCCCCAGCAAATAGCGCTATAATCAGGTCAGGCTGAAGGCGAAGGAGTCCTGACCAATGGCTGTAATTGCGCGTTCTCCGACTGTTGACGACCTGTTGCGGCTCGGCTCCGATACACGGGTGGAGGTAGTGGGGGGTGAGATCGTCGAAATGACGCCGGTTGGAGGCTTACACGTTCTGGTCGTGGACAACATTTACCGGGTGCTGTATGAGCCAGTCAGCGCTCACCGACTGGGCTATCTGTTCACCGACAATCTTCTCTACATTCTAAGCGAAGGTGAAGACGGCGTGCGGGTGGCGCGCTCGCCCGACGTATCATTCATTCACCGCGATCACCTGATCAGCGAATGGGACATTGAGCGCCCCTACCCTGGTGCGCCAACGCTGGCCGTAGAGGTCATGTCGCCGGACGATCAGTTCGAGAATGTCGTCCAGAAGGTGGAAGACTATCTGGCCGCAGGCACGGCGGAAGTCTGGGTGGTGTTGCCCCGTCAAAAGACGGTCTACCGCTACCGCCGAAGTCAGTCGGTCGTGGAAACCTACCGTGCCGGAGAGACCATGGACGTGAGCGAGCTGTTCCCCGGCCTGACGCTGCCGCTCGCCGATATTTTCCGGCTGCCAGACCTGGGAGCGCCACAACAGGGCGCTTCTTCAGAGGAACAGAGTGATCAAAGCGCCTAACGGCCCTTGCGGGTCACATAGCTGACCAGCCCAATGCCCCCCACCAGCAGCCACACCGCCCCCAGCACGCCCAATCCCACCATCCACATTTCGTCCTCGTCGTCATCGCCGCCCGCCTCGACCG
>DAOTZZ010000148.1:0-5628 GCA_034433965.1 Anaerolineae bacterium
GAGGCCGATGATCACGTTGGCAACGCCCGCCAGCGCCAGCCACACCAGCCCGGCGTCCACGGCGGCGCGGAAGAGCAGGAACTTGCCGACAAACCCCGCCGCGGGCGGGATACCCGCCAGACTCAGCAAGGCCACCGTCAGGGCCAGGCCCAGCCAGGGGCTGCGACGGGCGAAACCGGCCAGGTCGCGGATCTGCTCGCTGCCGGTCGCGCTGGCGAAGAGAATCACCACGGCGAAGGCCAGCATATTGGAGAGCACGTACATGAACAGGTAAAAGGCCACTGCTGCTGCGCCGTCGCCACTCTTATCGGTAGAGATGGCCGCCACGCCGATCAGCACGTAGCCCGCGTGCGCGATGGTCGAGTAGGCCAGCAGGCGCTTGATATTGCTCTGCACCAGGGCCAGCAGGTTGCCCAATGTCATGGAGATAACCGCCATCACCGCGGTCAACTGCACCCACAGTGCGCTGTAGTCCGTCGGGTCGGTGCCGGCGATCAGCGCGGGGGGCGGGAAGACCGCGAACAGGAAGCGCAGCAACAGA
Organism: Anaerolineae bacterium; assembly: GCA_034433965.1. Taxonomy (GTDB): domain Bacteria; phylum Chloroflexota; class Anaerolineae; order Aggregatilineales; family Aggregatilineaceae; genus UBA2029. Next base: position 542 of record DAOTZZ010000148.1, read on the forward strand.
CCAAAACTGGCCGCTTTGCTGGCCGTGCTCAGCACCGCCGTGATCGAAGTGGGCGCGCCTTCGTAGACATCGGGCGTCCAGAAGTGAAACGGCACCGCGCTGATCTTGAAGGCGAAACCGACCATCACCAGCCCCAGGGCGATCACGACGGGTGGATCGCTCAAGTTACCGGTGGCCAGCAGGCGGCCCAGTTCGTAGATGTTCGTCTTGCCGGTCAGGCCATAGACCAACGACAGACCATAGAGCGACAGCGCCGAGGCAAACGCGCCGAACAGGAAATATTTGAGGCCCGCTTCGGTGCTGGCGTCGTCGTCGCGCAGGTAACCTGCCAGCGCATACAGGGTGATGGAGAGCGTCTCCACGGCCAGGAAGACCATGATCAGGTCCGCGGCGGCACTGGCCAGGCTGGCCCCGATGATGGACACGATCAGCACGGCGTAGAAGTCGCCCCGCGCGCGCAGACGGGGGATGCCCATGGTGATCAGGCTGCCGATACCGCCCGCCAGAATGACCATGACGCGGAAAATCTGTGCCAGATCGTCGTGACGGATCATGCCGCCGAGCAGAAGCTGATCCGAGAGGTCACCGCGCGGCGGCGTGCCCACCAGAAAGACGATCGCGGCAATGCCCAGCAGGCCGAAGCCCGCCACATAGCCGATGTCGGTGCGCTGCGCCCGCCGCCAGACGACATCCAGGGCCAGCACAACCACGGCCAGGGCCACCATCAGGATTTCCGGTAAGATAGCGATCACGCTCGCCTGAGCGTCCGTTGAGAAGTTCAAGTTACCCTCCCAGCATCGCAACAATCGGCTTCATGCCCGATTCGATCATGGGCGCCATCAGCCGGGGATAGACACCGAGCAAGACCAGCCAGAAGACCAGGAAGGCCAGCGCGACCTTGTCGTAGATGGTGATGGCCGAGATGTGCGGGAAGCGCTCGGCGTTGAATTCGCCGAAGAACACCTGCCCCACGACGCGCAGCACATAGGCTGCGGTGACAATGATGCCCAGCGCCGCGATCACCGCGATCAGGCCGTAATAGTTGAAGCTGCCCGTCAGCCACGAGGGGCTGGGATCGAAGACTGGCCCGTCCCACAGCCCGACGAAGATGGGGAATTCGGCCACGAAGCCGCTCAGGCCGGGCATACCCATGCTGACGAAGCCGCCGATGATGAAGGCCACCGCCACCCAGGGCATCTTCTGCACGAAGCCGCCCAGGCTGGGGATGTCGCGCGTGTGCGCCCGGTCGTAGACCATGCCGACGCAGGCGAAGAAGAGCGCCGTCATCACGCCATGCGAGAACATTTGCAGGCCCGCGCCGGTCATGCCGGTGACGTTCATGGTGGCAAAGCCCATGCTCACCAGCCCCATATGGCTGACCGACGAGAAACCGATGACATATTTGAAATCGCGCTGTCGCATGGCAATCAACGCGCCATAGACCACGTTGATCAGCGTCAGGAAGACGATCCAGGGCAGGTGTACGCGCGCCCCCTCCGGCAGGAGTTGCACGCCGACGCGCAGCGCCGCGAACGCGCCCAGCTTCATCAACACGCCCGCGTGAATCATCGAGACAGCCGTTGGTGCGGCCACATGGCCGTCCGGCGACCAGTTGTGGAAAGGCCACACACCCGCCAGCACGCCGAAGCCCAGGAAGATCACCGGGAACCACAGCTTGGCCGTCGTCGCCGCCGACCACGCCGAGGAGAACGGCGTATCGAACGCGCCCGCTTTGGTAGCAGCGTGCAGATCAACGAAGTCAAAGCTATAGACACCGGTCGCCTGGCCCGCCTTGAAGTACAGCGCCAGCAGCCCGATCAGCGCGAAGACCGAGCCGACCAGGATGTACAGCGTCAGCTTCATGGCGGCGTACTGTCGCGTCTGCACCCAGCCCCAGATGACGATCAAAAAGTACATGGGGAAGATGGCCAGTTCGTAGAAGAAGAACAGCACGAACAGGTCAACGGCCATGAACACGCCGAACACCCCGGCCACCAGCAGCAGAAAGAAGGCCATGAACTCGCGCGTGCGGTCTTCGATGCCCCACGAAATGAGCACGCCGGTGAAACCTGCGATGGCCGTCAGCAGCACCATCGGCGCGCTGATGCCGTCCACGCCCAGGTGCCACGAGATGCCCACCGACTCGACCCACTTGACGTGATCTTCAAAGGCGAAGTAGGTTCCCCCGTTACCGTTGACGGCGTTGGCTTCGTCCACGTTGTAGCCAAAGAAGACGAAGAGCGCCAGCAACAGGGCAATGCCCGTGCTCATGGCGGCGATGATCCGCGCCTGCTCTTTGGCTTCTTTCTTGAGCAGCAGGATGATCACTGCGCCAATCACGGGGGTCAGGAGAATGCCCGTCAACACACCGCTAAACGTAATGACCATGCACAAGCCTCCTCTACGAGCAGGAGAGTCTAGGTGTCCGTTTCCTCGTCCGGTGGTACAAGCGGTTCAATCAGTGCTATCAGTTCGGGAATCTCGTGCTGAACAACATGCCACACAATATCAAGATCCACATCATCATACCTGTGAACCAACCGATTCCGCATACCAATGATATTTCTCCAAGGTATCTCAGGGTGCATCTCCCGAAACTCATCCGATATTCGCCGAGCCGCTTCACCAATGATCTGAATAGCATGCAGAATAGCGTATTGCCTCATTGTATCTGCGGCCAAACCGGAGCGATTGACACCTTGAACAAACTGCTGAACAAGGCGCGCCGCATCCAGAACATCAAGCAGATACGCCAGATCGCGCGACATAGATCGTCCTGGCCGAGCGCAAAATTGCCCGGCGACGGATATAATTTCGGCTTTCCTCAACAGCCCGTCGGTTCACCAGATCAACTCGACGCCCGAAAATCGCCTCGATTTCCTCTTGCATAGCGATCAGATCGTCCAGCGAGCGTTCGCTTCCGGGAGCAAAGGTTACCAGGAGATCAATATCACTATCTGGGCCGAAGTCCTCTCGCAGAACTGAGCCAAACAAAGCCAGCTCCTCAATCTGCCAGCGGCGGCAAAAGCGCTCTAAAGCTTCTATTGGCAGTGCGATGCGCACCTCGTTCCCAGCCATGCCCACGACACCTCTACCCGCCCAGGAAGCGCATCACGCTATCGTTGATCACACCCAGCACCCAGTTGGGATACAGCCCGGTGATCAGCATCAACACCATCAGCGGGGCCAGGGCCACCACTTCGCGCTTCTCGATCTCCAGCGAATGCTGCGTGCGATGATACTCGGCCCATTCCTGGTTGTAAGGGCCGTGCAGCACCTTCTGGATGGCTTTCAGGATGTAGATGCCCGTCACCAGCAGACCGAACATACTCAGCAACACATAGACCGGATAGACTTTGAACGAGCCGGAAATGACCAGGAACTCGCTGACAAAGCCGCCCAGCCCCGGCAGCCCCAGCGACCCCATGCTCACAAAGATGAGCAGCGCGCCGTACATGGGCACGATGTCCCACAGCCCGCCGAAGCGCCGCAGATCGCGCGTGTGCGCCTTGTGATAGAGCGCGCCCGCCAGCAAGAACATGCCCGCGCTGCTGAGGCCATGCGTGAACATCTGCAGAATGGCCCCATTGAGCGCCACCCGCGCGTCCTGCCGGTCGGACTGTCGCAGTTCCTGCGGATACGCCTGGTCAACCGTATCTATCAGTTGGTTGACGCCCATCTTCTCGTAGCCTTCGACACCGGCCACGCCCGCCAGCAGGCTATACTGATTGTTGTTCTCCGCCCACAGCGTACCGTACATCAGCGCGGCCACGGCCAGCCCCAGCACCACGAAGCCCATGTGATTCACCGAGGAATAGGCCACCAGGCGCTTGAAATCGGTCTGTCCCCAGGCACCCAGTGCGCCCAGGACGATGCCCGCTACGGCCAGGAAGCCCAGGATATCCACCAGGTTATAGCTGAGGCCGAACAACTGCCGCTCGATGATCCACTCTTTGGGGAAGAGGGGTATCGCCAGCCGCAGGAAGCCGTAGGCCCCCAGCTTCAGCAGCACGCCCGCCAGCAACATCGAACCGGCGGTCGGTGCTTCGGTGTGCGCGTCCGGCAGCCAGGTGTGGAACGGCCAGGCTGGAATCTTGATCAGGAAGGCGAGCGAGAACCCCAGCAGCGCGTAGTACTTGACGATGCTCACATCCACGCCCAGAATCTGGCCGCCGCGCATCAGGTGCTTGGGCCACTCCTCCAATATCACGGGGATGTCGAAGCTGCCAATGGTCAGGCCGATGAGCTGCGTCGCCAGCAGCAGCCCCAGCGAGCCAGCCATGGTGTAGAGAAAGAACTTGTTGGCCGCGTAGCGCCGGTTTTCGCCGCCCCACAGATAGATCAAGAAGTACATGGGCACCAGCCCAAGTTCCCAGAACAGGAAGAAGATGACCATATCCAGCGCCACGAAGACGCCGAGCAACCCCGTCTCCAGGAAGAGGAACAGGGCCATATGTACCGGCACCCGATCCTTGACCTCGAAGGAGATCAGGATCGCCAGCGGGACGAGCAGCCCCGTCAGCAAGATCATGGTAGCGCTCAGGCCATCTACGCCCACGTGCCACGATACATTGATCTGTGGAAACCAGGTCGCCCGCGCTTCAAAGGCCCACTCGCCAGCAGCGGGTGGGTTGGCCTGCACGTCATAGAAAACGCCAATCGCCATGACCATCACCACCAGGCTGACGATGAGCGCCGTCCAGCGGGCCAGGCGAACGCGGTCTTGTGGCATGAAGAACACTACCGCCGCGCCGATCAGCGGCAGCAGGGTCATTGTCGTCAGGAAATCCAGGGGCAAAACTTCGCTCATTTACGTGTGCCTCTCCTTCTCACCGGAGTGCCACTCGTGTCACGTCACGCCAGTGGAGATCACCGCACCTGAATCAGGAACAGCGTGCTGATGGCCAGCAAGGCCAGCGTCACCAGCAGCAGATATTGCTGCACGCGGCCTGTCTGCACCTGGCGGAACCAGGCGGCAAAGTTGCCGATTGCCGCGCAGATGCCGTCCACCGTGCCGTCAATGACCACCGTGTTGAAGCGCTTGAACGCCTCGCCCAGCCAGATGAACGTCTCGGCGATAGTCTCCA
>DAOTZZ010000149.1:0-3626 GCA_034433965.1 Anaerolineae bacterium
TGAACGCCTTGTCCAGGCGGCGCAACATCTGCTGCACGCTGGTGGCGTTCAGTTGACCCAAAGTGTCCGGATTGGCGTGGCGTTGGTCGCGGAAGTGCGCCCACTGCTGCGGGTAGGTCACGCCCTGGCCCGTCTCGCGGTAGGCGGTGATGCGCTGCTCCAGCGCGGCGTTGTAGAGCAGACGACCCTGCCACAGCAGGAAGTCGAGCGCCTTCTGTTGCGCGTTGGTGGGATACAGCCGGTACTTGTAGGTGCGAATCATACTCTAATTTTGCCACAACAGGAGAAAGGAGGAAAACGCCATTCCCCGCCCCGCTGAAGCGGGGTGTCCCCTGGCGCGATCACTTATGGAAATCATCTTCGGAACGTTTGCCAGTGACGAACTGAAGCTCGTCCATCACCGGACGGCGCGGCGGGGGGTACAGCATGGGTTTGCGCTGTCCCCCCGCGATCCGTCTCCGGGCCAGCCGGTCACGCTGAAGGTGCAGATCGGCACCGATCTCGCCGCCGACGCGGTCGCCTGCTACTACACGCTCGATGGCAGCGTCCCCGCCGGTTCGCGCGGCGTGCCGACCAACGGTCAGGTTGTGCGCCTGGTGCAGACTGCCGTCGAGTGGGATACGGTGGCCTGGGGCTATGTGACACGCTGGGAAGCAACGCTGCCCGCTCAGCCCGAAGGGACGATGGTGCGCTACCGCATCGGCGCGTGGAGCGGCGACGAGCCGGAAGTCTTCGCCGATTGGCCCCCTGTCCAAGACATCGCCGAACGCGCGGCGGCGGCTTTCTTCCGCGGCGAGGGTGGCGCGGCCATTGTGCCGCCCGCCCCTGGAGATGGGCAGGTGTTCGACTATCATGTCGATCATCTGCGCCCGCCCGACTGGGCGCGCGCCGCGATCATCTACCAGGTCTTCGTGGATCGCTTTTACCCTGGCGACGGTCGCGAATGGCGGCAGCCGGACTCGCTGCGCGGCTTCTTCGGCGGGACGCTCTGGGGCGTGCGCGACAGGCTGGACTACATCGCCGATCTGGGCGCGACGTGTATCTGGCTCAGCCCCACCTGGGTCAGCCCGTCGCATCACGGCTACGACGTGGTGGACTATATGCGCACCGAGCCGCGCCTGGGCGGCGACGAAGCGCTGCACGCCCTGGTGCAGGCGGCGCACGCGCGGGGCATTCGTGTGCTGCTCGACCTGGTGTGCAATCACCTGTCGGATCAGCACCCCATCTTCCAGGAAGCGCTGCACAACCCGGCCAGCCCCTACCGTGCCTGGTTCACCTTCGACGATTCGCCCGTCGGTTACCGCACCTTCTTCGGCGTGCGCTCCATGCCGCAGATCAACCTGGCGCACCCGGACGCGCGCGCCTGGATGCTGGACATTGCCCGCTACTGGCTGCGCGAGTTCGACGTAGACGGCTACCGCCTGGACTACGCCAACGGGCCAGGGCCGGGCTTCTGGGCAAATTTCCGCGCAGCGTGCCGCGCCGTCAAGCCCGACTGTTTCTGCTTCGGCGAGATCGTGGATCAGCCCTCGGCCTGGCTGCCGTACATCGGGCGACTCGACGGCTGCCTGGACTTTCACCTGGGCGAGGCGCTGCGCAAGACCTACGCCTACCGCACCTGGACAGAAGCCGATTTCGAGCGCTTCGTCGCGCGGCACGAAGCGTACTGCGCGGGCGAGGGTGAGTTCATCCGCCCCACCTTCCTGGACAATCACGACATGGATCGCTTTCTGTTCATCGCTGGGGGTGACAAAGAAGCGCTACGCCGCGCTGCCACCGCCCAAATGCGCCTGCCCGGCCCGCCGATCATCTACTATGGCACCGAGATCGGGCTGACGCAGCGCCAGGGCAAAGGTGGCACGCTGGGCCTGGCGGCCAGCCGCGAGCCAATGATCTGGGGCGATCGACAGGACGGTGACCTGCTGGCCTTCTATCGCACACTGATCCGGCAGCGTCAGCAAACCGCCCCCTGGAAGTGAGAGAAAGGGCTGATCTCCGGCTATAATAGGCGGCGCCAGTGCAGATGCGCACGTGGCAGCGCTGTTTGCTGATGGCTAAGCGCCGGACCCTGCCTGAGGAGGAGATACTTCGAGATGTCCAAGAAAGTCGTGACCTTCGGCGAGATCATGATGCGCCTGACCCCGCCCGGCATGTTGCGCCTGACCCAAACCACCTCGTTCGACGTCACCTTTGGCGGCGGCGAGGCCAACGTGGCCGCGTCGCTGGCTCACTACGGCGTGCCGGTGGACTTCGTCACCCGCCTGCCCGCCAATGACCTGGGCGACGCCTGCCTGCAATTCCTGCGCGGGCACGGCATCGGCACCGCTAAGATCGTGCGCGGGGGCGAGCGGTTGGGAATTTATTTCCTGGAGATGGGGGCAGCGCAGCGCGGCAGCAAAGTGGTCTACGACCGCGCTCATTCGGCGATTGCCACCATCGAGCCGGGCATGATTGACTGGCGGGCCGTCTTCGCCGACGCTGACTGGTTCCACTGGACGGGCATCACCCCGGCCATCGCCGCCGGAACGGCTGCTGTCTGCCTGGAAGCCGTGCAGACCGCCCGCGAGATGGGCCTGACCGTCTCGTGTGACCTGAACTATCGCAAGAAGCTATGGCGCTGGGGCAAGAAAGCGGGCGAAGTGATGGCCGAACTGGTCAGCCTGTGCGACGTGGCCGTGGGCAACGAAGAAGACGCCGCGCAGGTCTTCGGCATTCACGCGCCGGATACCGACGTGATCGCCGGCAAGGTCGAGGCGGACAAGTATCGTAGCGTGTGTGAGCAGCTCAACGCGCGCTTCCCCTCGCTGAAGACCATCGCCATCACGCTGCGCGGCTCGCTTTCGGCCAGCCACAACACCTGGTCGGGCGTGCTGTGGGACAGCGGACGTTTCTACACCGGCACCACGTACGACATCACGCACATCGTAGACCGCGTCGGCGGCGGGGACGCCTTCGTGGGCGGCCTGATCTACGGCCTGCGGACCTATGACGACCGTCAGCGCGCGTTGGAATTTGCCATCGCTGCTTCGTGCCTCAAGCACTCGATCTACGGGGACTTCAACCTGGTGACGGTGGACGAAGTCGAAAAGCTGATGGCGGGCGACGCTTCCGGGCGCGTGTCGCGCTAGCGTTCCCAGCCATCCGGCCCCAACACCGCCCCCGGCTTGATGACCGTCTGCGGCACCAGGTCGGGGGTGGCAACCAGGTCGTAGGTCAGTGCGCCGGTCACCCGCACAGAGACGATCTGGCCTTCTGGCAACTCCCCCTCGATCAACACATAGCCGTCAATTTCGGGCGCATCGCGGTAGGAGCGGGCCAGGGTGATGATCTGGCCGGTGGGCGTGCCGTCTTCACGAGTTACTTCGGCGTGCTTTTCCACCAGCACGTCCAGCGTCTGTCCTACCAGGGCCTGATTGCGGGCCAGGCTGATCGGCTGCTGCACATTCATCAGCAGGTCATAGCGGGCGATCTTCACATCCTCATCCACCTGATCGGGCAGGTCGGCGGACGGCGTGCCCGGCTCAAAACTGTAGGTGAAGCAACCCACCCGGTCGAACTGCATCTCCTCGACGAAGCGCAACAACGTCTCGAACTCGTCGTCCGTCTCGCCCGGATAGCCGACGATA
>DAOTZZ010000150.1:0-2979 GCA_034433965.1 Anaerolineae bacterium
GGTCGCTGGCGCAGGTCTTCGCCTGGATCATCGGCCTGCTGCGGCCCGATCACGTCTCACTGGCCGGCCCCATCGCCGACCTGGGCGAGCCGTTCCTGGCCCAGACGGTAGCCTATGCCCGCGAACTGCTGCTGCCAGAGCTGGTGCAGCGCGTGTCCTTTTCGCTGAGCACGTCGCCCAATCTGGTGGCGATGGGAGCCATTGCACAGGCGCTCCATCTGGAGCTTGGGTTGGTGTGAACATGATGACCCTGGGCGTGATCACCAACAATCAGTACAGCGTCTTCCAGCGCAACGTGATCGCGGGCGCGCGGCAGGTGGCCGAGGCACACGGATACAGCCTGGTCATCGACTCCTACGCCGAAGACGAAGCCCATCCCAGGCCGATCACGCTGGACTACCGTCGTATGGCGGGCGTGCTGGTCATCGCCAACGCCGCCCCGCCCGACCTGCTTCGCGCCATCTACCGGGCGGGCATTCCGCTCTCTCTGGTCAGCCATGCCGATCCCGATCTGCCTGTGCCCGCCGTGTTCGCCGACAACACGCAGGGCATCGCCCAACTGGTACGCCATCTGGTCGAAGTCTGCGGGCGACGCGATCTGGTGTTCATCCGTGGGTTGCGCGGGCAACGCGATAGCGACGAGCGCGAGGAAGCCTTCGCCCGCGAAGTGATGCGCTATAACCTGCGCGTGCCGCCGGAGCACCTGCTGGCCGGGGACTTTTCGGCGGAGATTGCCGCAGCGTCGTTGCAACGTCTGCTGGCCGCTGGCGCACGGTTCGACGGCGTGGTTGCGTCGGACTACCTGATGGGGATCGCGGCGGTGGAGACGTTGCGGGCCGCTGGCTGGGATGTGCCCCGCGAAGTTTCAGTGGTGGGGTTTGGCGATGGACCAGAGGCCGAACAGGCGGGCCTGACGACGGTCGCCGCCGACGTGGTCGAACAGGGCCGACGCGCGGCGCGGCAACTGATCAGTCAAATTGAGGGTCTCTCGATGCGGGGGATCACCCTGCTGAGTGTGCGCCTGGTGGTGCGGGCCAGTTCAGTCCCCTGCGCTTAGCAGACAGGGCGCTCTGGAACTCACGACAGACATGGGTGAGGGTGCATTCTGCCCCAGCAGAGTCTGAATAGCCTGGATCAACGTGGTGGGCAGTTCCGACTTGGACAGGAATAGATCGGCTCCCGCCGCCAGCGCCTCGCGTTGGGCGCGCGCGGTGCTGAGCGCGGAAAAGACGATCACAGGCGTGTGCGCTGTGTGAGGGTTGGCGCGCAACTGACGGCACAGCTCGAACCCGTTGATGCCGGGCATCCATATGTCGAGCAGGAACAGATCGGGCTTGAGCGACTGCACCAGATGCGGGGCGCTTTCGGCATCTTGCGCCTTCAGCACGGCCAGGCCATGCCGTTTGAGCAGGAAAGCCAGATACTCCAGCACGTCGGCATCATCGTCAACGATCATGACCGCTTTGTTGTACATGGTGTGCCTCTGTAGGGTGTGGCCAGCGCCAGGTTCGCTCACAAAAGGCCCGGCGGGCCTGGTCCGGGACCAGGCCCTCAATGCCGCAGACCTCATCTGCCCGTGGGACTCTCGTTACAGCCCCGCGTAAGCCTCTTCGCGCGTATGGCGGACAATCGCCTGCGCCAGTTCGGCCAGCGTCGTCGCCTGGATTTCGCGCAACCAGCTCTGGGTCTCGCTGGACAGGCCGAAGGCCGTCAGCAGGGACGCATCGCGCTCTTTGACCAGGCGATGGCGCACGCTCTCGTCCAGCAGGGCCACGCCCATCAGATTGTCCAGGCGCTTCATCTCGTCCGAACGAGCCAGGTCGTCCCACCACATGCGGGCACCCTCGAAGCCGCGCCCTTCGGGCCACGGGGAAACATCCATAATGGGGGTCTGATCCATCATAGCCATCGTGTCGCACTCCTTTGCGTTGATTCAGACCTTCTCTGGGTCATCCGGGCTAGCTGCCCGACGTAATCTCGACCGCCTGGGCCACGTTGCCCGGCACCACCGCCAGCGTCACCGCCAGCACCGTCAGCGCCACCAGCGCCACCACCATCAGCCGCCGGGGGTCGCCCAGCAACCAGTTCGTCGTCGTCCAGAATGCGCGTTTCATCGCCCCGCCTCCTGCTCCCGCGCTACGGGCGCGGACCGCTCCCCGAAGTGATCTCGACCGCCTGGGCCACGTTGCCCGGCACCACCGCCAGCGTCACCGCCAGCACCGTCAATGCCACCAGCGTCACCACCATCAGCCGCCGGGGGTCGCTGGTCAGCCACATAGAGACAGTAAGGAATGCGCGTTTCATCTCCGTAGCTCCCTCGCTGCTAAAATAGTGCGTTTAGCACAGAATACTCATGCGGTTGTCTGTAACTCTAGCGGGGGGTGTGCAATAAACTGCTTACCAAAACAAAGAAGTCAGAAATTCGAGGCTGAGCGATATTGGTTCCCGCCCCGAGTTGTATAGGGGGCGCGAGCCGGTGATCACAACTGTGAGCGGTGCGCAGAAGGTTGTCAGGGGAAGGAAAGGGGGAATCAGCTCAGCAGCCGGTCTACCAGGTCGAGCGTCTCGTCGGAGGGTTCGATGCCCATCTCTTCCATCAGCAATTCGCGCAGCTTCTCGAAGTGATTGCGCACCTGACGCTTGTCGTCCAGCTCCGCGTAGCAGATCATGACAGCGCGGTGCACGTCTTCGCGGAAGGGGTCGGCGTCCAGCGCCCGCCGGTACGCGCGCAGCGCGGCGCGGTGATCGCCGCGGGCGGTGGCGCATTGCCCCAGGCCGATCAGCGCTTCCAGATAGGCCTCGAACAGGCTCTCGCGGCGGTAGATCACCCATTCGGCGTCCCAGGAGGGCAGGAAATCACCCTGGTAGAGCGCCACGGCTCGCTGCCAGAGGTCTTCGGTGCGGGCGTCGCGTACCGACAGCAAACGCGCCTGCTGTACCAGGTGTTCCAGTTCGTGCGCGTCGCACCACAGGTCAACT
>DAOTZZ010000151.1:0-37403 GCA_034433965.1 Anaerolineae bacterium
CTCGAAGACCTGATAGACGAGGGGCGGCACGTTCCGCTGAGCAAGTTCACTCTGATTGACGAAGAGCGGGCGCTCGAAATCATAGACCAGATGCGCATCTCGGTGCCGGAGCAGATCGAAAAAGCCTCGCGCCTGATCAATCAGCGCGACCGGCTGATAGCCCAGGCCAACGAAGAAGCCAACCGTATCCTGCAGCTTGCTCGTCAGCGCAGCGACGAAATGGTGGAGCGCGACGCCATAGTCCAGAAGGCGCGCGCTCAGGCGCAGAACATCATTGACGAGGCTTACCGCGAGGCGGAGAACATCCGCGCCGAAGCCGATGCCTATGTGCTGGAGGTGCTGCGCTCGCTCGAAGAACAACTGCAATACAACCTGACGGTTGCTCAGAACGGCATCGCCAAGCTGCTCAGGGATCGTGAAGCCAGGCAACAGCCTCAGCGGCGGCCTGCCCCAGCGACGGCAATGCCGCCCGCGGCAGCGCCTGTGGTCGAAGAAGCCGAAGTGCCAGCGCAGGTAGCCTCTCAACAGGGCGACTGAAGCGCAGGCAGCAGAGCCTTGACAGCACTCTGAGCGGCACTTATAATTCTCCCCGTTGTCCGGCCTGCTGGACGGACCTTGGCTTGGCCAAAGGAGAATTCGCATGGGTCCGCTGCCCAAACGAAAAATGTCCAAATCCCGCCGCGATAAGCGTCGGTCGCACGATCACCTGACTCCGCGCCATCTTGTCCTGTGCGACGAGTGCAATGAGTACAAGCCGGCGCACGAGGTATGTCCTCACTGCGGGTCGTATCGCGGGCGCGAGGTGATCTCCGTCAAGAAGGACGAAGAGTAGTTCATTCTCCCAACAACTCACCCCGTCGGGTCCTGGGAGCCGTGCCTGGCTTTGCACGGCTCTTTGCGTTATGAATCCAGACACATGCTGCATCCAGAGCAAAAGTCCGCCAGCTCGATTGTTAAGAAAGCAGGGGATACACAATGATTGACTGGCAAACCACCGCACTGGTGTTTCCTGGTCAGGGATCGCAAGAGGTCGGTATGGGTGCCGACCTGGTCGCAGCTTTCCCTCAGGCACGGCTGGTCTTCGAACAAGCCGATGCTATCCTGGGCTTCTCTCTCAGCGAACTGTGCTTTCATGGCCCCTCCGACAGCCTCAATGACACATTCAACACACAGCCCGCGCTCTACGTCATGGGTATGGCCCTTGTGCGCATCCTGGAAGACGCCTGCGGTGCGGCCCTCGCCCCCCTATGCATGGCCGGGCACAGCCTCGGTGAGTTGACCGCGCTGGCCGCTGCAGGAGCCATGTCCTTCGAGGATGGGTTGCGGCTGGTGCGCGAGCGCGGTCGGCTGATGCGCGAGGCCACCGTCCGCGCACCGGGAGCCATGGCCGCTGTCCTCGGCCTGGAAAGGGACGAGCTGGCGGCTCTCTGCGCAGACGTGAGCGCCAGCACTGGTCAACCGCTGGTCATTGCCAACGACAACTGCCCCGGCCAGTTGGTGATTTCGGGCGATAGGCTCGCAGTAGAACAGGCCATCCCCCTGGCGGAAACCAAAGGGGCCAAGCGCGTCGTTCCGCTGGCCGTGAGTGTTGCCTCGCACTCGCCGCTCATGGCCGCCATTGCGCCCGAATTCGAGCAGGCCCTGGCTGCCGTGCCCTTCCAGGCCCCGCGTGTACCAGTGATCGGCAATGTGAACGCTGCACCGCTGCAATCGCCGGAAGCTATTCGTTCCGAATTAGGCGCTCAGCTTACCTCCACGGTGCGTTGGACAGAGTCTGTGCAGACCATGCGCGCCCTGGGCGTCAACACGTTCATCGAGCTAGGGCCTAAGGATGTATTGTCTGGGCTGATCAAGCGCATCGACCGCGACGCCCAACGTATTACACTCAACTCGGCCAGCAGCATGCAGACGTTCCTGGACAGCCTGGTTAACTAGCGCATTATGCAGTTTGCCCAATTCATATCTGGCCATCCAAGCAGATCGTCCAGAAAAGAGACGCCGTGGCCAGATTTTTTGTGTGCAATGCACAAGCAACGCTATCGCCAGCGCTTCCGCGGCCACTATAATTGGCATGTACGCTATGCCACACACAGGAGAGTATCGTCATGGACGACAAAGCCCAGGCCATTCTCGAAACAGTCAAGGCGGAAGGGGTGAAGTTCATTGACCTGCAGTTCACCGATATCTTCGGCGTGACCAAGAGCGTGACCATCCAGGATGTTGGGCTGGAAGAAGCGCTGGAACGCGGGATCTGGTTCGATGGGTCATCCATCCAGGGTTTCGCTCGCATCCAGGAATCGGATATGTTCCTGCAGCTAGACCCGGTGACATTCCGCGTGCTACCCTGGACTCTGGACGATCCCTTGGGCAAGCGTGGCCGCATCATCTGCGATGTCTATAATCCGGATGGCACACCCTTCGAGGGTGATCCGCGTTACGTGCTGAAGCGCGCCGTCGCCCACGCCGAAAAGCTGGGGCTCATCTACAACACCGGCCCGGAACTGGAGTTCTTCCTGTTCCGCGAGAACGGGCACGAAGCGGTACCTCACGACGTGGGCGGATACTTCGATTTCTCTCCCGGTGACGAGGCGCAGCGCGTGCGTAGCGACATCAGCCGCGCCTTGCTGGCGCTGCGCATTCACGTCGAAATGGCCCACCATGAAGTCGCCATTGGCCAGCACGAGATTGACTTTCGCTACGAGCATGCCCTGCACACCGCCGACAACGCCGTGACCTTCAAGTACACGGTCAAGGGCATTGCAGCGAAACATGGTCTGATCGCCACCTTCATGCCCAAGCCAGTCTTCGGCATCAATGGCAGTGGCATGCACGTGCATCAGAGCCTCGCCGACATCAAGACCGGCAAGAACCTGATGTACGATCCCAACGGTGAGTTCCATCTCTCCAAACTGGCTCGCCAGTTCGTGGCCGGGCAGCTGGCACACGCCCGCGCCCTGGCAGCGGTCGTAGCGCCTACGGTCAACAGCTACAAGCGTCTCACCCCTGGCTATGAAGCGCCAGTCTATGTCTGCTGGGCGCAGCACAACCGCTCGGCGCTGATTCGCGTGCCGCGCTACTCACCGGGCCGCGAGCATGCCACGCGCGTCGAGCTGCGCTTCCCCGATCCCAGTTGCAACCCTTACCTGGCCTTTGCGGTTATGCTCGAAGCGGGCCTGGATGGGATCGAACGTGGCCTGGAACCGCCCGCGCCCGTCACTGATGATGTTTTCCACTGGACAACCGCCGAACGGGAAGCCAATGGGGTGGACGTGCTGCCAGGCACGCTCGAAGAAGCTCTTAACGAGTTGGCCAAAGACGATGTCGTGCGTTGCGCCCTGGGCGAGCATATCTATCATGTCTACGATCGGGCCAAGCGCGCCGAATGGGACGAATACCGCATTCACGTCTCGCGCTGGGAAGTGGACCGCTATATGCTCACCGTCTAGCCCGGTCAGCCAGTCGTTTTCGCGCACAGAGGCAGCCCTCCGGTTGCCTCTGTGTCTTTCTTGCTGCTATCATCGGGCCATGGCATATGGCTCCAGGGAGGGTCATCCACCATGTCCAGCAGCGCTCGCCACAAAGAAATCGCCGCACAACAAGGCCCGGTGCCCATCGCCATCGTCACCGTCAGCGATACGCGCACACCAGAGACCGACACCAACGCCGCCTACCTGCGTGAGCAAATCAGCAGCGCCGGTCACCAGGTGGTGGCCTATCACCTCATCAAAGACGAAGTTGAGCAGGTGAACGACGTGCTGGAGGAGCTGGTCAACGGCTCCGCCCGCGTGATCCTTTTCAACGGCGGCACGGGCATCTCGCCGCGTGACCGCACCTACGATGCCCTCAGTCGCAAGCTAGAAAAGGTGTTGCCCGGCTTCGGGGAACTGTTTCGTATGCTCAGCTATCAGCAGGTAGGCTCCGCCGCCATGTTGTCGCGGGCCATAGCAGGTGTCTATCGCAATAAGGTGATCGTCTCGACCCCCGGCTCACCGGACGCGGTGAAACTGGCGTGGGAAAAGTTGATCGCGCCAGAACTATCACACCTGGCTTGGGAAGTGATTCGCTGAAGGAGTTCCGGGCGAGAAAAGGTCACTGGGTGTGTACAAAGGTTGCCTGCGACCTTTGGTTCACCTGATGACCCTCATCCCCCGACCCCTTCTCCTGCGCAGCGATACTGTTGGCGAACGGGAGTGTACGTGCGACCGAAAACCAGTTCCCTCGCCCCGCGACGCAGTCGTGAGGGAGAGGGTGCAGGGATGAGTTGCAACAGAGAGTGCAGCAAACTGCCTGATACATTTTGCACGCATCCAGGTCACTCAAACCATTGACGCGCCCACAACTCTTGCTATAATATCCCCCAGTTCGGCGACGTAGCTCAGCGGTAGAGCAGGGGACTCATAAGCCCTGGGTCGTGTGTTCAAATCACACCGTCGCCACTCGAAGACCCGCCCTCCTGGCCGGGTCTTCTTGTTTGACCTTTCCCCAACTTGTTCTCCGCCCTCGAAGTGACATACACTACGGTAAATGACCATCCGTCACGGAGAGGAGAGCGCCCCATGCCCAAGCGTCCGGATGTGTTCGACCAGCAGGCGCTCGAAGAAGCGCTGCGTCAGGTAGGTTGCCCGGACTCCTGCATCGCGCCCACCATCAGCAACTATCGTCTGTTCGTCCCTCTGGTACTGGCGACTCTGGGCCGCGATCGCATCGAGGAGATTGTGAACCATGCCCGCAGCGAACTCGGCCTGCGCGAGCAACGTGCTGCCTGGCGTGCTTCGCTCAAGTACATTGTGGCCTGGGCGCAGGCTGAGATCGAAGCATACAGGCAGCGTCGCGATGCTGACGCCGCGATCGCAGACCAGGATTCGCCTCAACTGCGCTTGTTGTGATCTTCTTGTTCTTCTCGCAGCATCCGTTAGAATTGCTGAGCGCGTTTCGTGTTCCGCATGACAGCGAGGAGTTACGATGACACCGGCATTCGTGGTCTTCTTTGGCCCGCCCGGCTGTGGCAAAGGCACACAGGCCAAGCGCGTTGCGGCTGAATTGGGCCTGGTTCAGATTTCGACCGGCGAACTGTTCCGCCAGCATCTCAGCAACCAGACACCGCTGGGATTGCAGGCGCAGGAGTATATGTCGCGCGGCGCTCTGGTGCCCGACGAAATCACGATCGGCATGGTACGCGAGCGGTTGTCCCAGCCCGATGTGAGCAAGGGGGCCATTTTCGACGGATTTCCGCGCACCCGCGCTCAGGCTCAGGCTCTGGACAACCTGCTACAGGAACTGGGCGCGCAGCTCAACCTGGTCGTAGATTTCGTCGTGCCCCTCGAAGTCTCCCGCCAGCGCCTGATGGGTCGGCAGGAAGGCCGCCCCGACGATCGCCCTGAAGTAATTGAGAAGCGCCTGAGCGACCATGCCCAGGTCGAAGCCAGTGTGATGCCCTACTATCGCGAACGTCCCGGCCTGGTCAAGAGCGTAGACGCTAACCGCACCGTTGAGGCAATCTACCAGGACCTCCTGGCCTTGCTCAAGCCTCTGATCAGCTAGCCCCACGACAGACAAGAATCAGCCCTGCAGATGACTATGGTGCTCTGCAGGGCTATTGCTTCACTTGCGCAGGCGTGGAAACTCCAGTCCCCCCTCCAGAATCAGCACATGCCCGTTCCCCAGGCTGACATCCAGATGTACTGCACCGTACCCCACGTGAACCACGTCACTTCCCCACAGGGGAGTGAGAGAGCACTGGCAGACAGGCAGGTACGCGCGCCCGTCCTCTCGCGCTTCAAAGGTCGCGCTGGCCACGGCGACCAGTGTATGCTCAGCATTCTGCCGCGCAAAGGTCAGGAAGCTTGGATTGTCGCTGTAACCCACAAAGAACGTGGCCGGATCAGGATCGCTGAGCAGTGAGGCATACTTCTGCCGCATCTGTAGCGCATAGCGCACCGAGTTCACCAGGTTGTCAGGGCGTGTCCAGTCGAACGCCCAGGCACTGAATAGCGGCAGTTTCTCCGCAGGATAAGTGCGGATCATCTCGTCAGTGAAGCCCAGACCCGTATTGATGGGCTGCGTCTCCATCAGTTCGAAGCCGCTATGAATGAACGGCACACCCGGCAACAGCACACTCAACGCCAGGACAAAATGGACATACTGTAAGGGAAAGGGACGGGCCGCAGCCCGCGGGGTGTTGTGATTCTCCGCCGTGGCAAAAAACGGCAGCGGCGATCGCTCGTGTGCCAGCCTGTCCAGAAAGGCGCGCAGTTTTTCCGGCTGGTGGAAGTCGAACAGCAGGTAGCCCACCACGGCGTTGTACCCTTCGTCAACGCTCTGCTGCCCGATGACGAAGTTCTCGTCCCAGAAGGCGAAGTCTGGATTGATGGCCCGTGCCGAAGCCACGATACGCTGTTTGAGCGCCATGGGCAACGCATGGCCCATATCAATCATGACGCCGTCAATCCCAAAGGTCTGCTGGTAGTGCGGAATCACGCCCGCGATGGCATCCCATAGACCGGTGACGGCATTCTCCGGACGTGCCAGCCGCTCGTCGTACATGCGGATGGTGTTGTAGGCCATGTAATTGAAGTCCGGATGGTCGTACATACGCAGATAGGTGACGTCCGTCCACGGTGGCTGATTGTCATCCGGCGGCCAGTCGGTGAACGCGCCGGGAATGCGCACCCTGGTTCCATCGTCCAGCGCGCCTAACCAGCGCCCATCCTCCATCCACACACGATCGGGGCGTGGCGGAGGAGCGAACATGGCCTGGTACTGACGCGACGGAGGCGGCAGTTGAGAGAAATCGTGTGCAGCCACCTTCGCCTTGATGGCCGCCAGTTCAGCCTCTGAGAAAATGGGGTTACCGTAGGCGGCTGGATCAGCGCTGCCCAGCTGACGGTCCGGCACATCTGCGCGAATCCAGTAGAACCATTCTGGATGCTGTCCGATCCACGCCCCATCCTTGGACGATGTGCGCAGCACAAACTCCATCACCACACGCATTCCCAGCCGATGCGCCGCCTCGACGAATCCGGCAAAGAGCACGTCTGCAGATAGTCCCAGCGCTGGCTCTTCCAGGTTTTCGTCCAACGCGTAAGGATCGCGAATGCCATAGGGTGATCCCAGCGTGCCTTTTTTCCCATCCTGCCCCACCGCTGTGATCGGCAGCAAATGCACGGTGTTGACGCCCAGGCTCTGGATGTAGGGCAGCAAGGTGATGCTCTTGAGCAAAGTACCGGTCTCGCGCCACCCGTCAGCAGAAGGGCCGACAGTCAACATCCCGTCGTGAGCATGATCATACGCCGCCGTGACACGCGGGAACATGTTGTAGATGATGGCTTGTCGTGTCCAATCGCCGTTCCCATTCCCCTGCACCAACGGGCGCGGTGGCTGCGCAGCGATCCATTCCAGTTTCGCACGATAGAAATCATAGGGATTGACCGCACGAGCCGCGGTCGTCTGATGATCAAGCCACAGGCCAGGCACATAGTATGGCTGTGTCAGGTCGCGGCGACGCTGCCGTAGGGTCTCAATGATCCGCAACAAAGCTTCCATGCATACTCGCTCCGATAATTCAACGTCGTCCCAAAGCTGCGCTGTGCACACAAAAAAGGGAGACGCGCTCCCTTCTGTGATGCCGGCTACATGGTGTAGCCCAACTCTATTGATTGTAATCTGGCCCGAAGACCTCAGCCATCAGCGGCCCCAGCTTGGCGCGGTTGGGAATCAGAATGTCCTGCCCCTGCCAGTTGGTCGGGATGACGTATTCCCAGCCGACTACCCCGCTGCGGTAGTTCGAGGTGGGAATGTCCTTCACCCACCAGGCCAGTTGCAGAATCTGCTCCAGTGACAGGCCCGTGTCAATGCCTTTGCTCAGCTCTGACCACAAGACTGGCGCTTGCATGGCCAGTTCCGGGATCATATTGAAGGCCAACACCTTGTCGCGAATGGCATAGAGCACCTGCTGCTGGCGACGATTACGATCAATATCGTCCGTCGAGTGACGGCTGCGCGCATACTTCAGCGCGGTAGCTCCATCCATCTGATGCCAGCCCGCTTCGATGTAGAAGGGATCGTACCCGTAGTTCATGTCAGGATAGAGCGGGTCGTAGATGTCGTACGGCACCTCGATGTTGATTCCGCCAATGAGATCAATGATGCGAATAAATGTCTCAAAGTTCACCATCACGTACTCATTCACGCGAATACCGAAGTTGTACTGCACTGTCTGCATAGCCAGGCGTGGCCCGCCCCCCGGCCCTTCCAGGTCACCGGCGCTGTAGGCAGTGTTGATGCGCTGCGGCCCATAACCGGGCACGTCAACGAACAGGTCGCGCGGGATGCTGAGCATACCCACGCTGTTCGCTTTGGGATCCAGGCTGATCAGAATCATCGTGTCGGTGCGCACCGACGCCCCAAACTCTCCCGGACGCCAGTCCATGCCCATCACCAACACAGTAAAGCGCTCTTTACCGTCCCAGGGGCGGATGATCATGCTCTCGCCATTGCCCAGCATCCCGCCTACGGGAATATCCCCCGATGCCTCCAGGATGCCCCCAGGTCCGTAGAGCACCGACGTAGGTTCGACCGGCGGCGCGCTGGTCGCCACTGTCCCTTCGGCACCGCGCGTGGCCTGCAGCAGGAAGAACACAATCATGCTGGAGATGATGGTGATTCCCAGCAACGCCGAGGCGATGATCACCCAGGCCCACTCATCGGGCGCGCCCAATTCGCGACGCACCTTACGGCGTTCGACACGGTCGCGCACACGCCTCCCCCGCCGCGAACGCCGCGATTCAACCTCCGACACCGGCATAGCAGCCGGAGCGCCGGGGAAACTGTACCAGTGCCCTCCAGGCGAGCGTGAACCTCCGCCAGGTTTCGGTGCAGGGATGGGATCGAGATGTGGCTGAGTCTGGATCGGATCGTCAGAAGTCATCATGTGCTCCAACTGAGCCTCATGCGCGTATTGTAGCCCTAAACCTCTGAAGCCTCAATGTGCTAGAATCCTGCTGCTTTGTGACGCAATCCCACCTTCGGAGCTAGATACGGAATGACTCGCGCACAATGGCGGCTAATACTCACCGATCCGCTCGATGGCCCGCTGAACATGGCCCTTGATCAGGCCATCATGGAAGCTGTATCCGCCAGCCGTGTCCCCCCGACCCTGCGTTTCTTCGCCTGGGAGCCGGCCTGCCTGTCGCTGGGCTACATGCAATCCATCCAGGACGTGGACCTCGCACGCCTGACCCTGGCCGGTTGGGATATCGTGCGACGCATGACCGGTGGACGAGCCATCCTGCATACAGACGAACTCACCTACAGCGTGGCTGTCTCCGCCGACGATCCCATCGTGGCGGGAGGAATCGTAGACAGCTATCGCCGTCTCAGCGCCGCCCTGGTAGAAGGGCTACGCCTCCTGGGCATTGCGCCAGAAGCCGACAAACGCGCCGACGGACACAACAGCGCCAATGGGCCAGTCTGCTTTGAAGTGCCCAGCCACTACGAGATCACGGTCGGCGGCAGGAAGTTGATCGGCAGCGCGCAAGTGCGCAAATTCGGGGTGGTGCTGCAGCATGGTACTCTGCCCTTGTGGGGAGACATTGCTCGCATCTGCGACGTGCTTGCCTTCGCCAGCGACCAGGAGCGCCAGCAAGCGCGCGAACGTGTGATCGAACGCGCCACCACGCTGGAGCGAGCATTGGGACGGGTCGTTTCCTGGCATGAAGCCGCTTCAGCGATGGCCGAAGGCTTCCGGCGTGTGTTCGACCTTGACCTGCAGGAAACAGGGCTGACCGACGACGAGTATGAACGCGCCGCTGAGTTGCGTGCCACGCAATATGCCACTGAAGCCTGGAACGCCCGCCTCTAGTCCGGCTGGCACGAGGAGTCGGGAGGGGGTGTCTCGCCTGCGACTTCGAAGGTGACGCTGGCAAAGCCCAGCTTCCGCAGCAGGTCGTAGAGGGTAGCTTCGGCATTCTGCCTGGCCAACCCCAGCAAGTCCATTGTCTCAGCGGCTTCGAGCAGGTCGCCCATGGCACGGTTGTAGGCTTCGCTCTGCATCCGCTCGTAACGGCTGCTGCAGTCCTGCAATCCTGCCCAGCCCCGGCACGTCCAGGCGTGCACTTCAGGCTTGCCCAGGTCGCAGTAGGTGATGTGTGGCGGCGGCAATACCAGCCTGACGGCACCGTCTGGTGTCACCGTGATGTCGTCCTCGCCGATCGTCGCCAGGTCCATCCCGGCCTTGATCGTACCCGTATAGCTGATCTGCAGTTCGGCATCGGGCGCTGCTCCGCTATCTACGACTGTCTTAGTAATCACGATGCCGCTCTGCACCGTCTCCAACAGGGCCAGCTCTTGCACGCTGAGCACGATCGTCCGGCTGTCGGTGACGGTCGGCGTCGCATCCTTCTCGAAGCCGAACACGGCCAGAAAGTTATTCACCGGATCGCCCAGGAAATCGGCAACCTGCAACGTCATAATCAACGCCATACAGGAGACGACCAGCGTCAACACCAGCACCGACGCACCGCCGAACAACGCGCAGGTGGCCCAGCATCCGCGTGGTTTTGCTGTTCGGGCAGATGGTTTGCGCGGCGGGCGTGCCGCTGGGACAGCGAGGCGTGGGGATTCTTGCGGTGAAGATGGTTTGGTGGGTTTCATGGCGTCCTCGGGTGGGGGCGAGCGACACTTCGCTTATGACTACGCGAACGCAGCCTGAGAGTTGCGCGGCAGGCTACTGACCCGGTCACTTCAGGGGTCGAAACTGATACAGTGTGCCATCCTCGAAACCGCGCGCACGATAGTAAGCCCGCGTCCCCACTGCGGAAATTACTGCCAGCCGCGCAAAGCCGTGCTGACGAGCAATCTCCACTGCCCGCTCGATCAGGCGTGTGCCCAGTCCGCTATGCTGTGCCCTGCCCCGCGCCGTTTCACCAATGGACACCGCCTGCCCGTAGACGTGCACCTCGCGGATCATAGCCGCTCCCTGTAATTCAGGCAGCAATGGGCCTGCCGTAGGCAATGACAGGCGCAGAAAGGCAGCGATCCTCCGGTCGTCCGTGATGTATTGCAGAAAGACCTCCCGACTGACTCCTGTCTCGTACCACAGTTCGTCCAGGTGCAGCGCTTCCGGCGACACAGCCCTGCCGCGAATCTCTCGCCCGCGAATGTCCGGGCTGCGCAGCCCGCGCGCCTGTAACGCCGCTTCGACCAGTTGGCGGAAGTTCGGCTTCATGTCCCCCGCCACGATGTCCGTCGAAGGAATATCGCGCACGACGCGCGTCAGGCGGCAATACTCTGGCGTTTGCAGGAAACAGTTGACCAGCACCTCCAATAGCACTTCGTGCGAATAGGGCTGCCACTCTCCTCTCTGATAGACCTGCATGAGTTCGGCGCTCTCGATCAACGAGCAGGGGTATATCTTCAGTTCGTCAGGGCGAATATCCGGATCGGAGAACAGGCGCTGATAGTCCGCAATATCTGCTTCCGGAGACGAGCCGTACAGGTTCGGCATCCAGTGCGCGTGAATCTTGAAACCAGCCAGGCGCAGCAGACGGAATGCCTCTCGCGTCATGGCGACAGTATGACCACGCCGGTTCATGCGCAGGACCTCGTCATCGAGGCTCTGCACGCCGATTTGCACCTTGGTCGCGCCCAGTCGCCGGATGCGGATCACCTCGTCTACACTCAGATAATCGGGGCGCGTCTCGATCACCAGACCCACGCAGCGGCACAGCGCAGTCTCGTTCTGCCGCTGCACCTCAGCCAGTTCGTCCCAGGTTGCATATTCGTCCACCACCGTGCGAGGGCGCTCGCCTCGCGCCACGGCCTGCGCCAGTTCCCGCGAGCGCGCCATCTCCTGGCGATAGATGTGCTGCACCACTTGATTGTACGTACGATCCAGCTCCGCGCCGTGCAACGTCACAGGAGTCACCTGTTCTGGATGCAACTGCGACGCCTGCCGCAACAACGCGCGCACTTCATCCGTCCGGTCAGTGCCCGCCCCGAAGTCGTGCAGCGCATCGAACATCCTCTTGACGAACCACACCTGATAAGCTTCGGGGTAAAATGACCACGTCCCGCCCAAAACAATCAACTCGATCTTGTCCAGGGGATGCCCGGCTTCAAAGAGCGTAGTCAGGCGCGAGTAAACCTGCAGGTAGGGATCGAAGTTGTTCTGCTCCGCCCGTTGCGCCCCTGGCTCACGCGCCAGGTAGCTCTTGGGCATCCGCACATCGTTTGGGCAGAAGATGCATTCACCAGGACACGGGTAAGGCTTAGTCAGCACCGTTACCGGCGTCACGCCGGACATGGTACGGATCGGCTTCATGCGTAGCCGGGCCAGGACTTCTGAGTCGAAGGGAGGCAACCCATTCGTCCCCGCCAGCTGCCGATAGGCATGGATCAGGTCGTTCTTGTTGAACAACCCTTGCCCATCCCGGGGATGTTGCTTGAGAATCTGGATGAGGCGCGCAGGCGTCAGGTTGGGTTCGCGCACGACTTCCTGTAAGATCGCCAGCAGCGCATCTTGATAATTCTCCAGCTCAACCGGTGGACGGTAACGTTTGCCCATGACAGGTCCCGAATGCCAGTTTGACTGCTAAGTGCAGCGTGGATAAAGAAACGATCGCGCGACTGAACGCGCTCAACCGTGCATTTTACCAGATCACCGCTCCCGACTTCGACCAGACCCGCACCGCCCCCTGGCCCGGCTGGGAGACCCTGCTGCCTCTGCTCAGTACTCCGCTCAGCGTACTGGATGTGGCCTGTGGCAACGGGCGCTTCGGCGTCTTCCTGTTCGAGCGTCTGGGGACAAACGTAACCTATCACGGAGTGGATAGCAACCCTCAGTTACTGAGCTTTGCCCAGACCGCGCTGAGCGGTTACGCCGCGCGTCTGGAACAACGCGACATACTCAGCGAGCCGCTACCAGCCGGCAGCTATGATCTGGTGGTGCTCTTCGGTATGCTGCATCACATCCCTGGCCGCGACAACCGGCAGGAGTTTATGCGGGCCCTGGCTGTGCGCGTGTCACCGGGCGGGCTGCTGGTCTTCACCGCCTGGTGCTTCTACGAGTACGAGCGTTTTCGGCAGCGCATCGTGCCCTTTCCACCCGACTTGCGCGTCGAGCCGGGCGATTACCTGCTGGACTGGCGGCGTGGCACCCGTGCCTTGCGCTATTGCCACTATGTGGACGATCAGGAACACGCTGCCCTGATCCAGGTCACTGGCCTGCGCGAGGTGCTCACCTATCGCGCCGATGGACATAGCGGCGATGTCAACAGATACAGCATCCTGAAACGAGAAACCTGATGCTCACCGAGCCTACCCCGTTACACGAAGTCCTGCTCGCCTGGTTCGCTGCTCACAAAGCCGACCTGCCCTGGCGGAGGCGCAGGGACACCTATGCCGTTTGGGTCTCCGAAATCATGCTGCAGCAGACGCAGGTCGCTACCGTGATCCCTTACTTCGAGCGCTTTATGGCGCGCTTCCCCACCGTGCACGCGTTGGCGGAAGCCTCTCTGGACGATGTGCTGAAGGTATGGGAAGGGTTGGGTTACTACAGTCGGGCGCGCAACCTGCATCGCACCGCGCAACTCCTGGTGACGGCATATGGCGGGCAATTTCCCAGCGACCCGCACTTGCTGCAGAAGTTGCCGGGCATTGGCCGCTATACCGCCGGTGCGATTGCCAGCCTGGCTTTTGGCGTGACGACACCCGTGCTGGATGGCAACGTGATTCGCGTGCTCACCCGCCTGTTTGATCTCGCCGAAGACGTGACCCTGAGCCGCACTCAACGCATGTTGTGGGATCTCGCGGCAAAGCTGCTGCCCGCCGATCGGGCGAGCGCGTGGAACGAAGCGCTGATGGAACTGGGTCAGCGTATCTGTACCGCCCCGACGCCGCGTTGCCAGGAATGTCCGCTGGTAGCGCATTGCAGAGCTTTCGCCAACGGCACACAACTGACCCGTCCGGTCAGGCAACCACGCCCTCGCACGCCACACTACGACGTGACCGCTGCCGTCACCCGCCGCGAGGACGGGCGCATCCTTATCGCCCGCCGCCCCCCAGATAGCATGTTGGGCGGCCTGTGGGAATTCCCCGGTGGCAAGCGCGAGCCAGGTGAGTCGCTGCGCGAGTGCCTCCGCCGCGAAATCCGCGAGGAACTGGGCATCGAGATTGAGGTAGGCGAACAGATCGGCACGGTTCGTCATGCCTACACGCACTTCCGCATCACCCTTTATGTTTTCGCCTGTCGTCATCTCAGCGGCGAGCCGCGTGCCATCGGCTGCGCGGAGTGGGCCTGGGTGACGCTCGACGATCTGGAGCGCTACGCCTTTCCGGTGACCGACCAGAAGATCATTGCCATGCTGCGCGACGGCGGCGGACAATTGGGCCTGGAACTGCTCTGAACAGGCTCTGCCCGTTGGAAGTCAAAGGGCATTTGTGTTATCTTCGCAATAGATATCCCTGCCGTCATTGCGGAGGTTCTCGCCATGCTGCGCGACTTCATGAACCGGCGCGACGAGGAACGTCAGATGAAGCAGGCTGGCCGTTTGCCACCGGGTCAGTCGCTCACCCAGAAGTTCCCTGTCCTGCACTACGGCCCCGTCCCGCAGATCGATCTCAAGACCTGGCGCTTGTCCGTGTTCGGAGAAGTCGAGCGCGAGATGAGCTGGACGTGGGAAGAGTTCTGCCAGATTCCGACGACTGTCGTCACCACCGACATTCACTGTGTCACCGGCTGGAGCAAGTTCGACACGACCTGGGAAGGCCCTCTGTTTCGGGACTTCATCAAGCTTTTCGGCGTCAAACCGACGGCGAAGTACGTCATCGCGCACGCAGCTTATGGCTTCACCGCCAATCTGCCCCTGGAAGTGATGCTGGAAGACAACGTCTTGCTGGCCTGGAAATACAACGGGGAACTGCTCGAACCGGAGCATGGTTTTCCGGTCCGCACCCTGGTTCCGCAGCGCTATTTCTGGAAGAGCGCCAAATGGCTGCTGAAGCTCGAATTCAGCCCAGTAGACAAGCCGGGCTTCTGGGAACAGGCGGGTTACCACAACGAAGGCGATCCCTGGAAAGAAGAGCGTTACCAGCGACAACGCTTCTTCTAGAGTAACCCACGAGGCACAACGGGCATCAGGAGTCGCCAGTTAACGAAGCCGGGCGGCTCCTGTTTTTTTTCCTTACACCAGTAAGACTTCTGCGCCTGTCTTCTTCTCAAGATAGGGTAGCAATTCGTGCCGAAGATATTCCAGGGTGGTGACATGACTCTCACGGGGGCGTCCCAGGACGATGAGGGTCGCCCCAACGTCACGCGCAACATTGACCAACACGTCGGCCAGCGTACCTTCTCTCACGACATACTCGGCCTCGATTCCTTCCCTCTCCGCGCGATCCCTGGCCAACGCAAGCAGAAACTCTGCCATGTGCTCGATCTCGTCGTCTACAGCGTGCACATGCGGAGCAACGAATTTATCCAGAAAAGCGACGTCCAGGGCAAAGACAAAGACCAGCCGCGCCCCGCGCTCTTTGGCCAGAGCAATGGCGCGTTCCTGCGTACGTATGCTGGCCTCTCCGCCCCGCGTGGCACATAGTATGACCTGCACCCCTCACCCCCCCAACACTTCAAAGCGTAGGAGCAACCACGCGCAGCCAGCGAGCAGCGATAGCAGCGTTGTGGGAATGCCCACACGAGCGAAAGAAGCAAAACTCACCCGAAATCCGGCCCGGTCGGCAACGCCGGCGGTCATCAGGTTGGTTTCGCCCCCGATCAACAGGCCGTTGCCGCCCAGCCCCGTGCCCATGGAGAGTCCGTAATACAGGATCTTGCTCGTGGTCGCGCCCGGAATACGCCCGGATAGAAACTCCACTACAGGCAGCAGCGCCGCCGTCAGCGGGATGCTGGCCACGACAAAGGATAGCAGGCCACCTCCAAGCACCACGGTAAACACACCCACATATAGATTACTCCCAATAAGCTCGCCCATGATACCGGCGATGGCTCCGATCAGTCCTACCTCCTGGATGGCTCCAACCACCATGAACAGCGCCATGAAGAAGACAAGGGTTGTCCAGTCTACCAGGTTGATCATCATCTCCACGTCGGTTTCGACCCACACCAGCATGACTGTCGCTGCCAGCAGGGCCGTTACCGCAGGCACCATCTGCAACGACTCGCCCACAGCGAACAGCAGAATGGTCAGAAAAAAGACGACCAGTGATTTACGCAGCACACCAACATCCTTGATGGCTGCATTCTGGGCCAGCCTGGCGTATAGCGTCGGCGAGATGCCCCGTTCGCCTCTAGTGTAGTCGTGCCGAAAGAACCACAGTACATAGGCGACCATGACCAGTACGGCCAGCACACCGCCTGGCATCAGGTTGAGCAGAAAATCGTTGAACGAAATGCCCGCCTGCGCCCCGATCAGGATATTCGTTGGCGTGCCGATCAGGGTCATGATCCCTCCAATGTTGGAAGCAAAGATTTCCGGGATCAGCAGTGACTGCGGCGGCAATTCCAGTGCCACCGCAATTTCCAGAGTGATCGGCACCATCAGCAGCATGGTGGTCACGTTGTCCAACAGCGCCGACGCCAGTGTGGTGATCGCCACCAGGATCAACATCAACAGCACCGGCTGCCCCCTGCTCCAGCGATAGGACTGGAAAGCCAGCCATTGGAACAGACCCGTGCTTTCGATGACGCCGACGACGATCATCATACCCATCACCAGGAAGATCACTTCCCAGTTGATGTACGTCAGCGCGCGCTCAAAATCGAAGATGTACAGCCCTGGCACCAGACGCCCGCCGAAAAAGGTGGAGGCAAAAACAATGGCCGCGCCGAGCAAGGCCACGGTCGCACTGGGTATTTTCTCCGCAGCCATGAGCACCAGCACCAGCACGAAGGTGCCTGTCGCTACCCAGAACCCCGGCGCATAGCGGTTGCGCATGACGATTTCGCCCAGACCTACAGAGCCGCCCTGTTGCAACCCCTCGATTTGTAAAGGATCAAGTTCTAGAGGACCCGCTTCGAAGTGCATGTGAGAGAAGGTGATTTGCAGGGGACCATCCGCAAGGCGCGGCAGGTTGATTTCCCACAGACCGTCACTATGGCTGTGCGCCACGGCCACTGGCTCTGGCTCGCCACCATAGGTGACTTCCACCTCAACGTTGGCGATGGGGTGGCCTTGTTTATCCACCACGAAACCGAAGAGCGCCGCCGGGCCGTTCTGGCCCTGGCTGTATGCAGCGTTCAAACCGGGCCACTGCAACCATATTGCTGCAGCCAGCAACAACAGGGCCAGCCCATATCGTCCCGGTGCTCTGAACATTGTCTGTCACCCATTCGCCAGCCAAGGCCTTCATGCCCACCATGGTCCTCGGCCCGCCTGCCCCAAACCGCATCACCTATGGTCGCACGTGTCCGTCGCCCTCGATAATCCACTTGTAGGTAGTGAGTTCCTCCAACCCCATCGGCCCGCGGGCATGCAACTTCTGCGTGCTGATGGCAATCTCCGCCCCCAGCCCAAGCTGTCCCCCATCAGTGAAGCGCGTTGACGCATTCACATAGACCGCCGCCGAGTCTACCTCATCCACAAAACGCCGCATGGCTGCCGGGTCGCTGGTGAGGATACCGTCCGAATGGCCGGTGCTGTGTGTCCGGATGTGTTCGATGGCGGCGTCCAGGTCGGGCACGACGCGAATGCCCAGAATCAGGTCGAGCCACTCGGTATCCCAATCGCCCTCTTCCGCTGGCTGCACGTTCTCTGCCGGAGCCAACAGGCTTTGCGCCCGTTCGTCAACCCGAAAACGCACCCCGTCTGCCGACAGGCGCTCGATCACCCGCGGCACAAAGTCTCTGGCGATGCTTTCCTGCACCAGCAAGGTATCCAGCGCATTGCATACAGACGGTCGCTGCACCTTGGCATTGCGTATGACGGCCAGTGCCGCTTCCTGATCCGCCGTTGCGTCTACATACAGATGACAGATGCCAATGCCCCCCGTGATGACCGGGATGGTGCTGTTCTCGCGGCAGAACGTGTGCAGCGCGTTTCCGCCGCGCGGGATGATCATGTCCACGTATTCGCTCAGCCGCAGCAGGTCATACACATAGCGACGGTCAGGTTCGGTGATGAGCTGCACCGCGTCCACCGGGAACGCTTCGCGCTCAAGCGCACCGCGGATCGTCTCCACCAGGGCTACATTGCTCCGCAGCGTTTCCGAACCGCCGCGCAGGATCACGGCGTTGCCCGTCTTCAGCGCCAATGCCGCTACATCCACCGTCACGTTCGGGCGCGCCTCGTAGATCACTCCCAGCACACCAATGGGCACTCGCCGTTTGCGCACGCGCAGGCCGTTGGGCAAAGTCTTCTGCTCGAATTCTCGCCCTACCGGGTCAGGCAGTTCGGCCACGCGGCGCACGTCCTGGGCAATACCTGCCAACCGTCCCTGCAGGTTGAGCCGGTCGAGCAAAGCCGGTGTCAGACCCTTCTGCTGGCCCTCGGCCATGTCCTGCGCATTGGCTGCCAGAATGACTTCCTGATTCGCTTCCAGCGCATCGGCGATGGCCCGCAGCGCCCGGTTCTTGACTTCGGTGCTGAAGGTGCGTAACACATACGAAGCCGCCTTAGCCTGCCGTCCCAGTTGTTGCATGTCAACTGTCATGGCTCTTGCTCCTCGTCTCAGACAAACACCATGTTGTCGCGATGAATGGCCTCGTCCCCGTAGGTGTAGCCGAGTATCTGCACGATATCACGAGAGTGGTGCCCGCACAAATGGCTCAGTTCCTCGCTGGGATAGTTGACCAGCCCCTTGGCCACAGGGCGAGATGTCTCGTCTACCACCAGCACCACCGCGCCGCGCTCGAACTTGCCGCGCAGAGCACGAATGCCCACAGGCAACAGGCTCGCCCCTTGCTGCGTGAGCACGCGCACTGCGCCGTCGTCCACCACCAGCGTCCCCTGGGGACGCTCGGCCAGCAACCACCGTTTTCGGCTTTCGATGTGCCCCACGGCTGGTACGAATGTCGTGCCAAGCTCTTCGCCCGCCATGATCCGTACCAGGACATCAGGTGTGCGCCCATTGGCAATCACCACGCGCGTCCCACTGCGCGTGGCCAGCCGTGCCGCCTGCACTTTGGTTGCCATCCCCCCGACCCCCAGGCCCGATACACTATCGCCCGCCAGACGCTCAATTTGCTCGTCAATGCGGTCAACGCGCTGAATAAGGCGCGCCCGTTCGTCAGTGCGCGGATCGTGATCGTACAGCCCATCCTGGTCCGTGAGGATGATCAGCAGAGCCGCGTTGAGCAACACGGCGATATGGGCGGACAGATTGTCGTTATCCCCGACTTTGATCTCCTCTACGGCCACAGTGTCGTTCTCGTTGACGACGGGCACGATGCCATAATCCAGCAGCGTATTGAGCGTGTCGCGCGCGTTCAGATAGCGCGTCCGGTGCGACAGATCGCCGTGTGTCAGCAATACCTGTCCGATGCGCACGTCGTAGAGATCGAAAAGCATGCTGTAAAGCTGCATCAGGTAGCTCTGCCCCACGGCGCTGAGCATCTGCTTAGCGGGCAGATGATTGGGCAGGTCGGGATAATTGAGCAGTTCGCGCCCGGCGGCAATCGCGCCCGACGTGACCAGCACCACGCGCTCGCCCTGCCGTCGCAGGGTCACGATCTGCCGGATGAGATCGAGCATGTGCGGGCGCGACAGGCGCGCCGTGCCCCCTGTGAGCGTGCTGGTGCCCACCTTGATCACCACCGTATGGTGAACATGATTGTTGCCCATGCGTTGTGCACACTTCCCATCGCTGCAAAGATCAGACTCGCCGCTCCATGAATTTTTCTAATATACATTAAATGATTCTCATCCAGTCTCATTGGTACGATCTTCACAAAAGCGCGATAACCAGAAAGGGTGTCACTCTGCATCGTGACGCCCGGCGTCTGCATCATATCATGAGGATAGCTCAGTCACCATCTCACACCGAACTCCAGGAGTATCGTCCGATGCAATACTTCACTGGAACGCGCACCCACCCCATTCGTGTTGCCATCATAGGCTCCGGACCATCGGCGTTCTACGCCGCAGAGTTTCTGCTCTCCGCCCCGGACGCCGTCGTCGAAGTGGACATGTTCGAACGCTTGCCCACACCCTTTGGACTGGTGAGGGGCGGCGTCGCGCCGGATCATCCCAAGATCAAGACGGTCACGCGGGCCTTCGAGCGCACCGCGCAGCACGAACGCTTCCGTTTCTTCGGCAACGTCACCTTCGGGCGCGATCTGACCCATGACGACATCGCGGCGCACTATCACGCCGTGATCTACGCCACCGGCGCACAGACCGATCGTCGGCTAGGCATCCCTGGCGAAGACCTGCCCAACAGTCACGCTGCCACTGAGTTCGTGGCCTGGTACAACAGCCATCCCGACTATGCACACCTGTCCTTCGATCTGTCGCAGGAGCGGGTGGCTGTGATCGGCAATGGCAATGTGGCCGTTGATGTTGCCCGCATTCTGGCGCGCACTCCCGACGAATTGCGCCAGACGGATATCGCGGACTATGCGCTCGAGGCGCTCGCGCAGAGCCGCGTCCGCGAAATCCTTATCCTGGGTCGGCGCGGCCCTGCGCAGGCCAAGTTCACCAGCCTGGAACTGAAGGAACTGGGTAGCCTGACCGGGGCAGACATCTTCATTGAGCCGCAGGAGCTGGAGCTTGATCCACTCAGCGCCGAATATCTGCGCTCCGGCGAGAGTCGCACCGCTGTGCGCAACTACGAGATTTTCCAGGAATTCGCTCGCAGCCGTCCCCTGGAGAAACCCCGCCGGATCACCATGCGCTTCCTGCTCTCTCCCGTCGAGTTTCTGGGCACCGATCGGATCGAGGCCATCCGCATGGTCAGGAATGAAATCTGCGAACGGGGGCACTTCATGAGTCCCTGTCCCACGGAAGAATACGAGACGATCCCCGTGGGGCTGGTCTTCCGCTCCATCGGCTACCAGGGTGTCCCGCTGCCAGGTGTCCCCTTTGACGATCAGCAGAGTATCATCCCCAACAAGCGCGGTCGGGTGATCAACGAACATGGCGAGCGAATGCGCGGTGAATACGCAGTCGGCTGGATCAAGCGCGGAGCCGTTGGCATTATCGGCTCGAACAAGCCCGACGCGCAGGAGACCGTCGAGTATCTGCTGCGCGACATGGCCTTTCACCAACACTTCTGCCCGGCTAACCTGGCGCGCGAAGCCATCCCCGACCTGTTACAGCAGCGCGGCATCCGCTATGTAACCTACGAGGACTGGCGGCTGCTCGACCGCCTGGAAATCGAGCGGGGTGAAGCCGTAGGACGCCCGCGCGTCAAGTTCACTAGCGTGGCGGAAATGCTGAACGCTCTGGAGACCGCCAGACAAGCAGCAGCGCTCTGAAGGCAGTCCCACTCAATCCAAATGTAGCAAAGGGCGGAGCAGCCGCACGGGAAAACGACTGCCAGCGGTGGCGCGCGTTTGCCCTTCGGGGATAATCATCAGGCCGTCGGCCAACACCATGGACATCAGCACGCCGGAGCTTTGCGTGCCCGTGGTGCGGGCGACGAGTTCTCCGTCGCGCTCGCGCAGGACGACACGCAAATAGGTGCGACGGCCATCCAGCGTCAGGTCTTCATCCAGCACGGCAGTGGTGAGTGGCACGGCCAGCGGATCCATTCCGAGCGCTTTGCGCAGGGCGGGCCGGACGAACAACTCGAACGTCACCATCGCCGAGACCGGATTGCCGGGCAGGCCAAAGAAAGGCACGCCGCCAACCTGTCCAAAGGCCAGTGGCTTGCCCGGCTTGATGTTTACACGCCATACCTCGATGCGCCCCAGTTGTTCGACCACGGCGCGCACCACGTCGTGAGTGCCCACCGACACCCCCGCCGAACTCAGCACGAAGTCTGGTTGTAGCGCCAGCGCTTCCTCGAAGCGAGTACGCACCTCGTCCAGAGTGTCCCGTGCCACCGGCAGGCGGAACGGAAGACCGCCACACTGCTGCACCAAGCCAGCCAGCATATAGCTGTTGCTGTTGTGAATCTGACCGGGAGCCAGCGGCTGACCCACTTCGACCAGTTCGTCTCCTGTTGCCAGAATGGCGACGCGCGGTTGCCGATGCACAGTCAGTGTGCTGAATCCCAGCGAGACCAGGACGCCGATATCCTGTGGCCGCAGAACTGTGCCTTCCTGCAAGACGACCTGTCCAGCCTGAATGTCTTCCCCGGCAGGGCGCACGTTGCCACCGGCAGCCACAGGCCGGAAAACCGCCACGCGCGACGGTAGTGGCGTGTATCCTTCCACACGCCAGCGATCATCAGTATCTTCGACGGGCACGACTGCGTCAGCTCCAGGGGGGAGCGGCGCGCCGGTCATGATCCGCGCGGCCTCGCCTCGCCCGACGGTTCGTTCCGGCATTCGGCCAGCGGAGATATCTTCGATGGGAGTCACATAGACGGGTGTTTCAGGTGTGGCATTGGCCACATCCGCCGCGCGCACTGCATAGCCATCCATGGCCGAGTTGCGGAAAGGCGGCACGGCGAATGGGGCAGTGATATTTTCGGCCAGCACCCGCCCCAGAGCATCGGCGACAAATACATTTTCCGATGGGAGAACCCGTATCCGCGCCAGAACGCGCGTGAGTACCTCCTCGACTGACAGCAGGTTACTCACTGGCACGACCCCGAGATGTCAGCTAGCGGCACGTTGCCCCTTCACGGATGCCCAGGTCGAACGCTTCTGAGATGACGGGGATGTCATCCCACCAGCATTTCGCGTCAATGATGATACCCCCGATCACCGAGGTCACGATGCACAGCACCAGGAAACAGCCACACCCCAGGACGACCCAGCGACCTGCCCCGCCGCCTTCCTCATAGGATTCCTCCTGGTAACCGTACTCGTACCCCATCGGTTGCTGCGGGGCAACACCGTAGGGTTGCTGCGCTGGAGCAACCCCATAGGCAGGAACTACAGGGGGAACCCCTGCCGGCTGAGGCCCGTACGGAGCTTCCGGTCGGGCATAAGGAGCTGGCCCAGGCTGTGGCCCACCAACCATGGTGGCCGCCTGGCCAGGGGCCGCCGCGTAACCCGCCTCTGCCAGTTCGTAGGCCAGGGTAACCGTTTCGCCCAGGCCCACCATGTCTCCTGGAGACAGCGGGCGAGGCCCGGTCAGCCGCTGCCCGTTGACAAACGTGCCGTTCGTCGAACCCAGGTCTTCAATGGTGTAGCCCCCTACGCCCTGCGTCAGGCGGCAGTGATGACGGCTCACTTCGGGGTCATTGATCACAATGTCATTGGTGATGTCTCGCCCCAGCGTCACGATGCCCTGTTCCAGCGGATAAACCTGATTGGGCTGCGGGCCACGACGCACAACCAAGCGAAAGCTGCTGCTCCCCTGCATAACCCCTGCCTCCTCACGCGCGGCAAGCGGCGGCGATAAGTCCTGAGACGGTTCGGAGTATACGGAGATTAGAGAGGGATGTCAACACGCCCGCACTTCGCAACAAAAGAGCGCCCCCAAAGCGGGTAGCGCTCTGACAAAATGCGACCGACAGCAATGCTATCTGTTACGTGAAATCACGCAGGTGTCGCGAGCGGCGAGGATGGCGCAGTCGGCGCAAAGCCCGCCCCTCGATCTGCCGGATTCGCTCCCGCGTCAGTCCGAACTTCTGTCCGACTTCTTCCAGCGTATAGCTACGCCCGTTCTGCAACCCAAAACGCAATCGCAAGATTCGTGCCTCGCGGGCGGTGAGTGTGCTCAGCACCTCCTCTACCTTCTCGCGCAGCAGATTCTCATAGGCGCTTTGCGTGGGCGTCGGCGTACTGAGGTCTTCGATGAAGCTGCCCAGTTCGCTGTCCTCCTCTTCACCAACCGGACGTTCCAGGCTCATCGGACGCCAGCTTACCTTGAGCATCCACTGCACCTTACGCGGCTCCAACCCCATCCGCTCGGCAATCTCTTCGGGCGTGGGCTTGCGCCCATTCTCTTGCTCAAGCTGCCGGGCAGTCTTGTAGAGCCTCCGAATGCGGTCCGACATGTGCACCGGTACCCGAATGGTGCGGCCCTGGTCGGCGATCGCCCGCGTGATGGTCTGCCGAATCCACCAGGTCGCATATGTCGAGAAGCGATAGCCGCGTTTATAGTCGAATTTCTCGACTGCCTTCATCAGACCCAGGTTGCCTTCCTGGATCAGATCGAGAAAATGCACGCCCCGCCCCATGTACTTCTTGGCGATGCTGACCACCAGCCGCGTATTGGCCTTGATCAGATGATCGCGAGCGGCCCGGCCATCTTCGACAATCGCTTCTAGCGCCTGACGTGTCTCCTCATCGAGCTGCCCATCCAGGCGGGCCAGCTTTTCACGTGCCTGGTTACCCGCCTCCAGGCGCATGGCCAGCTCTACCTCTTCCTCATTGGTCAACAGAGGCACCCGTGCCATCTCTTTGAGGTAGAGACCAACTGTGTCGTCGGAAGCCACGCCACTCAGATCGTAGGCGTCTTCATCTTCCTCGTCTTCGTCAAGCACTTCCTCCAATGCTTCGAGATCAAGCGCATCAGGTCGATCGCCAAAGACCTCGATCCCCGCGGTATGCAGCCACGAAAAGACTTCCTCTAGCTGCTCCATGGCCTCGTCGCTGTCGGGCATCGCGTCTATGATGTCGTCTGTGGTCACAAACCCCTGTTGATCGGCTTTTTCCAGCAACACAGCCATGATGGCGCGGACAGAAGCATCACTGTCTCGTTGGACATCAAAGGTATGCTCTTCCAACGTCCACCCCCTTGGTATTTCTCGCGCTGCTTATGCGCGTCCTTTATTTCATTCGTCGCCTGTTGGAGAGCGCCCAGATCGCAGGTGTGCGCGCAGAATCTCCAGGCGTGGATCGATCCGCTCCCGCACACACTCGCACGGCCCTTCGTTGAGATCGTGCCCACACTGCGGACACAGACCAGCGCAATCGGGCCGGCAGAGTGCTACCATAGGCACACCCAGGATCGCCTCTTCGCGGACCAGCGGAGCCAGATCGAGGATGCCCGTCTCGGCCACGGAAAACGCCACCAGACCGGAAGGTGGAAAGGCAAATAACTCCTCGATTTCCAGCTTCACCGGCACGAAGATGGGGCGCAAGCAGCGTGTACATTCCGACAGCACGTGAGTCTCTAGCTGTCCCTGTACCAGGATGCCCCGTGAATTGCGGCTGAAACGCAGGTTGCCTCGCAGAAAGTCGAGGGTCAGATCGTCATCGAGCTGCACCCGTGGCAACTCGATGACCATATCGCGGTAGTACCCCACCCCTTCCGCCAACAGGAACCCCACATTGATCTTGAGGACTCGCCGGTTCACATAGTGTTGGTCGGGCGAAGTAGACACGCTGGGAGCCTCACAGAGTATGAAAAAAGTTAAGCCGCCAACTCGTGTACGCGAGAAGATTGGCGCGGCTTTACTTTTTTTCCCCACGTTCGCTGACGAAATTATAACGTTTTCTCAACCTGAATGTCAAGCAAGCCACTCATCTATTATCGCAGAACAAACAACGGCATGATAACGCCGCTGTTCGCCTGGCCGGGATGGTTCGGGGTGCATGCAAAGGTTGTCAGCGATCCGCTTGACACGGGAGCATTTACCTCACCCTCAGCCTCGCTTTGCTCGGCTCGCCCCCTCAGCCAGTCTAGGCTGGCAGGGGTGAGGTAAACCAGAGCGCAGCAAACTACCTGACATATTTTGCACGCCCACGGTTCGGCGGCGATTTACGCCTCGCCTCGAATCGGCTATAATCCTGCCGTGCCGCCTGGATTGTGCCCGTGCAACTGCTCTACTCACCAGGAAAGACACATCATGCGTATTCTTATCACCGGAGCCAACGGACGCCTGGGCAACGCGCTAATACGGGCCCTGTCAGAGCGCCCGCACCAGGTTTGGGGCATAGACACCGATACCGTTGACGTGACCGATCGTCATGCCGTGGCGCGCGCCTTTGCTGAGGCAACGCCAGCCCTGGTCATCCATTGTGCCGCTCTGACTGCCGTTGACTATTGCGCCGAGCACCCCGACGAGGCTCTACACGTCAACGGCTTCGGCACGCAGGTGATCGCCCAGGCGTGCCTGGAGCATGGCACGGCTCTGGCGTATGTGAGCACTAACGAAGTCTTTGACGGGCGATCTGGCCGTCCCTACCTGGAATACGATCCCCCCAACCCGATCAATCCCTATGGCTACAGCAAGTGGGTGGGTGAACAGGTTGTACGCGAGCTGATACCGCGGCACTACATCATCCGCACCTCGTGGCTGTTCGCGCACGGCGGGCGCAACTTCGTTCACAGTATTCTGCAGCAGGCCCGGTCCGGGGGACGCCTGCGCGTTGTGGTCAACGAAGTGAGCACCCCCACCTATTGTGACGACCTGGCTGAAGCGATCGCCCGCCTGGTCGAGACAGATTGCTATGGTGTGTATCACCTGGTCAACGAGGGTCAGGCGTCGCGCTTTCAATTCGCCCAGGCGGCGTTGGTCGCTGCGGGGCTGAGCGACACCCCTATCGAGCCAATTGCCCTGGCCGAGTTTCAGCGAGCATCGCGCCCGCCGGAATACGCAGTGCTACGCAACGTCGCCGCCGCCCGCCTGGGCATCGTCCTGCGCCCCTGGCAAGACGCGCTGGCCGAGTTTCTGCGCGCCGAAGGGTTGCGCGCATCCTAGGAGCGCCTCATGGCCAACCTACCTTCCAGGCCGTTGGTCTCGGTCGTCATTCCCAACTGGAATGGGGCGCATCACCTGCCCACCTGCCTGGACTCGCTGCGTCACCAGGAGTACACGCCGCTGGAAATCTTGGTGGTAGACAATGCCTCAACAGATGCGTCGCGCGAACTGGTCACCAGAGACTATCCGGAAGTGCGCCTGATCGTTCTGCCCCAGAACCGGGGCTTCACCGGCGCGTGCAATGCGGGCATCCAGGCTGCGCAGGGCGAGATCATCGCGTTGCTGAACAACGACACCGAAGCCGATCCGGGCTGGGCGGCGGCTCTGGTTGGAGCCTTCGCCCGTCACCCCGAAGCGGGGCTGGTCGCCTGCAAAATCCTGCTCTTCGACCAGCGCGACCGCTTTCACACCGCTGGGGACCTCTTCCGCGTGGACGGGCGGCTTTTCAACCGCGGTGTCTGGGAGAAAGACGAGGGCCAGTACGATCAGGAGACCTACGTCTTCAGCGCCTGTGGGGGCGCGGCAGCCTACCGCCGTACCATGCTCGAAGAAATCGGTCTGCTCGACGATGACTTCTTCTTCTCGTGCGAAGACATGGATCTCGCCTGGCGCGCCCAACTGGCCGGGTATCGGTGTGTGTATACGCCCGCTGCTGTGGTCTATCATCGCTTATCGGCTACCGGGGGTGGGGTCACTGCCAGCTATTACGATGGCCGTAATCTGATCTGGCTGCTGGTCAAGAATTACCCTGGTCCGCTGTGGCGCAAACATGGCCTCAAGATTCTGCGAGCACAATTGAGCCTCGCCAGGGAGGCGGTACGTGCCTGGCGTGGCGCAGCCGCACGGGCCAGGCTGCGCGGCATGTTGGCTGGCGTGCTTGGCATTCCGCGCATGTTGCGCAAACGGCGCGTCATTCAGCGATCTCGCCGTGTATCTATTGAGTACCTGGAGTCGATCATGACGCCTATGCCTGCCGACAGGCCGGCGTCCTCAAGAAAGTGATGTGGCGGTGACTCAACTGGCCAATTCCCCCCAATCCGAACGACCTTACCTGTCCATCGTCATCCCCGCCTACAACGAGGAAGCCCGGCTGCCAGGCAGCCTGGAGGCCATTGCCTCCTTCGTCCGGACGAAATCCTATTCCGTCGAAGTGCTGGTTGTGGACAACAACAGCAAAGATCGCACCGGTGCCATCATCGCTGATTTCGCCAAGCGCTATGCCTTCGTGCGAGGTATCTTCGAAGGCACGCAAGGCAAAGGTGCTGCCGTGCGCACAGGCATACTGACCGCACAGGGTGAGTATCGTTTCATCTGCGATGCCGATCTGTCCATGCCCATCGAACAGGTAGATCGTTTCCTGCCGCCCAACCTCGCTGACTACGACATTGCGATTGCTTCCCGTGAAATTCGCGGCGCAGTGCGCTACAACGAACCCTGGCACCGTCACTTGATGGGCCGGGTGTTCAATACCATCGTGCGCCTGATCGCCGTGCCTGGTCTGCAAGACACGCAGTGTGGCTTCAAGATGTTTCGCGGTGAGGTGGCAGAGAAGCTATTCCCGTTGCAGACGATGAATGGCTGGAGTTTCGACGTGGAGATACTCTACGCGGCGCGCCGGTGGGGTTTTCGCATCGTCGAAGTGCCCATAGACTGGTACTACAGCGATCGCACCCGCATCAACCCGCTGCGGGATTCGATAGATATGTTCATCGAGGTACTCAAGATACGCCGCAATGGACTGCGCGGTCTTTACGACCCTCCCAAGACATGATACACAGCGCTGACCTCAGCCATGAATATACCCTGTATCGGCAGGGCTACCGCTACATCGCCGGCCTGGACGAAGCCGGACGTGGAGCCTGGGCCGGGCCAGTAGTGGTTGGCGCAGTCATTCTACCTCTGGATCGCTTCGACCTGGCCCATGCGCTGGAAGGCGTGAATGACTCCAAACAGCTCACCGCTGCACAGCGCGAGCGCCTGCTCCCGGTTATCGTACAGATCGCGGTGACAGTGGCCGCCGGGCATGCAACGCGCGAGGAAATCGATGCGTTGGGCATCGTCCCGGCAACCCGTCTGGCCATGCAGCGCGCCATCGCCCAGTTGACAGTGCAACCAGAGGCCCTGCTCACTGATGCCCTGCGCCTCGATCTGCCCGCTCTTCCCTGTTTCCCCTTGATCAAGGGAGATCAGCGCTCGCTCAGTATTGCCGCTGCCAGCATTGTTGCCAAGGTAATCCGCGATCATCACATGGCCGAATTGGATGATCTCTACCCGCAGTACGGCTTTTATCTGCACAAGGGCTATGGCACACCCCTGCACCAGCGGATGCTGCAACAATTCGGGCCATGCCCGGCGCACCGCGCCTCCTACGCACCGGTGCGCGCCCTGCTTCCTCCCTCCCAGGAAGGTTGATCGCCATGAGACTCGCCCTGGTGCACGACTGGCTGAATCAGATCGGCGGCGCTGAGGACGTGCTGGAACACCTGGTGCGTTATTATCCTGACGCGCCGATCTACACCAGCATCTATGCGCCCGATCTGATGCCAGAGCAGTACCGGGCCTGGGATATTCGCCCCTCCTGGCTGAATCGCCTGCCGGGAATTCATCGGGCACACCAGCGCTATCTGCCGCTCTACCCCCTGGCCTGGCGCACCACCAATCTTTCCGACTACGATGTAGTGCTCAGCAACAAGAGCGGTTTCTGTCATGGGGTCCGTACCGGCCCGCGCACCCTGCATATCTGCTATTGCCTGGCTCCCACCCGCTATATCTGGAATCTGGATGACTATCTGGCTCGCGAGAATTTCGGAAGAGCCGTGCGCCTGGCGGCGCGGATCGTGGCGCGCCTCTATCGGCACTGGGATTTCGCCGCTGCACAGCGCGTCCATCACCTGATCGCCATCAGCACTGAGATTCAGGATCGCATCCGGCGCTATTACCGCCGCGAGTCCGTGGTGATCTACCCGCCAGTAGAAGTCGCCGACCGTTTCGCCATCGCCCCACATCCCGACGACTACTTCCTGGTTGTCTCCAGGCTGGTGCCGTACAAGCGCATTGATCTCGCCATCGAAGCCTGTACCCGGTTGGGCCTACCTCTGCTGGTAGCTGGCAAAGGACGCGACCGCGCTCGCCTGGAGAGCCTGGCCGGGCCGACTGTGCGCTTTCTGGGCTTTGTGCCGGAGGACGAGTTACCCGACCTGCTGGCGCGTTGTCGGGCGCTGATCTTCCCCGGCCTGGAGGATTTCGGCATCGTGCCCGTGCAAGCACAGGCTGCCGGGCGACCGGTGATCGCCTTCCGTGGTGGAGGGGCATTGGATACGGTGATACCTGGGCGCACCGGTGAATTCTTCACAGAGCAGAGCGTCGAGGCTCTCGCTGCGATCCTGCAGCGCTTTGACTCTAGCGCCTACGATCCTCAAGCAATTCGCGCTCATGCCATGCGTTTCGACTCGGCAGTCTTCCAGCGGACCATCACCAGCTACGTTCAGCGCGCTTGGGAAGACTTCTCGGCACGCCGCTAGACTTGCAGCGCCCAGCCGGCATGGAGGCGCAGGGCAACCGTTCTTTCTGGCCATTCCGGGCTGCGCTATAATCTGCGCAGTTTCCGCCCATTACTGGATAAAGGCCGGGGTTGATGAGTATCGTTCAGAGTGTTGCCGAGCGCATCATTGACAACGTGTCCCAGGTGATCATCGGCAAGCGCAACGAAATTCGCCTGACTGTGCTGGGGTTGCTCTGCCAGGGACACATTCTGATCGAAGATGTACCCGGCGTCGGCAAGACGATGCTGGCGCGGGCGCTGGCTCGCTCCATTGGCGCTTCCTTCAGCCGCATCCAGTTCACGCCCGATATGCTGCCATCGGATGTCACTGGCGTATCGGTGTTCAACCAGCAAACACGCGAATTCGAGTTCCGCCCCGGCCCGATCATGTCGCAGATCGTGCTTACCGACGAGATCAACCGCGCCACGCCCAAGACTCAGGCTGCCCTGCTCGAAGCCATGGAAGAACGGCAGATCACGGTAGACGGGCACACCTACGCCCTCGAAGAGCCGTTCTTGGTGATTGCCACCCAGAATCCCATCGAATATGAGGGCACCTTCCCCCTACCGGAGGCTCAACTGGACCGCTTCATGTTGCGCATCCGGCTTGGGTATCCCACGCCCCAGGAAGAGATTGCCATGCTGGATTCGCAGCAGTACCAGCATCCTCTGATCGGACTGACGCAGGTTGTGAGTGTAGAGGAACTTCTCGCGGCACAACGAGCCGTGCGCGATGTCTATTTGAACCACGACATCAAGAGCTATATCGTCAACCTGGTAACGATGACCCGTCAGCACCCTGACGTGTATCTGGGAGCCAGCCCGCGCGGCGCGCTGGCGCTCTATCGTGCCGCCCAGGCACGGGCTGCCGTCATCGGGCGCGACTACGTCATTCCAGATGACATCAAAGCCCTCGCCGAGCCGACTCTGGCTCACCGCATCATCGTCGGCCCCAACGCGCGTATCAAGAACATTTCGGCCAGCAGCATTGTGCACAGCTTGCTTGCTGCCGTGCCGGTGCCGGGTGCCACTGTCGGCGCTCGCTATTAGCGTCGTCTGAAAGATATCCATGCCGAATCGCCGCAATGCCTTCTACTCGCTGATCATCTTCTGCCTGGTGGCTGGAGCGCTCAGCGGACGGGCCTTCTTCTTCACTCTGGCCTATGCCTTGGGCGCGGTGCTGATTGGCGCGTTTGTCTGGTCGTGGACGACAGTCAACTGGCTGATGATCTCCCGCTATACGATGGCGCGGCGGGCACAGGTAGGACAGCCGCTTGACGAGACCTTTCATGTGCGGAATACGGCATTGTTGCCCAAACTGTGGGTAGAAGTACGCGATCACTCCACTCTGCCCGGTCACAACGCCAGTCATGTGGTGCCACTCTTGTGGCCGCGCAAAGGCTATCGCTGGGACGTGCGGACGCTCTGCACCCGCCGCGGCGAGTTCACCCTTGGCCCCATGACTCTTGTCAGTGGCGATCCGTTCGGGCTATTCCAATATGTGCGACGCTTCCCCGCCAGTTCGACGATCATCGTCTACCCCCTGACAGTGCCAGTACATGGCTTTGCCGCTCCGGTTGGTCCGCTCTCCGGCGGAGAGGCAGTACGCCGCCGCACACATGTAGTCACCACCAACGCTGCCGGTGTGCGCGAGTATCAGCCCGGCGACAGCTACAACCGCATTCACTGGCGCAGTACCGCCCGCCGCGAGCAGGTCATGGTCAAGGAATTCGAGCTTGATCCGCTGGCCGATGTATGGGTTTTTCTCGATCTGTCGGCGGGCAGCCTGGTTGAGCGCGTTCCGGCTTACGCCAACGGTTATCTGCCGATTGTCCCGCCGCATCTACCCCCTTCGACCGAAGAATACAGCGTGACCATCGCGGCTTCGCTGGCCCAGTACTTCGTCAACAAGGGTCGGGCGTTGGGCTTTGTCACTTATGCTCCCCGGCGAGAAATCGTGCAGCCCGACCGCGGGCCACGCCAGCTTACCCGCATCCTGGAAATATTGGCGACCGCCCGCAGCGAAAGCGATCTATCGTTCGACCAGATGCTCGCGCTGGAAGCCATGCATCTGGGACGCGGCACAACCGTCGTGCTGATCACCGCTGCGCAGCACGAGCGCTGGATTGCGGAAGCGCATACGCTGGTACGACGGGGAATGCGCGTGATCGCGGTGCTGCTCGATGCGTACAGCTTCGGCGCGCCGCTATCCCGGCTGCCTCACCTGCAACAGATGGCTGAAGCAGCCGGTCTGACCGTGTATATCATTCGTCAGGATGACGATCTCACTTCCGCTCTCAGCTATCGTATGGGGCGGTACCGACCGTTGAACTGAACGCGCCAGGAGAACGCCTCTGTGAGCCAGCAGATAGCTCAGGTGCCCAGTCAGCGCCGCCTGCTCTACGTAGCCGTCCTCACCGGCGGCATGACCACACTGGCCGTCGAGATTTCTGCCTCGCGGCTGCTGGGTAGTGTGTTCGGCACCAGCAATATCGTGTGGGCCAATATCATTGGCCTGATCCTGATCTACCTGACCGCCGGTTACTTCATTGGCGGGCGTGTCGCCGACCGCTGGCCCACCCCGCTCATGTTCTACACGCTACTCACCTGGGCAGCGTTCTTCTCCGGCCTGATCCCCTTGATCGCCCGTCCCATCTTGCGCCTGGCCGCCCAGGCCGTCCAGGACTTCGATGCAGCAGTGACCGTCGGCTCTTTCCTCAGCGTCCTGGTGCTCTTCGCCGTGCCGGTGACACTGTTGGGTTTCATCTCCCCGTTCGCCCTGC
Source organism: Anaerolineae bacterium (assembly GCA_034433965.1). Lineage (GTDB taxonomy): Bacteria > Chloroflexota > Anaerolineae > Aggregatilineales > Aggregatilineaceae > UBA2029. The sequence goes on from DAOTZZ010000151.1 coordinate 33,040, forward strand.
GGCTGGCGCTGACCTCTGTTTCCGACTCCGGGCGTACTGCCGGGCAGATGTACGCCATCTCCACCCTGGGCAGCATCATCGGCAATTTCACGCCCGTGCTGTGGCTCATCCCGCAGATCGGCACGACCCGCACTTTTCTGGCGTTCGCCGGAGTGTTGATGGTGGTAGGGCTGGTAGGAGTTGCCAGTCAGAATCGGCGAGCGGCTCTCAAGTTGCTGTGGATGCCTGTCCTGTTGCTGATTCTGACGGTCATCGCCCTGCGCGGCCCCTTGCGTCCACCGCCCTCCGATATGACTCTGCTCTATGAAGACGAGTCGGCCTACAACCTGGTTCAGGTTGTAGAGGACGACGAGGGTTATCGCTATCTGTTGCTCAACGAGGGGCAGGGCATTCATTCGCAATGGCATCCCACCGAAATCTACTTCCGGCGTACCTGGGGATTCTTCCTGGCCGCGCCCTATTTCAATGCGCCGCCCTTCGGGCCGGAGCGTGTGCAGCGCATTGCCATCATTGGCCTGGCTGCAGGGACGATTGCCCGGCAGCATCAGGCTGTCTATCCAGGCTTGCCTATGGACGGGATCGAGATTGATCCTGGTATTGTCGAGGCGGGCCGGCGCTACATGGACATGACCATGCCCAACCTCAACGTCATTGTGGAAGACGGACGCTTTGGCCTCAGCCGTCTGGGTGATGGTTACACCATGATCGGCGTAGACGCCTACCGCGTGCCCTACGTCCCCTGGCACCTCACCACTGTCGAATTCTTCCGCGAAGTGCGCGATCACCTGGCGCCCGACGGCGTACTGGCGATCAACGTTGGCCGCACGAGCAGCGACCGCCGACTGGTAGAGGCCATGACCCGCACTCTGCTCGACGTATTCCCCTGCGTGCACACGCTCGACGTGCCAGATGCCTACAATTCGATCCTGATCGCCACTGTACAGCCGACCGTGCCGGAAAACCTGATCGCCAACATCGCAGCGCTTCCGCCGGACGCTTCCCCTATCCTGCGCGAAGTGCTGGCCGACGCCTGGAACGCGCTGGTTCCCTCTGTCGCGTCCGGCCCTCGTTTCACCGACGATCGCGCCCCAGTGGAAATGCTGGTGGATCGCATGGTCATCGAGTTCCTGCTGAAAGGCGGAATCAATGAACTGGCGCAGTGAGCACTACGGAGCAGACCATGCCAACCGACCCCGCCCTGCTTTCTGACATTAAGCCTGCCCCACCCGCAGAACCGTCATGGCTGATCCGCACGCTGCGAGCGATCGTGGTTCTCACCCTGCCGCCGGTGCTGGTGCTGAGCAGCGTCCGCGCGGTCATGACCGAGGTATTTCTGCAGATCGAATACCACCGCCCCGGTTTCCCCGCTGACCGTTTCGGCTTCACGCGCGACGACCGATTGCACTACGCCCCCTATGCCGTGCGCTATCTACACAACGACGCGGATATCAGCTATCTGGAACGACTGACTTTCCCCAACGGTCAGCCCTTGTTCAATGCCAGGGAACTGCAGCACATGGAGGATGTGAAAGCAGTGACGCGGGCTGCCTTGCGGACACTGGCGACGCTGGCTGTCGTGCTGATCGTCAGCACGGCCCTGCTCGCCCGCCGCCGCAACACTCGTCGCTGGGCATGGCTGGCGTTGTCTGATGGCGCACTGTTGACCATCTTCCTGATCGCAGGGTTGCTGGTGCTGGCTTTGGTGGGCTGGCCGTTCTTCTTCGATAGCTTTCACGCGCTGTTTTTTGAAGGAGACACCTGGATTTTCAGCACCAGCGATACATTGATCCGGCTGTTCCCGCAGCAGTTCTGGTTCGACGCTGCCCTCAGCGTTGGCTTCCTGAGCCTGATCAGCAGCCTGATCATTCTGTTCTGCGCTCATGCGCTGGAACGACGAGCAAGCCGCAGCGTCAAAACAAACGGGGCGGCCTGATCCCCTCGCCACCCCGTTGCATCGTCTCTGCAGCGACCCCTATGCGCCGAACTTTTGCAGGCGTTTGGCGTGAGCCAGCGCCAGCGGCATCAGATCGGTCGCCGGGAACTGCCCCAGTGCGCCCATCATGCACTCGCGCTCGCCGAATGCCTGGGCGCGATCGGGCATGTGCGTGGCCGGTGCCCACAACAGGGTTGGTACCGGATGCCAGGAGTGAGCGCGATACGTGGCCGGGGTCGAGTGATCGCCGGTGACGATCAGCACGTCGGGCTTGAGGTCGAGCAGCGTGGGCAGAGCCGCGTCCACCCCCTCGATGACCTTCACTTTGGCGTCGAAATCGCCATCTTCGCCCCGGCTATCCGTGTATTTGATGTGGCAGAAGACGAAGTCGTACTGATCCCAGATTTGTGCCACTTTGTTGAACTGATCCTGCGTGGTGTCGTGTGCCGTGGTTTCGATCACATCCATGCCCACCAGGCTGGCTACACCTTTGTACATGGGATAGACCGCCACGCAGGCCGCCCTGAGCTTGTACACGTCGCGATACTTCGGCAGGCCCGGCTCCATGGCGAATCCGCGCAAGGTGCACATATTGGCTGGTTCCTGGCCCTTCAACCGCCTGCGTGCCTCTTCCAGCCACTGATTGACCAGCGCTGCCGTCTTCTCGGCGGCAGGTTCAAGCGCTCGCGCAGGCAGCGGGGCAACACCCGTCTGTTGCGGGTCGGTGTCGGCGATGGCCCCGTGCAACCCCTCGCCGTGCAACACCATCGCAAAGCGGTATTCCTTGGCGATCTCGATGGATATCTGCACGCCGGGAATCTGAATATCCTTCAGCAAGGCGACGCGCTTCGCCCCTTCCTCGGTCGAGATACGTCCGGCGCGTCGGTCGGTGATCAGGCCGTTCTCGTCCACCGTGCAGAAGTTGCCGCGAATGGCCACATCGCCGGGTTTCACTTCCAGGCCGATGCCCGTCGCTTCGAGCACGCCGCGCCCGATCTCGTACACCAGCGGATCGTAGCCGAAAAGCGCCAGGTGTGCTGGCCCGCTGCCAGGAGCAATGCCCCGCGCCACTGGAATGCTCAGCCCCACCGAACCCTCGCGGGCCAGCCGGTCGAGATTGGGCGTGTGTGCGGCTTCCAGCTCGGTCGGACCGCCCACTTCGCGCGGCAACCCACCCAGGCCGTCCATCACCAGCAACAGAATCTTGCCACCTTCTTCAAGCGCCAGGCGGCGCATCAGATCGAAGTTCGCCATGTCGCATCCTCATTTCTCAGGTTTGCGTCCATCCATCAGGCTCTAGTTGTAACACGACAGCGCCGCCCGGCAAAGTGATCGTTGACGGCAAAACGTATGCGCAATGATATTGTGAAAATCGTCATGGCTGGCTACAATCTGCCGCCGGATCGTCAGGTCCAAAGACTGCCGGATTATGCCGGAGTACGTGGGGTGAAGGGCTACCAGCGGCGGACGCGCCACGCCATGCTCAAGTGGCTGACACCGGGCCTGCGCGTCAAGCGATGGTTGGCTCTGCTGTTCTTTGGCATCACGGTGTTGGCGGTGGGGTTGGCGCAGGTCATCGTGACCCTCTACCGCACCGAAGCTCTGCCAGAAGGACTGTATGTCCTCACCCTGCGTTTCCTGCCAGCGTGGGCGCGTGTTCTGGTGGCAGCGGTTATCGGGCTTGGCGCAACAATAATCGCCATCTTCCAGTTGAACCGCTCCATCCTCGCGCCTTTCGCCGACCGTCGCCATGCTTCCCTGATTGATGCCATGGTGGCGCACAGTCGGCGGCAGCGTGGCCTGAAGGTTGTCGCCATCGGCGGTGGCACCGGTCTGCCAAGCGTCCTGCGCGGCATGAAGGTCTACACAGGTAACCTGACCGCCATCGTGACCATGGCCGACGACGGCGGCAGTTCGGGCAGGCTACGCCGGGAACTGGGTGTACCCCCGCCAGGTGACCTGCGCAGCAACATCGCGGCGCTGGCGGACGACGAAGACCTGATGACTCAGTTGTTCCAGTACCGCTTCGCCAACGGCGGACTGGAAGGGCACAGCCTGGGCAACCTGTTTCTGACTGCCCTGGCCGACATCACCGGCGGGATGGATCGCGCGGTGGTGGAAACGGGGCGTGTGCTGGCCATTGAGGGGCAGGTGTTGCCTGCCACGTTGCACGAAGGAGTGACGCTGGTGGCCGAGGTGCGTGTGCCCGGTGAAAGCAGCGCTCGCCGCGTGGTGGGCGAATCGCAAATCCCGCAGGCTGGCGGGCAGATCGAGCGTGTTTTCTTGCAGCCCGATCACGTGCGAGCATTTCCTGCCGCGATCCGGGCCATCCTGGCCGCCGATCTGATCGTCATCGGGCCAGGTAGTCTGTACACCAGTCTGCTGCCCAACCTGCTGGTCAACGGCATCACCGAAGCAATTGGAGCCAGCG
>DAOTZZ010000152.1:0-19984 GCA_034433965.1 Anaerolineae bacterium
TCCCCTCAATCGCTACTATAGGCGCATCAGTCAACGGGGCGTGGCGCAGCTTGGCTAGCGCGCTTGCATGGGGTGCAAGAGGTCCCCGGTTCAAGTCCGGGCGCCCCGACTACTTTTACAGGCTTCTTGTACCTCCCCATTCACGATCCTGTGCGCGGCTTGAGCAGCCTGGCGGCAGGATTTTGTTTCATCTCCTCCCGCCAGTCGGAATGCTTGGGCGACCGCAGCCGTCCCGCTCTGGGCAGATCGTTGTCGTCTACATCCCAGTCTGGCCAAGGTTTCAGTTGCTCACATCTCCGGAGCCATCTGCCGCACCTGTCGCCAGGCTCGCCATATCAGCGCGATCTTTCGAGGGGTGGACGTGCCCGCCCGCCGTGTGAACACGTCGTAATTGTTACGCCGGATGCCGTCCATGATGGCCCGGTAGATTTCCAGGGCGCTCATCACACCGATGCGCCCCGATGCCAGCAGAGCGATGCCCCGCCGGGCCTGCTCGTAGTACTGCTCGGTGCGGGCAAACTCGAATTCGAGCAGGGCGATCAGGTTTTCGGACACCCTGCCAGCAGCCAGATCGTCGTCTGAGACACCAAAACGAGTCATGTCTTCCTGGGGGATGTATACGCGACCGCGCGCCCAGTCTTCGCCAATGTCGCGCCAGAAGTTGCTGAGCTGCATGGCAATAGAGAGCGCATCGGCAGCAGGGTAGGCGGCGAAGATGGAGGGCGTGGTGGTGCCCAGGATGTGAGTCATCGCGCGGCCCACGGGGATGGCGCTGCCGTCCATATAGTGCAGCAGGTCGGCAAAGGTGGCGTAGCGGCTGACGGTCAGATCGTCGAGCATGGCGCGAAAGTAGGATGTCAGCAAGTCGGGGGCGATGCCAAACTGTTGCGCGGTGTGCAGGTAGGCGCGCAGTACAGGATGAGGGCTGTCGCCCGTCTCGAAGGCGCGATAGTAGCTGGTCTGCCAGTCCTCAATGGCCGCGCGCGCAGAATCGAAGCCGGTATGGTGCACATCCACGCGATCGTCTCCTACGCGCAGTACGGCATACAGGGCCGCCACATGGTGCGCTTTGTTGGCGGGCAACATGCGGCTGGCAAACGAGTAGTTCTTGCTGGCGGCGCTCATGATGGCATGGCAGTGCTGGTAGTCGGCAGCCAGCGTGCGCGAGATGGCTTCGGTGGTCAGTCCGGGTAGGGTTGCAATCAAGGGGGTGGAGGGTCTTTTCAGTGCCACTCTTGCACAATCCTTTCCGTTACCAGGCGAGACGAGATCAAGACCATCGGCATGCCTATGCCAGGATAGGTACCCTGACCAACGAAGTACAGGCCCTCAATGTCACGGGCCTTGTTGTGCGGGCGGAAGTAAGCGGACTGAAAGAACCCCTGTGCCAGCGAACCGAATGCGGTGCCGTGCACAGCGTTGAGACGAGACTGGAAGTCGAGCGGCGTCCACTGACGCTCCCACACGATGTGCTGGCGCAGGTCAGGGCTGACGATTTGCTCCAGACTGGTCAGGAGTTGCTCGCGCACCTGCGGGGCAGCCCTGTCCCAGTCTACAGAGCTACCGTCCAGATTCGGCATGGGGGCCAACACGTAGAGTAGACTATGCCCTGGTGGGGCCAATGAGGGATCAGTGACAGTAGGCGTGTTGAGGTGGAACGACGGCTCTTCGGGTAGAGTTTTGGTCTTGAAAATGGCCTCCAGGGTGCCCCGGTAGTCCTCGCTGAAATACAGCGCCTGGTGCTGCATCCCTGGGTAGACCTTATCAAGCCCCAGGTAGAGCAGGTACCCGGAACAGGCGTAGTCCATGCGAGCCAGGCGAGTGTCGGTATACTGGCGACGGTGAGCGGCGGGGATGAGCTTCTGGTAGGTATAGGGCAGATCGGCGTTGGAGATTATCAGATCGGCGCGCAGTTGTTCTCCGGAAGCCAGACGCACTCCACGCGCCCGTCCCCCTTCGATGCATATTTCCTCTACGGCGGCGTTGGTGCGCAGTTCAACTCCCATCTCCTGCGCCAGCGCGGCCATGTCCTCGACAATGCTGTAGATGCCCCCTCTGGGGTACCACATACCCAGCACCAGGTCGGCATAAGTGATCAGACTGTAGATGGCCGGCGCGGCGAAGGGGGACAGTCCCAGGAACATGGAGTGGAAGGAAAACGCCTTGCGCAGTTTGTCGGACTTGAAAAAGCGTCCGACCTGCCTGTAGAGCCGCAGGTATGACTGAGTCTGAAACAAATGCCACAACGTCAGGGGATTCATCAGGTCGGTGAAGTGATCGAAGTTGCGCGTGACGAAGGGCATCCCCAGGCGGTACTTGCGCGCCGACGCCCCGATGAACTCGAACAACCTGGCAGTAGAACCCGGCTCGATGCGCTCGACTTCTTCGGCCAACTGCGCCATGCTGTTGAACAGATCCAGATGGCTGCCGTCATGAAAGTAGATGCGATAGTTGGGATCAAGGCGGGTGAAATGCAGGCGCTCGTCGAGGTTGTGCCCGATGGCGCGATACAGCTCTTCGAAGGTGTCCTTCATCACCAGGATGGTCGGGCCTGTGTCCACGCGGAAGCCGTTTTCCTCGATGACGTTGCTCCGTCCTCCCAGGCGCTCTTGCTTTTCCAGCACGGTGACGGCGAAACCAGCATGGCGCAGGCGCAGGGCTGTGGCCAGGCCGCCCATTCCGGCTCCGATGATGATGACAGAAGACGCTTTGGGCATGATTCCCCCCGAAGAGTGCCCAGGTGCAACCGCACCCTGTCCTCGCAGACGGCATTTCTAAGAGAGACATATAGCTTATAGAGAGCCTGCATTAGCGATTGCAGAAATACAGATAAGAATATGATAAAGAAAATGGCGCGTCGTAGAAAGTGCCAATAGGCAGAGCAGTGTGCGCACATTACAATCTACACTGATCGACCTGCCGCAAGCGAGCACAGCTACAAGGCGGATACAGACGTGACTTACTCAGGTGTGTTGGCGCAGTTCATTGGGCCTCCGCTGCTGATGCTGGCCTTGTGGGCGCTCTACGATGGGCGACGCGGGCGTGTCACCGGGCCAGGGCTGCGGGCGCAATGGGTTCGCTGGGTGCTGATGGCCCATGTGGCGTTGGCGCTCCTGTACACGACGCCCTGGGACAATTACCTGGTTGCCACGGGCGTATGGTGGTACGAACCGGCGCTTATTGCCGGCGTCACCCTGGGATACGTCCCGCTGGAAGAGTACGTCTTCTTCATAGTGCAGACGCTGTTCGTGGGGCTATGGTTGCTGACGCTGTCGCGGGTGATCTTCGTGGCTCCTTTGCGGGTGCAGGTGTCTGGCCGGGTGCGCGCCTGGGCAACGGGCGTGATCGGTATCGTCTGGCTGGCCGCCGTAGCGCTGCTGGTGGCTGGCTGGCGACCAGGTACCTACCTGGGCCTGACACTGGCGTGGGGGCTGATTCCACTGATAATTCAGGTCGCTTTCGGGGCAGACATCCTCTGGCGGCGGCGAGGTTTGTTGCTGGCGACATTCCTTCCAGCCACATTGTATCTGTGCGCCGTAGACGCTGTGGCCATTCGTGCGGGCACCTGGACAATTGATCCGGAGCAGTCAACCGGGGTGATGATCGCGGGCGTGCTGCCAGTGGAAGAAGTGGTATTCTTCAGTCTGACGACGGCTCTGATCGTCTGCGGTATGACCCTGATGCTGGCTCCTGAGAGCCTGCCGCGGGCGCAGGCATGGTGGAAGGCGGCCCTGGCCCCCTGGAGAGGACGCCGTGCGTATCACGATTGTCCGTGAGCGAGACTGGCCGAAGAGCTGGACGCGGCAGGGATGGCCGTCGCTATGGCTGGCACTGCTGGTGCTCTGGCTGCTGGTGTGGATCGTCACGCCCATCGCTGGATGGACGTGGGGCGATGATGTGATTCCACTACTGGCCTCGTTGGGGGTGCTGGCGCAGGCCGCCGTCAGCATGGTGGCGCTGGCGCGGGCGTGGCCCCTGTCGCGTATGATGCGCGCTGCGGTCATCGTGTTATCCCTCACCTGGGCTGTGGAAGCGATAGGGGCGGCGACGGGCGTGCCTTTCGGTCACTACGACTACACGGATGCACTGCAGCCGCAGTTGCTCGGCGTGCCGCTCTTGATTCCTCTGGCCTGGCTGATGATGCTGCCGCCGGCCTGGGCGGTCAGCGCGACGCTGCGGCCGGTTGCCGACGGCGGGCGCGGTCGCCTGCGCTTTGCGGCGTTGAGCGGGGCGGCGTTCACGGCTTGGGACCTGTATCTCGATCCGCAGATGGTGGCGCATGGCCTGTGGGAGTGGGAACATCCCGGCGGTTACTTCGGCATCCCCTGGGTGAATTTCCTCGGCTGGTGGGCCACAGCGACCGCGCTCACCTGGCTGGTCAATCCACGCGATCTGCCCCGTCGTCCATTGCTGATCGTCTATACGCTGGTCTGGCTATTTCAGGCCGTGGGGTTGGGCATCATGTGGGAACAGCCCGGCCCGGCGCTGGTCGGTTTGCTGGGGATGGGCGTCTGGGCACTGGCAGCCTGGCGAAGAGAGTGGCGCGCATGGCGTGGGCAATAGTTGCTTTGCTGGCCGGATCGGTGCCCTTCTCGGTGATCATCGCCCGCTACGCGCTGAGAGTAGACCTGCGCGGCGTCGGCGACGGCAACCCCGGCGCGACCAATGTGTTGCGGGCCGGCGGTCTGCGCTGGGGAGGGCTGGCGCTGGCCCTGGATTTCTTGAAGGGAGCCGTGCCGGTGGGACTCGCGCACTTCGTCGGGGACGTCCAGGGTGCCCCGCTGGTAGCGGTCGCGCTGGCACCGGTGGTGGGTCATGCGTTTTCGCCCTGGTTGCGCGGTCACGGCGGCAAGGCGGTGGCGGCGACGTTTGGCATCTGGGCCGGACTGAGCTTCTGGTACGTGCCGACCATGCTGGGACTGCTGCTGGCGGTCGGCTATGCTGTGCTGACGGTGGACGGCTGGGCGGTGATGCTGGCCCTGGGGGGCGTTGGGCTGCATCTGCTGTGGTTCAACCCCGATCCGGTCTGGCTGGCGGTGCTCGCCGGCAACCTGATCGTTGTGGGCTGGAAGCAGCGGGCCGACCTGCGCCGTCGGCCCGGTCTCAAACCGGCCCTGGTGCAACGGGTCGCCCGGCTGACTGGGGGGCGCTGATGCAACTGCTATGGTGGGCTGTGACAGCGGCGCTGATAGTCATAGTCGCGACGGCGGCGCTCAACGCGGTGACCTTTCCGCGTCTGCGCCGGGCACAGCCGAAGCGACCCTCCCGCGTGTCGTTGCTGGTGCCAGCCCGCGACGAAGCTACGCTCATTGGCACGACTGTCCGGCAGTTATTGGCTCAGACATATCGCGATTTCGAGGTGCTCGTGCTGGACGATCAGTCCAGCGACCATACCGCGCAGGTGGCCCGATCGGCAGCAGCGGGTGATGAACGGCTGCGCGTCCTGGCTGGCGAGCCGTTGCCGGAGGGGTGGCTGGGCAAGAACTGGGCCTGTCATCAGTTGGCGGCTCAGGCCAGCGGTGACGTACTGGTATTCACCGACGCGGACGTGCGCTGGCAACCGGAAGCCCTGGCGGCGCTGATGGCGCTGCTGGAATACCATCGCAGCGACGTGCTGACCGTCTGGCCGACGCAGGAAACGCATGGCTGGGCCGAACGCCTGGTTGTGCCTCTGATGGCGCTGGTAGTATTGGGCTACCTGCCCGAATTACTGGTGCGCTATGCGCCTTGGGCGGCTTTCGCTGCGGCGAACGGGCAGTGCCTGGCTTTTCGCCGCGAGGCGTATCAGGCCATCGGCGGGCACGCGGCGGTGCGCGACCGCATTGTGGAGGACGTGGCGCTGGCTCGCCTGGCCAAACGGCAGCGGCGGCGTCTGCTGATGGCCGACGGCAACGGGCTGATTGCCTGCCGCATGTACGCGGGCTGGTCTGCTGTGCGCGATGGCTTCGCCAAGAATATCATCGCCGGTTATGGTGGGGTTGGCCCCCTTATGCTGGCGTCGGTCTTCCACTGGCTGGTCTTTCTGGCCCCCTGGGTCTGGCTGATAGCACAACCGTCTTCCTGGCCGCTGGCACTGGTGACGTTGGGGGTAGGGGCGCGCCTGATCACGGCAGGAGCAACCCGTCAGCGTCTGGCTGACGCGCTGCTCATGCCCCTGTCGGTGTTGCTCATGACGGTGATCGCGGCGCAGGCGGTGTGGTGGCATGTCCGCTACGGCGGGCCGCGCTGGAAGGGCCGCACCATCATCTCAGCGAGGAGGGCGAATCGTGCCCATTAGTCCGGTGATCGTCGTCGGGGCAGGGGTTGGCGGGCTGAGTGCGGCGATTCGCCTGGCGGCGGCGGGCGTGCGCGTGCTCGTCGTGGAGCAGAATCCAGCGGTTGGGGGCAAGATGGGCGAAGTGCACCAGGACGGCTTCCGCTGGGACACCGGCCCTTCAGTGATCACTATGCGGCACGTGTTGGAAGACCTGTTCGCAGCAGCCGGGCAGCATCTGGAAGATTATTTGCAGCTCAGGCCGGTCGAACCCCTGACGCGCTACTTCTACCCTGACGGTGTGCAACTCGACCTCTCGCGCGAGTTACCCCACACGCTGGCGCAGATCGCCGCGCTTGACGGGCGGGATGTGGAAGGCTATCTGGCTTTTCTGAGCTATGCTGCTCGCCTGCACCGCATTACCGGACCGGTCTTCGTCTACGATCAGCCACCGGACTGGCGCAGTCTGAGGCGGGTTCCCCTGGGCGATGCACTGCATGTGGACGGCCTGCGCACCATGCAGCGAGCCATCGAAAGGTACGTGCGTTCGCCACACCTGCGGCAGTTGTTGGGTCGTTTCGCCACCTATGTGGGTGCGAGTCCTTACCAGGCACCTGCGACACTCAACGTCATTGCGCACGTGGAACTGAATGGTGGGGTGTGGTATCCGCAGGGTGGGGTGTACAGGATCGCGCAGGCGCTGGCTCGCCTGGCTGAAGAACTTGGTGTGGAGATACAGACAGGCGTGCCGGTTGAGCGGCTGGAGACACGCGATGGGCGCGTGTGCGCCGTCCTATTGGCTGATGGGCGGACGCTGGCAGCGGACGCAGTGATCGCCAACCTGGACGTGGCCACGGTCTACGAACGGCTATTGCCACCAGGGGCAGGGCAACGTCGGCGGGTGGAGCGATTGCTGGCGGCGGAACCCTCGTGTTCGGCGTTTATCCTGCTGTGGGGCGTGCGTGGACAGCACTCGCAACTGGCTCACCATAACATCTTCTTCTCGTCCGACTATCGCCGCGAGTTCGACGCCCTTTTCCGGCATGGTGTCCCTCCGGACGAGCCGACCGTCTATGTCGCCATCACCGCCAAGACCGATCCCGATCACGCTCCGCCTGGCCACGAAAACTGGTTTGTGCTGGTCAACGCGCCCGCGCTGGGGTCGCAGTGGGACTGGACGCAGAAAGCGGATCCTTACCGCGAGGTTGTGCGAGAGCGACTGGCGACGTTTGGCCTGCGACCGCATGTCGTCGCCGAGCAGGTGCTGACTCCGCTCGACCTGCAGCGCCTGACCGGTGCGCGGCGCGGCGCGCTCTATGGCCTGTCGTCGAATTCGCCCTGGACAGCGTTTCGCCGTCCGCACAATCGCGCGCCGGACGTGCGCGGACTCTACTTCGCCGGCGGCACGACGCATCCAGGGGGTGGTGTGCCGATGGTGATGCTCTCCGGACGGGTGGCGGCGCGTCTGGTTCTGGCGGACAGGGGGAAGTAGCCAGCATGACAGCGCGCCAGCCGCTCAACTGCTCGCCCCGTCCAGGCTGGCAATGGCATTGCGCACGATCTGTGCGCTGGCCCGCAGACCGGCATACTCCTGATCGCTCAGTTCGAACAGGCAGGTGCTGATCACGCCGGAGCCGCCTACCAGGTTGGGCAGGGCGACGGTCACATCGGGCACACCCGCGACCTCGGCCTGTGGTGTGCAGACGGTGAGGATTGCCCGCTGATCGCGCAGGATGACGTTGACGATGCGTGCCAGGGCGCTACCGATGCCGTAATACGTCGCGCCTTTGCCCTCGATGATGCGATAGGCGGCGTTGCGCACCTGATCATCAATCTGCGCCTTGACCTCGTCGGTCACTTCGCTGCCCTGATCCACGCAGAACTCCTCCAGGGGAATGCCGCCGATGCTGACTTCTGACCAGGCCAGCACTTCGGAGTCGCCGTGTTCGCCCAGGACATAGGCATGGACATGTTGTGGATCAACGCCCAGGTGTCGTCCCAACAAGGCCCGGAAGCGCGCCGTGTCGAGCGTGGTGCCGGAGCCAATCACGCGCCGCGAAGGCACGCCGAAGTCCGCTGCATAACGGGCAGTCAGGTGAGTCATGATGTCCACCGGGTTCGTCGCCACCACCAGGATCGCTTCCGGGGCGTGCTGAAGCACCTGGGGGACAATGGAACGGAATACCGCGGCGTTGCGTTCCAGCAGTTGCAGGCGAGTCTCGCCGGGGCGTTGACTCACGCCTGCTGTCAGGATCACCACTCTGGCCCCGTCCAGGTCAGGGTAGTCGCCAGCGCGCACCTGCATGGGGTGTGCGAAGGGGACTGCATGCAGAATGTCGTCCGCTTCGGCCTGTGCCCGCGCCTTGTTGAGGTCAACCAGCACCACCTCGCGCCCAATCCCTTGCATGACCAGGGCATAGGCGGTCGTCGCGCCGACCGCGCCACTGCCAACAATGCCGATCTTCATGGGAGAACCTCGCTTCTGTTTGTCTGCCGTTCACTCATATTCTTAAACGATAGGCGAGCCAATGGCAAACGCCAGCGGACGGCTTGCCGGGCGACTGAGCTGTTCGGGTGTCAGCGCAAAGCCTCGGCCCGGCGTATAATGGGCGGCAAACTCTCCAGTTGTGTGAGGGAAGGCCATGCGACCCGCGATCTCTCTGCTCACTGTGTTGTTGCTGGCGTGCGCTTCGTTGCTGGCGGCTTGCAATGACAGGCCACCGGACAAGCCTTCGCAACTCGATCTTCAGGCGCAGGCGGCGCAGCGACAGACTCAGACGGCTCTGGCTCCACGTCCTACCAGCACGCCCTGGCCGACGCCGTGGCCGACCGTCACGCGCGTACCGCGCAACACGCCGCGTCCTTCGCCCACTCCCTTCCCGACGCGCGAGCCACCCCTGACGCCGCTGCCGGTCATCGGCACGCAGATTGCACGGGGGGAGTGGCTCAGTCAGCCGTTCACGGACGAGCGCGGACAGACGCGCACGCTCGAAGAATTCCTGGGCCGCGCGGTAGTGCTGCATACGCTTTCTGCGTCGTGTGCGCTGTGCATCGAGCAACAGCAGCGTATCTTGCAAGCTGCGCAGGACCGCTATGATCTGGGCCTGCTGACCGACACGGTCTTCCTGGCGCTGGATGTCGTGCCGGGGGAATCGGCTTCCTTTCTGCTCAACTCGCTGCGCAACGCGCTCGGCGAGCAGTGGACGACGGCGGAATTGCTGCTGAGGGAAGACGTGCCCGCCGATTACGTGGTTGGCACGGCGAGCAGCGGTCTGCTGGCCGCGCTCAAACGGTCCTTCGGCGACGCCGCAGTGGTGCCCGAAGCGGCAACGGTAATTGTGTTCGAGCCGGACGGCACGGCGCATTTGCTCTATGAGGGACTGGTGGACTGGCACGATGTGCGCGATGCCATCACGCAGTATGGCAATCCGCCGCCCGACCAGGAGTCCTGAGCCTCATTGCCCCACGATTGGGCAACGCCTGCCCTGCGTTCCCCTGATGATTGGGGGATTCGCGGGGCAGTCCGTTGACGCGCCCCCGCGATCCGTCATAGACTGAGAATACGGGTCGCAGATCAGTGCTTTTCTCGCCCCATACAGAGATTTTTCGCCGGGAGGCTCCGATGATGACGGGTAAGCGAGCGCCTTCTTTGCTTTACCAGGGTCTCTTCACGCTGTTCGCGCTGATGGTGATTTCCGCCTGTACCCTCACCAGAGAAGAGAAGGCCGAGCAACCGCAAACCGGCACGCCGGTCGCCGGAGCATTGCCCACCGTTGTCATCCAGGCTCCCGAAGAAGGAGCGCAGGTGGCGCTCAATAGTGATGTGTTGATCTATGTGCTGGCCAGCGACACGGTCGGTGTGACGCGCGTCGAGCTGGTGGTAGACGACACAGTGGTCGCGGCGCAGGCGTCACCGGCGCTGGACACGGGCGAAACGATGTTCCAGGTCTTGTTGCGCTGGCGACCCAATACCCCTGGCGAGAAGATGCTGACCGTCGTGCCCTGGCGCGGGGATGTGCGTGGTGTCCCGGCCACCCTGACGCTGGTCGTGCGCGAAGTCGTCACGCCGACCGCCACCATCCCCGGAGCCAGTCCCGCTCCGCCGACCGCTACGATCCCTGGGGCCACACCTCCTCCGCCCCTTCTCACGCAACCGCCCCAGGATCGGCGTTGCCGGGTGCAGGTGACAGTTGGTGCGCTCAACGTGCGCAGCGGCCCTGGCCTGGTCTACCCGGTCATTGATGCGGCAACAATTGGCGAGGAGTTGCTGGTCACCGGACGACAGCTCTATCCGTCGTCGTGGTGGCAGGTGTTCTATAACGGACGCCTTGGCTGGGTGAGTGGAGACTATGTGCTCGTGCTAGGCGATTGCGCGGGCATTGGCATTGCTCTGCCGCCGCCCACGCCTATCCTGCTACCCGGCACGGTGGCTCCGACGGTGCCGCCAACCAACACGCCTCTGCCTCCTTCGCCGACGCCTATCATTCCGACGTTCCCGCCGCCGCTGCCGGGCACGCCGACCTTCACGCCGACTCTGGCACCCTGCCAGGTGCGCATTGCCGTCAACGGTCTGTCTGTCTATAGCGGGCCTGGCCCGGCCTATAGTCTGATGACCATTCTCTCGGCGGGGCAGCAGTTCACGGTGGCCGGGCGCGATCCGTCGGGACTGTGGTGGCAGATATACATTGCGGGGACGTTTGGCTGGGTCGAGGCACGTTACACGGTGTCGTCAGGAGCCTGCCATCTCGTCGGCACCAGTCCTATACCGCCCACGCCAACCTGGACTCCGTCTCTGACGCCGACGCGCACGCCCACGCTGGTCGCTTCGTTCACGCCGACGGCTACGGCGAGTGCCACGGCCTCACCGACGGCCAGCGCTACGCCGAGCGCGACGGTCACGCCCTCGGCCACGCCGACCGGCACGCTCACGGCCACGCCGACGGCGACGGTCACCTGGACATTCACGGCGACCTGGACGCCGACAAGCACGCCGACAGCGACGTGGACTTCAACCAACACGCCGACGGCAACGGCGACCTGGACACCGACCGACACGCCGACCCCCACTGCGACGGCGACCTGGACGCCTACGGAAACGCCTACGTCTACCTGGACACCGACTGATACTCCGACGCCCACATGGACGCCGACCGACACGCCGACAGCGACATGGACGCCCACAGAGACCCCAACGTCCACCTGGACGCCTACGGAAACGCCTACGCCTACCTGGACACCGACTGATACTCCGACGCCCACGTGGACGCCGACGGAGACACCGTCGCCAACTGCGACCGAGATTCCGAACCGTGAGCCGGTCATCGAGCCGATCGGAGGGGTGACGCTGAACGTTGGGGAGACGCGGGACGTGTACTATGCTGCGTCGGACCCGGACGGAGACGTTTTGATCAACCCGGTGGCGGTATCGGACAACGGGGGTGTGGTGGTGGCATTCAGTGCTGCGCCGGGGGTGGTGACGCTGTCGGCGCTGGCACCTGGGACGGCCAACGTGACGGTTTCGGTGGAGGACGGGCGCGGGGGCTATGCTGCGACGGTCTTCGGGGTGACGGTCAACCTGGTTGTCGAAGTGCCAACAGACACGCCGGTGCCGCCGCCGTCAGGCGAAGTAGACCTCGACGCGCTGCCCAACGTGTCGCCGGTGGAAGGCGACGTGCTCAAGACCGCGCGCGACCTGTATGGCCGGGGCCTGAATCAGGGCATGAATCCCGGCGTGTTCAGCGTGGTCGGCGACACGCCGCCTGCCGAATTCCTGGGCGATTTCGCCGATGGGCAGGGTGACTTCGGGACGCTCAAGGATGCTGCCGAACTGAGCGAGGTTGTCTTCTACTACAGCAGCACGCCGTTGGCTACCGGCCGCAACAGCTTCGATGGCGGCGGCGTGTTGGCGAGCGCTCCGAACTGGCGGGCGGGCGATCTGCTCAACCCGGCGTTCGCCTCCGGCAACTTCTGCGCGGGCGAGACGCCGCTCGCCTGTGAGCTGCGCGTCAACCGCCCGGCGGTCGTCTTCGTAGTGGTCGGGCGCAACGATGTGCTCGGTGGCACGCCCGTGGATCAGTTTGAGGCGCAGGTGGAGGAGATCGTGCGCACCATTGCGCAGGTGGGCGCGATCCCGGTGCTGACGACCATCCCTGGCCCGCCGGATCAGTACCCGACGCTCAACGCTTACAACAGCGCCATTGTACGCCTGGCCGAGCGCTACCATCTGCCGCTGGCAAACTTCTGGCGGCCCATTCAGCGCAACCTGGGCGCGGCGGGCGTAGACGGTATGCTGCGCCCGACATCGCCAGGGGCTAACGATCTGCTGAGCGATGAGGCGCGCGATCAGTACGGTGTGCCGTTGCGTTCGCTGCTGGCGCTGCGCACGCTGCGGCAACTGCAGGTGAATGTGCTCATCCCCTGAGCGCTGAAGGGAAAACAACGCGGGCGTGATCGGGGCAAGGGATCGCGCCCGCGTCGTTGATGATGAAGACGGTCAGACCAGGCCGAACATGGACTGCAGTTTGAGGGCCAGGCCCATATCACCCTTGACTTTGATCTTGCCCTGCATGAAGGCGGTCATGGCGTTCATCTCGCCGTTCACGACGGCCAGGTAGTCATTTGCTGCGGCAGTGATGATCATGGTAGGCGCTTCGTGCGTGCCCTCGTGCACTTCTGCTTGCTGGTTGGCTACCCTGATCCAGTACTGCCCGCCATTCTCGCCCGTGAGGTTGAACTGGAAGATGGCGTCGACTCCTTCGGCTTTGGCGGGGTTGAATCCCTCGTGAATGTGCTCGAATACTTCTTTGACAGATGCTAGGCGCGGCATCGAAAACCTCCTGCCCGGTGTTACGGGGACATAGTGTCTCTACAGTGGCACTTACTATACCCACACCCGCGGCGAATGCCCAGTGAGCAGGGCTGCGCGGGCGTCCGGCTGCGAGTATAATGGCGGCGTACTGCGTCACCCAGGAAGGACATTATGCGTCTGGAAGGTGTGTTGGTGGATCTCGTCCCCTTTGATGCGCGCTTCGAGTCGCGCATGGTGACTTGGCTCAACGGGCCGATGGGCGAATGGTGGGGGCAGGTCGGACTGTGGAGCAATGCCGCACAGCGGCGGCGCAATGAGGAATGGGCAGCTCAGCCAGAGAGTGTGCGGCAGCGTCATCTGCGCTTTGGAATTCTGACCAAGGACAAGGTACCGATTGGCCTGTTCTCGCTGAATCAGATTGACCCGGTACACCGCATGGCCGAGGTGGGGGCGGGCATCGGCGAGCCAGCTTACTGGGGCGGGGGCTTTGGCTCGGACGCCATGTTGCTGATCACCGACTATGCCTTTCGCTGGCTCGATCTGCGCCGCCTGTGGTTGACCACCCGCGAGGATAACATCCGCGCCCGTCGTCAGGTGGAAAAATGTGGCTACGTCTTTGAAGGATTGCGGCGGTTCTGGGTGTACTATGGTGGAGTCTATCGCAACATGGCCATATATGGCCTGCTGCGCGAGGAATGGCCGGGGCGCGAGGCATTGGTGGAGCAGTTGGGCCTGCGCGAGAGAGCGCGTGCGCGCGGGTATGGAGAAGCGCTGCCGGAGCACCTGAGCGAGGAGCGATCATGAGCGAAGAGCGCCTTGTCGCGCTGATCCGCGTGCATCTGGAACGCTATCCAGAAGCGCAGATTGCCGATGTGTACAAGTTATTGCATCAGGGGGTCTTTGGGCCGGGACACGCCATCGTCAGCAAGAAAGCGACGCGCGAGTGGCTGGAACACGAGGCCGGTCAACAGACGCCCGCCGCCGACGAGCTGCTGCTCGAAAGCGTGCACCCGGACGGGTTGATGGTGCGCGTGCATTTGCGACCCTATCTGGCACACAAGGGCAGCCTGTCGGCGCTGCTCGATGCCTTCGTGCGCTCCGCCGAGCAGGTGCGCGGTGACCCAGACACCATGGCGCGCTGGTGGCACCTTTTCGAGACGCTGTGCGCGCAGGGAGAGCTGTGCAGTCAGGTGTGCGAACAGCGCGAGGCAGTACTCTTCGGGCGGGTGAGGGCACGGGAAAACTGGCCCGCGGTGCATCACTCGCCAGTCTATTGTCAGACGTATCATCCCGCCTATCGCGTACTGACCGCGGGCGAGGCAGAGGCGCTCTGCCGCAGGCTCAGGATGCCGTTTGTCGTGCGCTGAGCGGCGGATGACGATCCCGCCTCAGAGGATGCCGAAAGCGCAGAACCAGTAATTGCGGATCAGGGACGCTCTGCCGTATCGTGTGGGGTGCTGGTGGCGACGGGCACATGACGGTGCCCGTTGATGACGCGCTGAATGGCGTAGGGGCCTTTGCCCTGCGATTCGTAGTAGGTGCGCATTAGCATTTCCATCATCAGCCCCAACAGGATGGATTGCATCGCCAGCACGCCGAACAGGGCGGTCAACACCGGCCAGGGCGAATTCCAGCGCGGGTCGCCGTAGAATATTCCGCTGACGGCCATCACGCCCAGGCTTATCATTGCCAACACAGAGAGCATGAAACCCACACCCCCAAAGATGTACATGGGGCGCGTGTTGTACTTGGTGAGGAAGGTCACCGTCATCAGGTCGAGCACGACTTTGATGGTGCGCCACAGGCCATATTTCGACTTGCCGTGCAGGCGCGGGCGGTGATTGACCACGCGCTCGACGATGTTCGCTCCGGCGGCATTGGCGAGCACGGGGATGAAGCGGTGCATTTCGCCATACAGCCGCACGTGATCGAGCACTTCGCGGCGGTAGGTCTTCAGCGTGCAACCGTAGTCGTGCAGTGAAACACCGGTCACCAACGAGATGATGCGGTTGGCGACCTTCGAGGGCAAACGGCGGGACAGGGCGCGATCCTGGCGGTTCTTGCGCCAGCCGCTCACCAGGTCGTAGCCCTCTTTTTCCATTTGTTCGAGCATCAGCGGGATGTCGTGCGGATCGTTCTGCAGGTCGGCGTCCATCAGGGCGATGATCGCGCCGTTGGCATGATCAATACCGGCCTGGATGGCCGCCGTCTGGCCGAAATTACGGCGTAGCAGCACCGCTCGCACGATCTGCGGCTCGGCCTCGGCCAGGGCGATGATCTGCTGGCGGCTGGAGTCGCGGCTGCCGTCGTCTACGTAGATGATCTCGTAGCGCAAGGGTAGCGCGTCCAACACGCTTTTCAGTTCTTCGTGCACCAGGCGGATATTTTCTTCTTCGTTGTAGACAGGCAGCACCACCGACAGATCGAAGGGGTAGCGATGATTGTGCATTGTGGCGGTCACCTGCGGCTCTCCTTGACGCACGCTATTTTTCTTTCTCTGGCGGTTCGGTGTGAATGGTCACGCGCTGCACCAGAGACAACTCGTTACGGATGGTCGTTTCGACGTGCTCAGCGATAGTGTGCGCCTCTTCCACGCTCACCGAAGCGGGCAGATGGCAGTGCATGGTTAGCGCGTAGCCGCCGGGAGCCAGACGGATGGTCGCGTGATGCCAGTCCGCCGTGGGGTAGAGGCGATGGGCGATCTCCAGGGCACGGTCGCGCAGTTCGATTGCGGCCTGCGTCTGTGTGACTGGCGCGCCAAGCTGATTGGCTGGCTCGATATGAGTCAACACCTCGCGCAGGCCCGGCTGACGCTCTTTCAGGCGGCGCTCCAGTTCGCTCACCTGACGGTGCGCCTCGCCCAGGCTGAGGCCAGGGCGTACTTCGACGTGCATTTCCAGGGAAGTCCCATCGCGGGCGGGCACGGGGATGACTTCGTGAACGGCCAGTCCCAGGCCGTCGGCAACAGCGCGCGCCTCCAGTGTCCAGTCCAGGGTGGCGTTGCGCTGCGGGGCGAAATGCACCTGCACCTCGCTGACCTCCGGATAGGCCGCGCGGATGCGCTCTTTGATTGTCCGGGCGATGGCGTAGGCATGGTCGGTGGTGACGGCGGGCTTCACGCGCGTGTCTATGTCTACGTGAATGGCATCCGCCGTGCCACGGCTGCGCACGCGCGAGGTTTCTTCCAGGCCAGGCACATCGGCCAGCAACCGCATCACTTCCTGCGGATCGATCATCTGGCGGTCGGCCAGGGTGTCGCTGGTCTGGCGGATGATGCGCAGGCCCATGCGGGCGATGATGATCACGATCAGCAAAGCGGCGATGGGGTCTATCCAGGGATAGCCCAGCTTGACTACAGCCAGGCTTGCCAGCACAGACAGGGATACCAGAAAATCGCTGGCGGTGTGCGAGGCATCGGCCAGCAGGATGTCGGAGCGCAGGGCGCGGCCTTGCCGCCGTTCGTAGAAGCTCACCAACACGTTGATGATCATGGTGGCGATCATGATGGCGAAGCTGGCAGGGAGCACCTCTGGACTGCCGCCATTGAGTAGACGGTCGAACATGGTCTGCAGGATTTCCCAGGCAGCTACCAGCATCATCCCGCCGATGCCCAGCGTCGCGAGCGTCTCGAAGCGCTGATGGCCGTAGGGGTGATCTTCGTCGGGGGGTAGGGAGGCCATGCGCAACCCCACCAGCCCGATCACATTCGATGAGGCGTCGAGCGAGGAATGGAAGCCGTCGGCGATCATAGATACCGCGCCGGTGAACAGCCCCATGAGCAGCTTGGCGGCGGCGACAGCTACATTCAGCAACAGCACCACCCAAAGCACGCGCCGTACTTCGCGTGTGTGGCTATCTACAATCGTGTGAGTCTTTGGCATGGCGAGGATTGTACCACGAAACGGGTCAATGTTAATGAATAACTTCACAATAGGGTCGGACTACAGCGTGTTATGCACTTTTCCGCCTCATTCCTCGGCCCCTCCTCCGACGCGAGCGCTGAGGGGACTTAGGGGTGAGGCCGAAATACTGCGCAAAAGTTCATAGCAGCCTCTAGCCGTCGCCACGGGCAGCCTGCCCTGCCAAAGCCGCCAGGCCCTCGGCCAGATCGGCTGGCCCTTCGCCCAGAGACCAGTGCACCGTCCGCTGGGAGGCTGCGGCAGCCAGCGCTTCCCAGGCAGCGCGGTGCCGGACGGGCGAACCGTCCTTCGTCTGCCAGCCGTGCGCCTGCCAGCCCTTCACCCAGCGGGTGATGCCCTGGATGAGATAGTTGTCCGGCGCGTGAAAGCGCACGGTAGCACCTGCTGGCAGATGCTCCAGTACCGCCCGCGCCGCGATCAGCCAGAGTTGATTGCTGGAGTCGGCGCGCGCCTGTCCGGTGATCAGTTCTGCTGTCGTTGCGTCTCTCTCTACGATACGTGCGGCCCAGCCGCCGGTTGCAGAGCCTTTGGGTAGTGAGATGCGCAACGTCACTTCGTAGTCGGCTGGAGTGGCGGCGGCGTGTCCGCTCGCGGCGAGCAGGCGCTCGCGGGCGCGGGTGGCCAACGTGTGAACGCGCTCATTGTATTCGTCGCCGGCGTGCCCGCGTATCCATTCCCATTGAATCTCGTGCCGCTGCGTGGCCTGGTGTAGTGCTCGCCACAGGTCTTCGTTCTCGACAGGTTTGTTGCCCTTGCGTTGCCAGTTGCGGGCGATCCAGGCGGGCAGCCATTCGCTGATGCCCCGGCGCAGATACTGCGAGTCTGTGCGCAGCGTCACCTGGCAGGGGCGCTTGAGCGCGCGCAACGCTTCGATGGCCGCGGTCAGTTCCATGCGATTGTTGGTGGTGTGCAGTTCGGCCCCGCTCAGTTCTTTGGTCACACCGTTGGCGGCGATCAGCAGCGCGCCCCAGCCGCCGGGGCCGGGGTTGGGCGAACAGCCGCCGTCGGTGTAGATGGTGACGTGAGGGCGATCGTCGGGCATGAGATACCTCTCCGGGAGCAGAAGAAGCCGGTGCGCGCCTGGCCGGGCGCTGCGTGCTATAATACCGCAGCAGAAATGCGACGCTACATCTATGCTGGCTGCACCAGCCAACCTGAGGCAAAGGGGGGGCGGGATGACCAGAAAGGCGGCTTCTGTGCCGGGGCGGTTCGATCAGTGGGCGGCATGGATTCAGCGACAGTCGCGCGGCAGGCGCGTGGCGCTCAGCCTGGCGATCACGGTTGAACTGGTGATTCTGGTGTCCGTGGTAGTGGATCGACTGCTGGTAGATCGCGTGACCGCCGGCAATTTGTCCCGGTCGGCCCCCGCCTGGATTGCCGCGGGAACCGGCGTGATCGTCTATGTCATTGGCTGGTGGGCGCTGGTGGGCTTCGACTGGAATCCGGAACAGCCCTGGCGCGCGGGCAAGTCTGCGGTGCTCTTCACCGTGATAGGAGCAGCCGCATTGATCGTGCTCATTGTGTTGGCGCTGTATGGCCTGCTGTTCGGCTATCTGCTGGCCTGAACAGGGCGGGTGAGTGAGGTTAGCCCATGCACAGACAACGACCATGGTGGATTGGTGTGCTCCTGGTGCTGGCGGTGATCGCGGCGCTGGCCGCCTGTGGCGAAAAGAAGAAGCCAGCGCCCCCCACAGCCACACCCACTGTCACGCTGCAACCCAGTCCGGTCGGTGGTTCGCTGGTCGGTGGGACGCCGTTTCCGCCCACCTGGACGCCTGGCAAGCCACCGACCAGTACACCCAGAGGGGCTACGGCTACTCCACCGCCGACACTGCCGCCAGCGCCTACCTGGACGGCCTTACCCGACTACTGCTATGAACTGACGGTGATCGGCGGGGATACGGATATTCGCGTCGGTACCAGTGTCACTCTGCGCTGGACGCCGATCGGCGGCTTCAGCGACTATCTGGTACTGGTGTACGTGCCGGGCGGGGGTGTCACCTATCAGCAGGTCGTCAAGGGGACGGAGCACACGGTGCCCGGTGAGGTCTTCCGAGTAGCCGGTGCGTATGGCTGGGAAATCTGGCCGCTGACCGCGCAGGGCGAACGCACCTGTTTTCCGGCGGGCGGAGAAATCGTGGTGAGATTCGGCTAGCACGAAGGGAAAGGGAGCGGGCGGCTTCCTATCACCGGGCAGCCGCCCGTTTTGGTTTTCGATCAGCCCGGCAGAGGGCCAAGTGTGGGCAGGACGAAGCGCTCGAAGGCTTCTGCTGTCCAGGGCAGGGCAGGCTTGAAGAAGTGCTCGTAGAGGGCCAGGGCATACTGGCGGATTTCGTACTGCGCGTCGGGGGCCATGCGCAGCCGCAGGAAGTGCATCAGGTTGTGCGCGTCCACCTTCACCACCCAGGTGTAGTACACGGCAAAGCCCGGCAGGAACATGCGCGCCAGTTCGCGGGCCACGCCAGCGTCCAGCGCCTGCCGATAGAGAGCGTAGCTGCGCTCGTAATGCTCGCGTAACGCCTCGGTCAGGGCGTCGGCGGTGGGGCCGGTGAGTTCGCCCTCGCTGGCCTGCTTGTTGTCAGCGGCCTGCAGTCGCCAGGCGGCAGGGACGTAGAAATCGCCCTCTTCAAAAGGGGTGTATCGGCCCGACTGCGCGTTGACATGCCAGGTGCGGTGACGCACCCATTGCCACCACACCACCAGCGGTGCGCGCACCCGGAAGCGAAACTCCACCTGCTCGAAAGGTGAAGTATGACGATGCTGCAGCAGGTAGAAGAGCAGCCTCTTGTCGCGCTCCGATCCCTTGCTCTCGCCCAGGAATGACACCCGCGCCGCGTTGACGATCGCCAGATCATCTCCCATCATGTCCTGCAACTCGATCCAGCCCTGGTCGAGCACAGCGACGCGCTTGCCGATGAGCGTCTGGCGAGGGGTGGGCTGCTCGGTCATGGGGGTTCCTTTCTGGTGGAATGCGCGCGATCAGGCGAAGTATTGCAGGGCGAG
>DAOTZZ010000153.1:0-3949 GCA_034433965.1 Anaerolineae bacterium
CCAACTGGCGCTGGAGAAGTGGCGTAACGAAGAGCGCCCCGCCATCGCCACCTATCAGTACCGTGCGCCGCGTACCACGCCTTACGACCCCGAAACCGGACGGGCCGAGCCGAACTTTGCCTACGGTTACGTAGCTCAGTTCGTCGAGGTCGAGGTGGATGTAGAGACCGGTCAGATCGATGTGGTGCGCGTCGTCTCAGCGCACGACGTGGGTAAGGCCATCAACCCGCAGTTGATCGAGGGGCAGATTGAGGGCGCGGTCGTGCAGGCGCTGGGCTATGCCATCATGGAAAACCTGGTCACGGAGCAGGGGCGCATCCTGAATCCCTACCTGTCTACCTACCTGATCCCCACTGTCTGGGACATTCCGAAGGAGACCAAGTCGATCATTCTGGAATACGCCGATCCGCGTGGTCCCTGGGGAGCGCGCGGCATGGCCGAAATGCCGTTCATCCCGCTCGCCCCGGCGATCACGGCGGCGGTGCACGAGGCAACGGGAGTCTGGTTCGAACAGATCCCGCTGATACCCGAACGGGTTGTCTTCAAACTGCGCGAGAAGGGGCTGGGTGTTATTTAGGGACGTTTCCGTCATCGTCCGGGGCGGGGGAGACCTGGCCTCTGGTGTCGTCTACCGGCTGGTGAAGGCGGGCTTTCCGGTTCTGGTGACTGAACTGAAGCGCCCGCTTGCCATCCGGCGAACGGTTGCGTTTGCCTCCGCAGTCTATGAAGGGCAGATTACCGTAGAAGGGATCACGGCGCGGCTTGTCGCGGGGCCGGAGCAGGCCGGTGCTCTGTGGGAGGTGGGTGAAGTCCCGCTTCTGATCGATCCGACGGGCGAAAGCATACGGACGCTGCAGCCAGCGGTAGTGGTGGACGCCCGGCTGGCCAAGCGCAACCTGGGGACGACACGCTCCGATGCCCCGCTGGTGATCGCCCTGGGACCAGGATTCGTGGCGGGCGTGGACTGTCACGCCGTGATCGAGACCAAGCGCGGTCATTTCTTGGGGCGTGTGATCTGGCAAGGTGCGGCGGAGCCGGACACTGGTCGGCCAGGCAGTGTGCAAGGGCATGAGGCAGATCGCGTGCTGCGCGCTCCCTGTGACGGGACACTGGTCGCGCTGGCGCAGATTGGCGAAGCGGTGCGCGAGGGTCAGGTGTTGGCTACTGTTGCAGGCGAGCCGGTGCGCGCGCCGTTCGACGGTGTGTTGCGGGGAATGCTGCACCCGGCGGTACCGGTGACCAGAGGACTCAAAATCGGCGATGTAGACCCGCGCGGAGTGCGAGCGCATTGCTTCACCATCTCCGAAAAGTCACTGGCGATAGGAGGCGGTGTGCTGGAAGCTATCCTCAGTGCGCCGCAGCTCGTTGACATGTTGCGGCAGGGTTTGACCGGCAGCGGCAAGAAATGAGCGAGGACGATGCTTTTGCGTGAGGCGCTGCGCATTCAGCGTGGCGAGGTGGTGTCGTTCGTGGGAGCCGGCGGCAAGACGTCGGCTCTGTTTCGTCTGGCGGGGGAGCTGAGACAGGCAGGCTGGCGGGTGCTGGCGACCACGACTACGCGCGTGGCGACCTACGAAGTGGCGCAGGCCCCCTGCGCCATTGAGGTCACGGCATCACTGCCCATCACACGCATTCGCGAACGACTGACCAGGCACGGTTTCGTCTTCCTCTATGCGGCGGGTGATGCGCAGCAACACAAGATCATCGGGTTACCGCTGCCACAAATCGGCGATCTGATCGATCGCGTGAACTCCGACGTGCTGCTGATCGAGGCAGACGGCGCGCGCCGCTTGCCTTTCAAAGTGCCGCGCGACCATGAGCCGGTGATCCCTCCCGAAACCACACTGGTCGTGCCGGTGGCCGGCGCGGATGCGCTGGATCAGCCGCTCGATGAGGAACATGTGTACAATGCGACGCGGCTTTGCGAACGCTATGGGTTCGTCGAAGGAGAGCGTCTGTTGCCCGCCTGGATGGCGGTGGCCCTGCGCGATCCACAGCTTGGGTTGCGCGGTGTGCCGGATCACGCGCGGGTCTGTGTCCTGCTCAACAAGGTGCCCGCGAACGGCTATCTGTTGCGACGCGCACGCCGCGTGGCGCAGTTGACGCTGCTTTCGCCGCGCATTGAGGCGGTGGCCCTGGGAGCAATGCAGGCATCTGGCGATCCAGTGTGGGAATTGCAGCGGCGCGTCGCGGCGGTCGTGCTGGCGGCGGGCAGCTCAACACGCATGGGCCAGCCGAAAGTGTTGCTGCCCTGGGAGCGGCGGCGCACGGTGATCGAGGCAGTTGTGGCGCGGCTGCTGGCGTTGCGGCTGGCCGACATCGTGGTGGTCACCGGGCACCGCGCGGACGATGTGAAGCGCGCTCTGATTGATCTACCTGTGCGGACGGTCTTCAACCCTGATTACCAGCAGGGAGAAATGCTTTCCTCATTGCAGATTGGGTTGCAGGCGCTCGGCCCAGAGATCGCTGCGTGCCTGGTGGTGATGGGCGATCAGCCGATGTTGAACATTCGTACGGTGGATCAGGTGCTACTGGCCTACGCGCAGGGGAAAGGTGAGATTGTCGCGCCGGTTTTCGAGGGCAGGCGCGGCCATCCGGTGCTGTTTGACCGGCGCTTCTGGCCGGAGCTACTGTCTCTGCGCGAGGGAGCGCCGCGCGACGTGATCCGCCGCTATCCAGAGTACCTGCACCTGGTGCCGGCGCACGATGATAGCATCCTGCGCGATCTCGACACGCCGGAACAGTACCGCCAGGAACGCCGCCGCGCCGGTCTGGAATGAGCCAGGGCTACTGGGGCGAGGTCTCTACCGCCCCCGCGCCGATGGGCGTTGGGGTAGGCGGCGGCTCGCTGATGTTGATGGTCACCTCGCACAGATGGCGCATGGTCTGCGTGGAGTCGAAGACGGTCAGGCGGAAGCGGTACTGGCCGGTGGGAAAGTTGAAGGGGTAGAAATCGCCTAATGGCCCATCTACGACCGGTACTGTGTAGTCGCCGATCGGGGCGAACTCAGCGCCAGGAGTCGCTGGTTTGATCTCAAAGCGATAGAAGGCGAAATCGCTGGTGGTGGCCGTCCCCCAGAAAGTGGTGGTCTGGAAGATCAGTTGACCATTGCCCGGAATCAGGAGCCAGGCGTTCTCGCGCGGGCAGCCGACGATCTCCGGCGCGCCGGGGATGATGGTCCCGACAGGCGTCGCTGTCGGGACAGGCGTGGCGAAGATGGCAGGCCCCTGAGCCTGGTTGCTCCCTGCTCCCAGTGAGATGGGCGGATTGGGGGCGGGGGTGCTGGTCACAAAGCGGGTGGGGCGCGGTGGAGCGGCGTGTTGCGGATCAGTGCGCAGATCGCGGATGGTGGGGGCCACGACGTTGGCGATGGCCCACACCCCCACAAGCATTTCAATGAGTAGTCCGCCGTAAGTGATGGCGCTGGCCTGGCGCACCAGGGCTTGCTCGCGCTCCAGCTTGAACTGCGCCATGGCCAGTTCGCGGCGGGCCTGCTGCAGGCGGTACGCCATCAGCAAGATGCCCGCCGCGCAGAGGATATAGAGTCCGAAAGAGATGCGCTCGATGAAGAAGACGAGACTAGCCATGCTCCGGACGGTTCTCGATCTCCTCAGGGTCGAACGGCGGTAGCTGGCGCAGAATGCCGCGCAGCAGGGCAGCCAACCGTGGCACGATCTGCCGCCCGGCCCGCAAGACTTCCTCGTGACTGACCTCTTCGCGGGCTGCGGTGTTGTCAATGGAGAGGTTGGTAATGCTGGAGATGCCAAGCACGCGCATTCCTGCGTGATAGGCAACGATCGCTTCGGCGGCGGTGGACATACCAACCGCGTCGCCCCCCAGCGCCCGCAACATGCGCACCTCGGCGGGCGTTTCGAAGGACGGACCAGCCAGTGAGACGTACACTCCTTCGTGTAACGTGATCCCCAGTTCGCCCGCGACCCTGCGAGC
>DAOTZZ010000154.1:0-13671 GCA_034433965.1 Anaerolineae bacterium
CCGAGCACCTGCGCTACGGCTACACGGTGCGCAACCTGACCGCGCTGCAGGTGCTTTATACGCTCTGGCAACAGGTGCTCTACGACGCCGACCAGGTGCGCCCGGCGACCGCTCCGCCCCCGACTACGCCAGCGGGCGGCGTACCCGGCGATCTCAACGATCCGGCCTGCCTGGGAGTGCCGCCGCCGCGTCTGACGGTCGGCGGGCAGGGGCGCGTGACGCCCGGCCTGCCCAACAAGGTACGTAGCGCTCCTTCCACCAGCGCCGCGGCCATCGGCAGCATCCCCGGCGACGCCATCTTCGCGGTGATCGGCGGGCCGCGCTGCGCCGACGGCTATCTGTGGTGGCAGGTCAACTACAATGGCCTGATCGGCTGGACGGCCAGCGGCACAAGCAGCGAAGACTGGGTGGTGCCCTACCCGTAGACAAAGAACAGAAAACGCCGGAAGCGCAGAGGGGAAACAAAGGGCTTCTGGGTCTTTCTCTGCGTCCTGGCGGTGAACTTTGCCCGCGTCCCCGCAAAGGTGGACGGGCAGAGCGAAAACGTTATGATCGCATTGTGAGGTCGCGCCGGGCACAACTGCTTGGAGAAACTTACTGGGCAACGTTTTGAGAGCGAGGACAGGAGGGCGAGCGGTGGGTCATAAGCGCTGGTATCACGCAGGGTGGGTGCTGGTGAGCCTGGCTGCAGTTGGCTTGGCGGGCGTGTGGCCGGTGTCGTGGCAGGCGCGCGCGCAGGGCGATCAGGGCTGCGCACAGCTTGCCGAACAGGCCCTGGCCGAAGCAACCGTGTTCTGCAGCGGCCTGAGCGCCGGCGAAGTATGCTATGGCCATGACGACGTGTCCATCCGGCCCGTCGGCGAGGGCGGCGCGCTGTCCGCCCAGGCCGGTGACCGCGGGGCGCTGGAAGCGCTCGACGCGGTGATGACTGCCCCCGCCGATCCTGCGAGCGGGGCATGGGGGTTGGCGGTGCTGGCGCTGCCCGCTGGCGACGGGGGTGTGGTCACCGCCGCCCTCTTCGGTGAGGCGACCGTTGCCCGCCCGCCCGTGACCGTCGCTGAACGGCCCACCCTGGCGGTCTTCAACCGCGGGAATGCGCCGATCAACCTGCGCAATGGCGCGGGCATCACCTATCAGGTGGTGGGGCAGCTCGCGCCGGGCGAAGAAGCGCTGGCCGACGGGCGCAACGAGCAAAGTGACTGGCTGCGCCTGCAGTACGCGGGCGGCATCGCCTGGGTCTTCACCCCGCTGATCGGCTGGGAGGGCGATCAGAGCGCGCTCGATGCACTGACCGTATTGCTGCCCCATGATGTCACCCCCGTCGAGCCGCCTGCCGCGCCGTTCGCCGCTCTGACGCTCTCTACGGGCGGGGCGGCCTGCGCCGAGACGCCGTCCGGCTTGCTGCTGCAATATGAAGGGGAGCAGCCCGCGCAACTGCAGATCAACCAGGTCGGGCTGGAATTCTCCGGGGCGACGTTGCTGGTCACGGCGACGCCGGGCGAGGCGTTGCGCGTGCGCGCCCTGGCCGGTTCGGTGACGGTGACGGCGCGCGGTATCGCTCAGCAGGTGAACACGGGTCAGGCGGTGCGCGTGCCGCTGGGCGGAGACGGCGGCCTGACACCTACCGCCATCCCCTCTCTGGAGCGCTCCTATCCCTTCGCTGAGGTAGCCTATGCGCCGCTGGCGTTGCTGCCGCGGGAAGTGGCGTGCACGGTGGGGCTGGTCACGCCCGCCTCGGTGACGCTGCGCGTCGGGCCGGGGATGCAGCGCGGCGTGCTGGCCAGCATGTCGCCGACGGCCAGCTATAGCGTGTTGGGCTGGGCCAGCGATCCCGCTGGCGCACCCTGGTGGCAACTGGACACGGGGACGCAGCCCTCGTGGGTGGCACAGGCGGACGTGCGGGCCATCGGCGCGTGCCAGGCGGTAGCCCAGGTCGAACCGCCGCCGCTGGTCTTCGCCCCGCCTGCCGCTCCCGCCGAGGGGGGTGCCCCGCCCGAAACGGGGGTTGACTTCGCGCCGGCGAGCAATTCCGTCTGGCAGATGCGCCCCGGCAGCGACAACATGACCGGCGAGTGTTCGGGCGCGCCCGCCATCAACTTCTGCGATCACCTGGCGGCGATCGCGCCTGTGGCAGGTGGCATCTCGTGGAAGGGGATGGAGGCCAGCCCCTACTACCTGACGCGCATTCAGCCCAATGTCTACGCCTACAGCGGGCCGAATGTGCTGGGCACCGGCACCGTCTCGATGACGCTGACCTTCACCAGCGAGACGACGATCAACATGGTCATGCGGCTGGTGCTGGCCAGCGAGCCGAACTGCCAGCACGTCTACTATTACACCGGCACGCGCAACTGGTAGCAACCAGGGGAGGGGTAGAGACCTTCTGCATTCTCGGCGTCTCCCCCTCCCTGCCTCTCTCTTCACCCGTAGGGTGCATTCGGATTAGGGGGCAAGAACTCAGCACAGAAGTGATCTCAGGAAGACTTTGCGAATTCCGCCAGTCTACCTCACCCCTAAATCCCCTCTCCGCGTGCGGAGAGGGGACTTAACCAGATGCTTACTCCCCCTCTCCGTGTATGGAGAGGGGGCCGGGGGGTGAGGTTTTCAAACGATCTCCGAAGCCTGCCCAAAAAAGCGAATGCACCCTTCACCCGTAAATTCCTTGCCTGTGGGTCGAATCCGTGTACACTCAAGGCGTGATACAGAGCGCTGCTAAGAAGAAAGCGACAGATAGATGAGCGAGCAAGACCACACGATTCTGGATACACTGCTGAGTAACTACCGCTTCAGTTGCCAGCCCGAACCTGTACAGGTGGAGGATTTCGACCTGGTGCACGTCTTTGGTACCCAGGAGCCGGTGCGCTCTCACCCTGACGCTCGCGCACGATCGCTGCTGCAACTGGGCTGGCTGCACGTCGAATACATAGACGCCGCTGTATCACTCAAAAAGCGCGGCGAGATGGTGTCGGCCATTCAGCAGCGCGCGCGGGAATGGCTCGCCCAGAACACGGCGCAGCCGCCGGAAGTGTGTCAGCAGGTGAGCTGGCTCTTCAAAAAGACGCGCTCAGCCGAAAGCCCGCAGCAACTGGGTCAGCGGGTATGGCTGGCGACGGTGCTCTACAACCTGGGGCTGCGCGGGCTGGCCTTCAATGAAGAGGGAGAGATACTGTACGAGGAAGGCCGGGTACCCCGCATTGGCAGCGCCCCCGATGCGGCGATTGGGCTGGCCTGGCAATTCGCACAGCCGGTGCTCTACGCGGCCAGCTTCCGCCAGGCAGATGGCGAGATCTGGCGCGGCAAGGGGCGACAGCGCTGGCACATCTACCGCATCACCCTTGACCCCGTGGCGCGCGTCTTGTTCGAGCGCGAAAAACCGCAGGTCTCGGAAAAAGTGGCGCTGATCGTGGCCAGCGACACGCACGCCAAGCGCCCTCAACTACCGCGCGACTTCTACGGCGGAGACGCTTTCCAGCAGGCGTGCATAGATGCGCAGGATCAGCAGTTCGATCACATCCTGGTGCTCTCGCCCAGGCATGGTGTGCTGTCGCTGGACGATATAGTCACGTCCGATGACACCTGGCAGCAGGTGGCCGAGACCCGGCCCTGGGAATGGGGGCCGAAAGCCCTGCAGCGCCTGGGCCTCTACCTCTATGGGACGCCGCCCGCCGAGATCAAGGAGCCGCACAACGTCAACTGGTGGGCCTGGCTCAACCCGCGATCAAACTACGAATTGACCTTCTTTGGCAGCGGGTTTCCGGTTGTTTCGCTGGCCAACCATGTGCAGTATGAGCGTTTCCAGGCTCCTTTGCCTTTTCCCAGGGTGGTGCTCCACTCGTCGCGTCCTGGCTATCAGGCGGTGCAGTCCAGGCTATACGACAGGTTCGACGCATTTGACGAGTTCGACGAGGACGGGTTCGAGGGGTTCGCCTTCCAGGACATGCCAGACCTGGACGCACAGTTGCAGCAAGACCTGGAAGAGCTGTTCGCCTGGTCTGCCAGGTTCGCCGAGAATGTCAATGTGTCGTTCCCGCCCACCGGCGACGAGTGGTCTCTGACGCCCGAGGAGACGATCATCCCGGCGCGCTTGTTGGCTCTGCATACCGAGGACGTAGACGAGGTGCTCGATCTGTTGAGCGACGCCGCCTTCGCCCTGGAGCATCCGATCTCCATTCACCTGCTGCTCAACGCGCGCGCGGGCTTACACAACCTGCTGGAGATCGCGCACAACGTCGTGCACGACGATCGCGAGGGCATTCGCAGTGTGCTCGAGCGGGTGCCCGATCCCTCGCTGGCGCGCTACATCGAGACGGCGCTCCAGCAACCCAAGCGCGAAGATCGCCTGTGCAGCCTGCTGACGCTCGCCGAGCCGCTGTCGCTGCTGGCCATGCAAATCTCCGAGTCGCTCAACCAGCAACTGCTGGTATGGCTGCAGACGTATCTGGCCGGTGCGCTGCAACAGCATATACGTCGGCAGGCCGGCGGCGACGGCGATGAGTCCTGAAGCGGGATAACTGGCTGCGCACGACGCGCCCGCGCATGAAGGAGACCTACACATGCTTACTCCGCTCGAAAAGATACTTTTCGTGGTGCTGGCCGCCGGGTCGCTGTATCTGGCCCGGCTTTTTTTCCGCCGCGCTTTCCGGGTGATCGGGCGCGGCGAAGGGACGCTGGCCTATAATGACCTGCCGCGCCGCCTGTGGCGTGCCCTGGACGTGACCATCACGCAGCGGACGGTGTTGCGCGCACGGCCCGTCGCCAGTCTGTGGCACACCTTCATTGCGCACGGCTTCATCTTCTACGTGTTGGTCAACCTGGGCGACGTGATCGAAGGCTATCTGCCGGTCGAGTTCCTGGGCCACGGGATCGTCGGGGATGTGTACCGTCTGCTGGCCGACGTATTCAGCGTGCTGGTGATCGCCGGCATGATCTACTTTCTGCTGCGCCGTTTCGTCGCCAACACCCCTGCCCTGCGCTTCCGCGACAACATCCGCCTGCACGAGCGCGTTCTGACCGGCCTGCGCCAGGATTCGCTCATCGTCGGGCTGTTCATCCTCACGCACGTGGGGGGGCGTTTTCTGGGCGAGACCTTCTGGGTGGCGCGGCACGGAGATGATAGCTGGCAGCCCTTCGCCACCCTGGTGGCCGGGCTGTGGGGCGGCCTGGGTCACGACGCGCTGGAAGTCGGCGAACACGCCATGTGGTGGCTGGCGCTGGGCACCATCCTGGCCTTCATCCCCTATTTCCCCTATAGCAAGCATATGCACCTGTTCATGGGGCCGCTCAATTACTTCACCCGGCCCGCGCGGACATCGTTGGGAGCGCTCGATCCACTCGATTTCTCCGACGACGAGCGCGAACAATTCGGCGCGGCGCGGCTGGAGCACCTGAGCAAGACGCAGCTTTTCGACGCCTTCGCCTGCATCATGTGCAACCGCTGCCAGGACGTGTGCCCGGCCTACCTCACCGGCAAGGAGCTGTCGCCCTCGGCCCTGGAGATCAACAAGCGCTACGAGATTCGCCAGCACATGGCCTTGCTGGCGGCGGGCGGGGAGTCGCCGCGCCCGTTGCTGGAATTTGCCATCACGCCGTCGGCGGTATGGGCCTGTACGGCCTGCGGCGCGTGCGTTGACATCTGCCCGGTAGGCAACGAGCCGATGTTCGACATCCTGGACATCCGCCGCGACCTGGTGCTGACGCAGGCCGATTTCCCCGCCGAGCTACAGGGGGCGTTCAAGGGCATGGAGAACGCGGGCAATCCCTGGCAGATGGGCGGCAGTCGGCTGGCCTGGGCGGAGGGGCTGGACGTGCCCACCGTCGAGGAGGCGGGCGAGATCGAAGTGCTCTACTGGGTGGGCTGCGCGGGCAGCTTCGAGCCGCGCGCCCAGAAGATCGCGCGGGCGCTGGTGCACATCCTGCGCGCGGCGGGGGTCAAATTCGCCGTGCTGGGCGAGCGCGAACGCTGCACCGGCGACACCGCCCGTCGCGCCGGTAACGAGTACCTGTTCTACGAGATGGCGACGGCCAACATCGAGACGCTCAACGAGGTGAATCCGCCGCGCATCCTGGTCACCTGTCCGCATTGCTATCACACCCTCGCCAAAGAGTACCCGCAGTTCGGCGGACATTACCAGGTGGTGCATCACGCCGAATTCATCGCCGAACTGATCCGCGCGGGCCGTCTGCGCCTGCCCGCCGACGGCGCGGGGCAGGTGACCTTCCACGATCCGTGCTACCTGGGGCGGCACAACGGCATCTACAACGCCCCGCGCGACGTGTTGAGCGCGGCGGGCGCTGCCCTGCACGAGATGCCGCGGACGCGGAGCAAGTCATTCTGTTGTGGGGCCGGCGGCGCGCAGTTCTGGAAGGAAGAAGAGCACGGCAGCGCCCGCGTCAACCTGACGCGCTACGCCGAAGCGAAGGACACCGGTGCGGCGGTACTGGCGACCGGCTGCCCCTTCTGCCTGCGCATGTTCGCCGACGCGAGCCAGGACGCGGCGGGCCAGGGCGGGCCAGCCGTCAAGGACGTGGCCGAAATCGTCGCCGAGCGGCTGGGGGCGACGGCAAGGGAGTGACCCATGACCGAGTTGCTGTATCAACAGGATAGCTACCTGCAGACCTTCTCTGCCGAAGTCGTCGCCGTGGACGAAGAACGGCACGGCCTGGTGCTCGACCGGACGGCGTTCTATCCGGGCGGGGGTGGACAGCCGCCCGACACCGGCACGCTGGAGTACAACGGCGGCGTCTACCGCGTCGAGTGCGCTTATTCGGCGCAAAGGGAAGTGATGCATATCCTCGACCTGACCGCCCCGCTTCCGCCGGTGGGAGCCGCAGT
This sequence comes from Anaerolineae bacterium, assembly GCA_034433965.1. Classification (GTDB taxonomy): domain Bacteria; phylum Chloroflexota; class Anaerolineae; order Aggregatilineales; family Aggregatilineaceae; genus UBA2029. The sequence continues at coordinate 6,833 of DAOTZZ010000154.1, forward strand.
GCTGGGCATCCTTGACTGGGAGCGGCGCTATCAGTTGATGCGCACCCATACGGCCATGCACATCCTGTGTGGGGTGGTCTTTCGCGACTACGGCGCGCTGGTCACCGGTGGCGACATGGAACCGCTGAAGGGGCGCATGGACTTCGAGTTCGAGACCATGCACAAAGACCTGGTGACGGCCATCGAGGCAGCCGTCAACCGCGAAGTGGCCAATGCCCGCGAGGTGCGCGTCGCCATCCTGCCCCGCGAAGAAGCCTTCCAGATTCCCGACCTGATCCGCACCAAGATCAACCTGCTGCCCGAAGGCATCCGACAGGTGCGCGTGGTGGAGATCGTGGGGCTGGATTTGCAGGCCGACGGCGGCACACACGTCCGCAACACGTCCGAGGTGGGGCACATCCGCGTGGTGGATTACAAAAGCAAGGGCCGGATCAACAAGCGAATATACATCGAGCTGGAGCCGTGACTCTGGTGATCTCGCGACCCCTGGCCTGCAACAGACTTCGAACGTCTGCTGTTCCAGCGCCCGAACGAGCAGGGGCGGGCGTAGAGGCGTAGCGTCACCTGCCCCCTGAGAAACCGTTTGAGAAGCCCGGCTCTGCGGCTTTACCTCATCCCCTGGAGCGTGTTATGCACTTTTGCCCTCATCCCCCCGGCCCCTTCGCCCGCGGCGCGGGCGAAGGGGAGCGCCTGTGACCGCAAATAAGTCCCCTCGCCCCGCGACGCAGTCGCGAGGGAGAGGGGTGCAGGGGTGAGGTTCTCAAACACCCCCTCACTCCAGTGCACTTCACGTCCCATTCGGCACGCTGTGCTGAAAAATGATGCTGATCGTTGACTGTGTAGTATAGTCAGCGTACCATAAATACTAACTAAAAGTACTTGAACAAGTGTGAACGTTTCCACTATGCTTATTGCACCCTGGGGCCGTTCAATGTGGCGACCCAACAGGAGATTTTTTTGAATGACCAGAATTGGTATTGGGGTGATTGGGTTGGGCCGCATGGGGCAGGTCTATGCCACCCATACGGCGCGTCGGATCGAAGGGGCCGACCTGATCGCGGTGGCCGACCCCGACGGCGAAGTGCTGGCCCGTTTCGCCGCGCAGCTCCCGCACGTCAAAACCTTCAGCGACTATCGCGATCTGCTCGCTGACCCTCAGATACAGGGCGTCATTGTCGCCAGCCCCACCAGCACGCACCGCGACGTGGTGATCGCTGCTGCTCAGGCGGGCAAGGCCATTTTCTGCGAAAAACCACTGGCGCTCACGCTACAGGCCACCGACGAGATCATCGAGGCGGTGCGCCTGGCGGGCGTCCCCTTGCAGGTGGGCTTCATGCGCCGCTTCGACCGGGGCTATGCCGAAGCAAAGCGCAAGATCGAGGCGGGCGTGATCGGGCAGCCGGTGTTGGTGCGCTCGGTCGGGCGCGACCCACACCGCACCAGCCTGGAATTCGCCAACCCTGCCGTCAGCGGCGGGCTGATCGTGGATATGGCCATTCACGACTTCGATTGCCTGCGCTGGCTGATGGAAGACGAGATTCAGCGCGTGTATACCGAGGTGGCGGCGCTGGTCTACCCCGAACTGCTGGAAGTGGGCGACGTGGACAACGCGCAGATCAACGTGCGCTTCAAGGGCGGCGGGCTGGGTCACGTCGAAGTCAGCCGCACGGCCATCTACGGCTACGATATTCGCTGCGAGGTGGTGGGGGCCAAAGGGACGATCGAGATCGGCTATCTGCGCGAGACGCCCATCCTGGTGCTGACCAAAGAGGGCGTGACACACGACGTAGTGCCGCACTTCCCGCAGCGCTTCGGCGCGGCCTATACCGCGCAGCTTGAGCATTTCGTCGAATGCCTGCTGCGCGACCGGCAGCCTGCTGTCACCGCTGCCGACGCGCGGGCCGCGTTGCTGGCCTGCCTGGCGGCGACCCGTTCGCAGCACGAAGGACGGGTGGTGTATCTGGACGAAGTGAACGCCGGGTGACAGTGAGGCCGTGATCGGCGGGGTAGGGGCGTCTTGATGCAGCTTAACAAATTGGCGCGGTAGAGGCGTATTGCCCTACAGGCCGCCTTGTCCCCCGCGTGCTATCGAGCGCGGCAGACAAGGCCCTGCACATCGAAAGGAGGTATGCCAGACAGACCACGATATTGTATCATGTTCTGTAGACCGGTTTCTCTCTTTTCGCCAGCTTTTACAGAAGTTTTGGGAGGTAGGAAATGAAACGCTTGATTACCGTCCTGGTAGTGCTGTTGGCAATGGCGTCCCTGGTGGGCAGCGCAGCGGCCCAGGAAGGGATGCGCCCCTATCGCATCGTCGTGGTCACGCACGGGCAGGCCGCTGACCCCTTCTGGTCGGTGGTCAAGAACGGCGTGGATCAGGCTGGCAAGGATATGCGCGTGACGGTTGAGTATCAGGCCCCCGCAACCTTCGACATGGTCGCCATGTCGCAGTTGATTGACGCCGTGGTGGCCTCCAACCCCGACGGTCTGGTGGTCTCCATCCCCGATCCGGACGCGCTCGGCCCCTCGATCAAGGCCGCTGTGGCCGCTGGTATTCCGGTCATCTCGATCAACTCCGGCAGTGACGTGGCCGAGGAATTCGGCGTGCTGGCGCACATCGGGCAGACCGAGTACGAGGCGGGCTATGGCGGTGGGCAGCGTATGGCCGCCGCTGGCGCGACCAAGGCTCTGTGCGTCAACCACGAGGTGGGCAATGTGGCGCTCGACCTGCGCTGCCAGGGCTTTTCCGATGCCATGGCCGAGGCGGGCGGCACCGTGGAAGTGCTCGCCGTTGACCTGGCCGACCCGACCGGCAGCGCCAACCGTATCGCCGCCGCGCTGACCGCCGACGAATCCATCAACGCCATGCTGACGCTCGGCCCCGGTAGCGCTCTCCCCGCGCTGCAGGCTCTGAAGGACGAGCAATTGCTGGGCAAGGTGTTGCTGGCGACCTTCGACCTCTCGCCCGAAGTGCTGGAGGCGATCCGCGACGGCAACATGCTCTTCGCCATTGATCAGCAGCAATACATGCAGGGCTATCTGCCGATCGTGTACCTGACGCTGTACCTGGAGAACCTGAACACGCCCGGCGCGATCCTGATCCCGACCGGCCCTGGTTTCGTGACGCAGGAGACCGCGGCGCAGGTTATCGAGTACGCGGCGCGCGGCACACGTTGACGGCTGAACGCGGGCGCGGAAGCCCCTCTTCGAACCCTGTCGGGGTAGGGCGTATTGATGCGGATTAACAGATAGACGCGGATACCAGGCATGGGGTGTAGGGACGGGTTTGCAAACCCGCCCCTACCGCCCTCTTGACCTCGAAGAATTCACCCACACAGCTTACGGAAGGTCGTCATGTCGGTTGAGGTGAAAACCGGAACTCCCCTCGACGAAAGGTTGTTGCAAGAGAGCCTGGTCAGGAAACTATTCCGCCGCCCAGAGCTGGGGGCGATCAGCGGGGCAGCGCTGGTATGGGTGCTGTTTGCCCTGGTCGCCGGCGATCGCGGCTTTGTCAGCCTGCGGGCGACAGCCAACTTTCTGGAAGTGGCCTCCGAGCTGGGCATCCTGGCGGTGGCGGTGGCGCTGTTGATGATCGGCGGGGAGTTCGATCTGTCCATCGGCTCGATCATCGGCGGCGCGGGCATGACCATCGCCATCCTCAGTGTGGAATACCAGTGGAACCTGTGGGCGGCCATTGGCGTGGCGCTGCTGTTCTCGCTGGTGGTGGGGGCCATCAACGGCATTCTGGTGGTGCGCACCAAACTTCCCTCGTTCATCATCACGCTGGGCAGCCTGTTCATCATCCGCGGCATGACCATTGGCCTGACGCGCCTGATCACGGGCCGCACGCAGGTCGGCGGGATCAAGGCGACGACGGCCTATGACTCAGCGTCGAAATTCTTCGCCAGCTCCTTCGAGATCACCGACCCCGCTTCTACACGGGGGCTACCGGCGGAATTCCCCGTCTCGATCGTGTGGTGGCTGGTGCTCGCCGCCATCGGCACCTACGTGTTGCTGCGCACGCGCCCCGGCAACTGGATATTTGGCATCGGTGGCGACGCCAACGCTGCCCGCAACGTCGGCGTGCCGGTCAGCCGTATGAAGGCGATCCTGTTCATGGTCACGGCAACTTCGGCCTGGCTGGTGGGGACGATCCAGGTGCTCTCTGCCGGCGGCGCGGATACTTTGCGCGGCGAACAGCGCGAATTCTACGCCATCATCGCCGTGGTGATCGGCGGGACGCTGCTCACCGGCGGCTATGGCTCGGTGTTGGGGGCGGTCTTCGGTGCGCTGACGGTGGGCATGGTGCAGCAGGGTATCATTTATACAGGGGTTGACTCCGACTGGTTCAAGGTGTTTCTGGGGGCGATGTTGATTGTGGCGGTGCTGGTCAACAACTACATCCGCCGGCGGGCAGCGGAGGCCCGGTGACGTGAGCGCTGAACAGACTCCCATCCTGGAAGTGCGCAACGTCTCCAAGTACTTCGGCGGGGTCGTTGCGCTCAAAGAGGTCTCGATGGACCTGCGGCGCGGCGAGGTGATGTGCCTGCTGGGCGACAACGGCGCGGGCAAGTCCACCTTGATCAAGATTCTGTCCGGCGTGTATCCGCCTGACGAGGGCGAATATCTGCTGGAAGGCAAGCCCGTTCATTTCACCTCACCGCGCGACGCCCTGGAGCGCGGCATCGCCACCGTGTACCAGGACCTGGCCATGATCCCCCTGATGAGCATCACGCGCAATTTCTTCCTCGGCTCCGAGCCAACCAGGGGGCGGAGCATTTTCAAGCGCTTTGACATCCGGCGGGCCGATGCCATCGTGCGCCAGGAATTGCACAAGATCGGCATTGACATCCGCGACCCGGCGCAGCCGGTCGGTACGCTGTCGGGCGGGGAGCGGCAGTCGGTGGCGATTGCGCGGGCGGTCTACTTTGGGGCGAAGGTGCTGATTCTGGACGAGCCGACCTCAGCGTTGGGCGTCAAACAGGCGGGCATCGTCTTGCGCTATGTGGCGCAGGCGCGCGCCAGGGGGGTCGCCGTCATCTTCATCACGCACAACCCGCAGCACGCCTACCCCATCGGCGACCGTTTCACCATCCTCAAGCGCGGGCGCTCGCTGGGGACGTTCACCAAGGCGGAGCTTTCGCGCAACGACATGATCCAGATGATGTCCGGCGGGGAGGAGCTGGAAGAACTCGAACGCGAGCTGCACGAATTCCGCCTGCAGGGGGGCTAGAGGCTGTTATGAACTTGTGCCCGGTGTTTTTCCCTCACCCCTGCGCCCCTCTCCCACGCGACTGCGTCGCGGGGCGAGGGGAACGGCCTGCGCTATCACCCGCTGGCGCAGCGGAACAGCGCCGCTACGAGCGACACCCCTTCTGCCGCAGCGCGGGAGAAGGGGTTGGGGTTGAGGGAGAAAATGTGCATAACACGCTCTAGGGCGAGGTCAACCCACGCAAGTGGGGAGTACAATGGGAGCCGGGTTTGTCGGCCCGGCTCAGATTTTGGGATGATCTGTTTTGTAAACCGCTGTAAGAGCGAGCGAGGATGATTGAGGAAAGGATCATGACCACACTGACGACTTACAAAAGCCCTCTGCATCAGATGGTCTGTACGACCAAAACCGACTATTGGAACGACTCGTCTTCGGTCGAAGAACTGACTTATGCCATCGAACACGGCGCAGTGGGCGCCACCAGCAACCCCACCATCACCGTCTCCGTGCTGAAGAAGGAAATGCCTTTGTGGCGCGAGCGCATTCAGCAGGTGATCGCTGAGAACCCCACCTGGACTGACGCGCAGGTGGCCTGGAAAATCTTCGAGGAGGTGGGCGTCAACGGGGCGAAGCTGCTGTTGCCGGTGTTCGAGCGCGAGGGCGGCAAGAAGGGGCGGCTCTCCATTCAGTCCAACCCCACTTTCTACCGCGATACGAAGGCCATCGTGGAGCAGGCCATGCATCTGCACAGCCTGGCCCCCAACATTCAGGTCAAGATTCCCGTGACCTCGGCGGGCATCCCCGCCATCGAAGAAGCGACCTATCGCGGGGTGAACATCAACGCCACGGTCAACTTCACTGTCCCGCAGGCCATCGCCGTGGCCGAGGCGATCGAGCGCGGCCTGAACCGTCGTGCAGCGGAAGGGCACGACATCTCCACCATGAGTCCGGTGTGTACGATCATGGTCGGGCGCGTGGACGACTGGATCAACGTGCTGGTCAATCGCGACAACATCACCGTGCACCCCAGCTATCTACCCTGGGCAGGCGTGGCCGTCATGAAGAAGGCCTACCGCATCTTCCAGGAGCGGGGCTACCGCGTCCGTCTGCTGGCGGCGGCCTACCGCCATCACCTGCACTGGACGGAGTTCATCGGTGGGGACATGATCGTCAGTATCCCCTATGAATGGCAACGCCGCTTCAATGCGTCCGACCTGGAGGTCAGGGAGCGCATCAACGAGCCGGTGGACCCGGAGATCGTGGATACGCTCTACCGGCACTTCCCGGACTTCCGGCGGGCCTACGACGAAGATGGCATGACCATCCAGGAGTTCGACACCTACGGGGCGACGGTGCGCACGCTGCGCGGTTTCATCGCCTCCTACTACGAGCTGATCGCGCTCATCCGCGAGCAGTTCATGCTGCCCAATCCGGACGTGCGCGCGTAGGGGCGGAAGGTCGAACCACCGAGAGCGCCGAGGGCACAGAGGCCGTTTGAAAACCTCACCCCCCGGCCCCCTCTCCATACACGTGTATAGACCGGGGACATGGGTAACAGGTGTTCGGAGACATGGGTGACAGGTCGAGTGTATCATCAGACCCCCTTAAGGTTCAAGGAACCGACATG
>DAOTZZ010000155.1:0-17911 GCA_034433965.1 Anaerolineae bacterium
TGGAGAACTCGCGCAGCATCCGCAGCGTCTCAAAACCGTCCAACCCTGGCATCATCACGTCCAGCAAGACCAGGTCGGGCAACTGTGTGCGCACCATCTCCAACGCTTTGAAGCCATCGCGCGCCTCAAGCACCTGGTAGCCTTCGAGTTCCAGGTTCATGCGGATGAAGCCGATCATGCGGGCTTCGTCATCCACCACCAGGATGCGCTTGGCCTCACGCGGGGCAATGCGCGGTAGTTTGCTCGCCATAGGCAGCGCTCTCCACAGGAATTCAGTCCGCGAACGGGCTGATGATCTCTTCTTCCTCGCCCGAAGGCAACACCTCAACGAAGCTGATGCGATGCCAGGGGATGATGACCGTCTGTACCTCTGGCAATACATAGTGCAGTTCGCGCCCGTCGCGCCGGCGTGGACTGATGCAGAAGATGGCCTGGTCGGTCGGTGACGGAAGCTGCTCTACTTCGGCCACAATCGGCTCTTCGTTCATGATATGGATCAGCAAAGTATGCATGGTCTCTACCCCAGGATAAAGCAGGTCACTTGAAAAACAGGTTGAGGACAAACCGCCCCATACGCACCTCGTCGCCATCGCGCAACACACGGGGCTGATGCGGCAACAGGCGCTGCCCATTGAGGAATGTCCCGTTGGTGCTCTCCAAATCAACCAGAGTCAGGGTATCTTCGCCGCGCCGGATCAGGGCGTGACGGCGTGAAACGCCTAGTTCCGCCGCGCCATAGGGCGACAGATCCAGATCGGGCGGATCGCCACCCAGCGGATCTCTGCGCCCGATGATGATATCCCGCACGGGCTCGATCGTGATCGGTTCTGGCACATCGCGAATGCGGATCACCAACAACGCCCCTTCTTCAAAGCGCGCCGTTCCCCAGGTCATGCGCCCCTTGAAGCCTTCGTGTGCATCCTGGGAAAGCTGCGTCGTCTCCACCGCGTCTTTCTGGCTGTAGAAGGGATGTCCACATTCTTCGCAATAGAGGACTCCCTCGCGGTTGTCAAAGCCGCAGTATGGGCAGGTCTTCATCGCTTATCACTCTCAGGCATGGGCAACGCCAGCAGTTGCCGCGTTTGGAACTTCAGAGATTTACGACCTTCCTGCGACAGGGCATGGGTATGCGAAACGCGCCGCGCTTCGATGATCGCCTTCTGGGCCAGTTCCTCGTGCCCTGCCGCCAGCAATCGCGTTGCCAGGTTCTCCAGTTGCCGGCTTGCGTCCTGCACTCGCCCATCGTTCAGCGCCTGTTCCGCCTTTTGCTGCATCCGGTACAGGGTCAGCTTACCAAGCGCATCCAGGATCGCCATCGGCGGTTCTTCAGGCTGAGGATTCTGGGCAATTTCGACCGAAATGTCGCTGATGCCCTTGTGCTGCTGACGCTCCGACCACAGCACGTCGCCCGTCACATCCAGACGGGCCACTGTCCGGAACCCTGTCTTGATGCTGGGAGGCATCTGAAGCTGAATGAGCACCGTGATCGGACGGCTCTTTTCCAGGGTACCCAATTGGATGGGCTGAGGCGACACGTCAATTGGCTGCGGTGTTGGCTGCAGTCGAAACGCCGACTCCAGCACCACATCGGCATCGGGGGCGACAGTCAACTGCAGCCGTTCAGCAAACGCATTACCCAGACTGCGCACCCGCTCGTCCAGGAACTGCAACACGGCCTTGGGCGATTGAATGTAGGCCGAAGTCCCGCCGGTTGCCGCCGCCAGAGCGTCCAGGAACTGATCGTTCCATTCTTCGCCAATGCCCATGGCGCTGATGCCGATACCCTCGGCGGCTGCTTCGCGGGCCAATTCCAGGCAGCGCTCTTCGTCACCGAAGGTGCGGCCATCGGTCAGCAGGATGACGTGATTGACCATGCGCGGGGCCAGATGGCGTCGGCATTCGGCAATGCCCGCCGCCAAGCCATGATAGATCTCTGTGCCTCCCCCTGCACTCATGATGCTGACTGCTGCGCAGAGCGAGGTCTTGTCCGTGACCGTCGTGGCCGGAATCAACACTTCAGCGCGGTCACTGAAGGTGACGATCGAAATCACATCCTGAGCTGAAAGCTGCTCAATGATGTTGTGCGCAGCGATCTTCACCTTGTCCAGCCGTGCCCCACGCATGGAGGTGCTGCGATCGAGCACCAGGGTCAGATTGAGGGGAGCAGTACGCCGCTGTGCCGCCCCTGCCTGACGCGGGGGCATAATCTCCAGCAGCAGATAGAGCACTTGAGGCTCAGCCAGGGCGCTCAAGACCCGTTTGCTGGGCATCACGCGCAGCGAAAACGGCGTTGGTTCGCTGCGCAGCGCGCGCCGCGCTTCGTCGTAGCGCAGACGTTCCCCAGGATCGCTCAGGATGTCGTAGGCTGTGACAATGTCGCGGAATTGTAGTGCTGCGCCCTCGTTCGGGTTGGCGTCCGGGTGGAATCGCCGCGCCATCAGGCGATAGGCTTCGCGTATATCGTCGGCTGTTGCTTCTGGAGGAACCCCCAGGATGGCATAGAGATTGCGCGAAGCGTCCACTGACCCATCTCCCCCCAACCGCGGGCAAGGCCGGTTTGCTACCCTGGCATTTGAACGATGATGACACTGATGTTGTCGGGACCACCACGGTCGTTGGCCAGCTCTACCAGTTCATGACAGGCGCGCTGCGGATCACTGTGACGGCGCACCACATCCTCGATGGTCGCCTCCGGCACCATGTTCCACAGCCCGTCAGAGCACAGCAGTAACTGCCCACGCGGTGGCATCCGGCGGGTAATGACATCCACATCCAGGTTGTCGCTCTGCCCGATCGCCCGGTACAGCACGTTGCGCTGCGGATGCTCGGCAGCTTCTTCCACAGTCAGTTGATCCAGTTCAATCAAGCGCTGCACCAACGAATGATCGCGCGTGATCTGCTCGATGCCGTCGTCGGTGATCATGTAGGCCCGGCTGTCGCCCACATGGGCGACATAGGCCAGATCGCCCAGGATGACAGTCGCTGTTACCGTCGTCCCACCTTCGGGGATATCCTGGTTCACCGCGTCGTTCGCTTCCTGCACAGCCACGCGCAGCACATCGGCCAGCGGTGGACGATCCGGCTCGTTGAGGCGGTTGTCCAGCATAGGTCGGAGAATCTGGTCAATGACATGGTCGGCCACCAGGCGCACAGTGACCGTCGAGGCGCGCTCGCCTTCCTGGTGCCCGCCCATGCCATCCGCCACCACAAAGACCCCCATGTCCGGCCAGGCATCGTCAGTCGTGCTGGATACCACCATCCCGAAGATGGCATCCTGGTTGTTGCTGCGCACCATGCCCGGATCGCTCAACTGACCGAAGCGCATCCGCTCGCCAGGGCGAGGCACTATGGTCTCCAGGGGTGGCAACGGGCGCGTCCCCACATAGGCACCCGTTTCGAGTAGCGCCGCTCGGCCCTGCAGTTCGGCCACAGCCGCGCGCCGCGCCTGATCCTGCCGCGGGCTCTCAATCACAGGCTCAGGAGGCGGACTGGCGATCTCCTGGGCATTGTGAACGATGTCCACCGCAGTGTCGGTTCCGCCTGCCTCAGCATCCGTCGAAAGCCCCAAAACACGCCGCAAGAATTTCATGGTTGTTCCCCGGCTGAGCTATGCCTTGAGCGCATAGAGCGCATGATCCATGGAACCAATATACACCACACCGTCAACTACTGCAGGCGACCCCGGCACTGGCCCGCCCGTCTTGAACTTCCAGCGCAGCCGCCCGTTTTTGGCGTCCACGCTGTACACATAACCATCCACGCCACCGAAATACACGGCACCGTTGGCAAAAGCGGGCGAGGACGTGATCTGCCCTTCTGTCTCAAAATGCCAGCGTTCCTTGCCAGTAGCCAGGTCCAGCGCATAGAGCGACCCGTCCACCGAGCCGATATAGATTTTGCCATCGCCATAGGCTGGAGATGACACGACCGGCTTGCCGGTGCGGAATTCCCACACTTTCCAGCCTCGGGCAATGTCCAGCGCGTAGACTTGCCAGTCCATCGAGCCGAACACTACCAGGCCGTCGTACTCTAACGGAGACGAGGACACCGCTCGCTTGGCCCGGAATCTCCACACCATGCGCCCCGACAGATCGGTGCTGACTACATCGCCGATCTCCGTGCCGAAGACGATCAGTTCTCCGGCGACCAGCGGGCGCGACCGGATCGCCCCGCCGCTGGCGAACTTCCACTGCACGCGCCCCGTTGCCAGCCGCACCGCATAGAGATTGCCGTCGTCGCTGCCGAAAAAGGCGTGCCCATGCACGATACTGCACGTCGAGAGAATAGGCCCCTGGGCACGCACTGTCCACTGCAACTGCCCTACCCGCACGTCTACGGCATAAAAGAGACTGTCCGTCGAACCAAAAACAACCAGGTTGTCCTCTTCAGCGACGGCGGGTGTGGCAACTATGCGCCCCTCAGCGGGATACTTCCAGCGAAACGTGCCGTCGTTGGCATTGACGGCATAGAGGTTGTTGTCGTGCGCGCCCACATAGACCACGCCGCGGTACACTGTTGGAGAGGAACGTATCTCGTCCTCGCATTCGAAGACCCACAGCGGTTTGACTCCCGCCCCTACCCAGGTTGTCCCACCTTCTTCGGGAGCCGGCTTCACTCCGACGCTGATGGCGGGTGCCACCGGATGGGTCAATTGCTCCAGCGCCTGTTTCATCACCGCCGCGTTGGGATAGCGATCCTCCGGCTTGAACTCCAGCGCCTTCATGATAATCGCCTCGAATTCCGGCGGAACAGCAGGATTCACCTCGCGGATGGGGCGTTCGTGAAAAGTGAAGGGCGGCTCCAGGCGCGGGTCGCGGCGGGTGAGTAGATGATGCAACGTGGCTCCGATGCCGTATACATCGCTGGCCGGACTGGCTTCCCCGCGATACTGCTCCGGCGCGGAATAGCCCTCCGTGCCGATCATGGTACCTTTCTGGCCTTCCTGGAAAATCTTGGCGATGCCGAAGTCCACCAGCCGAATCTGTCCATGCTCATCTACCATGATGTTCGACGGCTTGACATCGCGGAAGATGATTGGCTCCGGCTGCTGCGAATGCAGGTAGCCCAGCACGTCGCACAGGTCCAGCGCCCAGCGTAACACCGTCTCCACCGGCAGAAAATCGGTGGACGAATTGATGATCATCTCCAGGTCGCGCCCGTTGATGTATTCCATCACCAGGTAGGCGCGCGTCTTGCTGGGGAAATATTCGTATATCTTGGGCACCGCCGGATGGCTGAGCGACGCCAGCATATCGCTCTCGCGCTCGAACGTCTTCAGCGTCATCTCGCGGATGCTCTGATCGGTTGAGAGATTGAGCATCTCCTTGACAGCCACATAGCGGGTCACGTTGGGAAAGCGCAAGTCACGGGCCTGATAGACCGATCCCATCCCGCCCACGCCAATCACACCGGTGATGCGATAGCGTCCTTGCAGCACCGATCCCGGCTGTAATGTGCTTTCCCCCTGGGACTTATCCGGCTGTTTGGTGGGAAATTTATGCGTATCAACCATCCCTGGCACCCCGAAGGAGATGTTGCAACGATGTGCAGCAAGAGCCTTGTTGTTTCGCTATTATAGTGAGGGATGATCCATCTCGCAATTGACGCAGCCGAGACCTGCCTTGATCCACAATCTCACCGCCTCATCGCTCGCATCTGCCGCAGTTACCTGCGAACTGCTGGCCCTTTACGTGCATGTTCCCTTCTGCCACACGCGCTGCACCTACTGCGCCTTCAATACCTACGCTGGCATGAAAGCACGCATCCCGGCCTATGTGCACGCGCTGCAGCGCGAAATCCGGCTGGTGGGAGCAGCTGTGAATCACCGACCTGCCGCCCTCTCGATCTATTTTGGCGGGGGCACTCCCACTCAGTTGCCAGCCCAGGCGGTGAGTCAGATCATTGAGACCTGCGGGGAAACATTCTATCTCGGCCCTGGAGCAGAAATTTCTTTCGAGGTCAACCCTGGCGACGCCGACGCCACGTATTTCGTCCACTTGCGCCATGCGGGTGTCAATCGCCTGAGCGTCGGAATGCAGTCCGCCCACGGAAACGAGCTGCGTTTGTTCGCCCGTCGTCACACCCCCGACGACGTACCTCACACCGTACACCTGGCACGCCAGGCGGGCTTTGCCAGCATCAATCTCGACCTGATCTACAGCATCCCCGGACAAACGCTATCCATGTGGCAAGACAGCGTGCACTACGCCCTGCGCTGCGAGCCTGACCATCTATCCCTCTACAGTCTCAGTTTCGAGGAAGGCACGCCTCTCTATGACTGGCTGCAGCAGGGGCGTGTACGAGCACCCGATCCTGACCTGGCCGCCGACATGTATGACTGGGCCGCGGATACCCTGCAGGCTGCCGGGTACCAGCACTACGAGATCAGCAACTGGGCCAGACCAGGGCATGCCTGCCAGCACAATCTGCACGTCTGGCGCAATCGCCCATACCTGGGCTTCGGCGCAGGAGCGCACGGTTACGCAGGCGGCGTGCGCTATGAAACCCTCGCCAATCCTATCACCTACCTTGCTCGCATCAACGCGCAACGCGAACCGCTGCCTTTCCCCCTGTCAGCCGCGACCGCGGAGGCCGTGCCCGTTGACGAACGAGAGGCAATGACGGACACCATAATCCTGGGCCTGCGCCTGCTGGAAGAAGGCGTTGACAGCGCCGCCTTTCAGGCACGTTTTGGTTGTTCCCCTCACGAGGCATTCGGCCCTGCGCTACACCACCTGCAAACGCACGGCATGATCGAGGAGACTGCCGACGGCCATATCCGCCTGACTCGGCGAGCCTATCTGGTAGCCAATCGCGTGTTCGTAGAGTTCGTTTAGGAGAAGATTATGCCCTCGGTCAGGCATGTCTTGGCTCTGGGATTGTTGATGGTCTGGCTGGCGGCGTGCGGCGAAGCGACAAACCCTGCGCCCACCGTCACGCCCTGGCGGCAGCCCACACGCCCCGCACCGACCTTCGCCACTCAGTCGCCAGCGCTGCTCGATCTGCAACGTGACTACGAGGCGCTGGTCACCGCGCACCAGGCGCTCTCGGCGATCTGGGAAGGACTGGCGCGCGGCACAGCAGTTCGCTGCGGAACACTGCCCCAGGTACCCGATCCAGCGGGCATTAGCGTCCCAGACGACTCCACCTACCGCGATCTGGCCACTACGCTGCGTCAGGCTGCCATCGAGTTGACGCGCAGCCGCGCTCTCTGGCAGGCTGAGTGCTCCACGCCGCGACCTCAACCGCTGCCGCAGGTCGTTCAAGAAGGATTACTGGCCGTGCGCGCTGCCGGTGACGCTTTGCGCCAGGCGGAGATGTTGCTTTCTGCCCCGCCTTAGGGGCGTGAATCGTCGCAGTACAGGGGTGTTTGCTTGAGGGCGGCGATTGTCCCCGCGCCCGCCGCAAACATGGCAATGCGCAGTTCAGTCGCCAGTTCCCAGATCACCATCTGCACCGCCTCGACGCCCTGCACCGCTGCCCTGAGGAATGGCCCGGCCATGCCTCCCAGTTCGGCCCCCAGCGCAATACACTTCGCCACATCAACACCGTCGCGCAGACCGCCGCTGGCGATGATCGGCAGGCCAGGCACTGCCTCGCGGACGTAACGGATGCTGTCTGCGGTAGGAATGCCCCAATCGGCAAAAGCGCGTGCCACGCGGGCGTGATGAATCGTCGGCGCGCGATGATACTCTACTTCTGTCCAGGAAGTACCCCCGGCTCCGGCAACATCAATAACCGCCACTCCCGCGTCGGCCAACTGTCGCGCTGCCTGCGGTGAGATGCCCCAGCCTACTTCCTTGGCAATCACCGGCACGTCCAGTGCGCTGCACACCTCTTCGATGCGGGCCAGCAGGCCAGCGAAATGACCATCCCCTTCCGGCTGTACCGCTTCTTGCAAGGCGTTGAGGTGCAAGATTAGCGCGTCGGCTTCCACCAGTTCCACCGCCCGCCGACAATGGTCAACGCCAAAGCCGTAATTGAGCTGCACCGCCCCCAAATTGGCAAAGAGCAATATATCCGGCGCGACTCGTCGCACCTGGAACGTCGCGGCCACTGCCGGGTCTTCCAGCGCCACACGCAGCGATCCCAGCCCCATAGCCACGCCGGCATTCTGCACGGCCTCGGCCAGGGTCATGTTGATCTGTCCCGCTCGATCCGTGCCGCCAGTCATAGACGAGATCAGCAAGGGGCTGCGCAGGGTCTTGCCCAGGAAGACGGTGCTGGTATCCACCGCCTGCAGGTCGAGCTCCGGCACGGCCTGATGCATGAAACGCAGCTTTTCCAGGCCAGTCGTCAGGCGAGGAAACTGAACGTTTTCCTCCAGGTTGATGCGGATATGGTCGTCTTTGCGCCGTCCTGTGTCGGCAGCGGGCGTAACTTCCGGCATATGTCGGTGTTCCTTAGGTGTGTACACGGCTGGGCAGCACTGGACAGCAACAGATAGACCGTGTAGACTTGACGCTCTGCACAGAATATACCAACTGACTGTGCGACACGGCATACTTCGGGTAGAATAGCAGTGCCCGGCTCGCCAATTCCCAAGCCACACACTAGGAGGTAACGAAAGATGGCTACCACTCAGGAGCGCGTGACCGATATCATTGTCGAGTTGTTGGGGGTCGACAGGGAGAAAGTCACGCCCGACGCGCGGTTCCGTGAAGACCTGGAGGCCGACTCCCTTGACCTGGTAGAACTGATCATGGCGTTCGAAGACGAATTCGGCGGCGAGATTTCTGACGAGGAAGCGCAGACCATCCAGACTGTCGGCGACGCCATCAAGTACATCGAAGAGAAAATGGGCGGCTAGATCACCCGCCCGCAGTTATCCAAGGAGGCGATTGACACCCGTCAACCGCCTTTTTTTGTTTCTGCCTGGCCTGCGCTCCGCCTGCCGGACATCCCTTGACCGAGCAGCACTCCTGCAACGGCCAGACAGAGCAGCGAGTACCCCACCGCTCCAAAGCCGATGTTCACCTCTATCTGGAAATTGTCCAGCAAGGGGCGGGTACGTGTTAGCCCCCACCAGCCTACCAGTACGCCGAGCAGCAGAACCCCTGCGGTAATTGCCGCTTGCCAACGCTCCGGCAGCCGCTGCGCCAGCATGGCGAGCACTATCCCCGCCAGCCCCAGTCCGGTGAGCAAGGCCATTTGCCGGTAATTCGGATCGCCGGAGGCAGCGCCCAGAAACTCGCGTGGGGGCAGGAAGCGCAACGCCACCAGCACAGCGACTCCCCGCACCACGGTTCGCAGGCGCGGATCACGCCCACTGTTGGCCAGCAGCGCCGTCGCCCATACCAGCGTCACCTGCGGCAGGCGTAGCAGGAAGCTGGTCAATAAACCGGGCACTTCGGCCCGCACCGCCGGATGCAGACTGGTCCATTCGGCCAGATCGTAGGCGTGCAGGGTGAACGCCGCCGTCGCATGACTGTACCAGGGCAGATAGTAGCACATCAGCGCCAGAGTCAGCGCCGCCAGGGTCAGCCACCAGCCAGCCCTACTTCCCCTCATGATCGTACCCGCCGCGTCAATTGGTCGAGTTGCTGCACAATCGTCGCGTCTTCCTCCGACTGCTGCCGGAAGTATTCGACCATGAACTCGCTACGACGCTGACGCAGAGCCATCGTCGCGACGGCGCGGATGTCGCCCACCCCTGCCACGTCGCGCCCATCCGCCGCGGCATAAGCCCGCGCCGCCTCGAACATGGTGTATTCGGCGCGGTGCGAGTCAATGCCCAGCGCGGACACCAGCCCCAGCCCCACTTCGACCGCTTCCTCGCTCAGTTCAGTCTGTTTGAGCAGCTCGCGGGCCAGCGCCACTTCTTCGCGAGCCTCTGCCGTTACCTCGGCCCATTCGGCCAGGAAACGTCGCTTGTTGGCCTGGTAACGACGCACGCGCCGGTAGACCTCGTAACGTTCCGCCGGATCGGTCAGCCCCTGCACCCACACCCGCAGCCCAAAGCGATCCATGATCTGCGGGCGCAATCGCCCCTCTTCCGGGTTCATCGAGCCAATGAGCACGAAGCGCGAGCGATAGGTGCCCACCATCGGCCCGCGCCGGACGGTATAGCTACCCTGAGCCGCGGCATCGAGGATGGCATCCACGATCACGTCATCGAGCAGGTTGACCTCGTCAATATACAGCAAGTTCTGGTCGGCGCGGGCCAGGATGCCTTTTTCCAGCCGCACGCGCCCCTGCTGCACGGCGATCCGCTCGTTGATCCCACCCACCACGTCCTCCAGGCGGGCATTCAGCGGCAATTCGATCAACTTCACTGCCTCATAGCGGGTGATGGACTCGCCCGCCGCCAGCTTGCGCTGACAGTCCAGGCACACGTCCAGGTTGCCCTGAGCATCTACGTCCGTCGGCAGGCAGCCTTCGGGACAGGCGCTGACCTCGATGTAAGGCAGCAGATCGGCCAGACTGCGCACACAGGTTGTCTTGCCCGTGCCGCGCGGCCCGATGAGCAACACGCCGCTGACCGCCGGGTTGATCACCGCCAGCAACAGCGCCATGCGCATTTCGAGCTGCCCCACCATGGCCAGGAAGGGAAAGGGCAAATGCTCCGCCAGGCCAAGATCGGGCGCGGGTTCGCGCAATACCCGCCGCGCCCCCGCCTCATTGAGCATCTCCAGCAGCCGCGAGGACTGCGCGCCGCCAGTCAGATCGGGCAACAGGGTGGACACCGCCTCTATCCTCCCTCCGGAAGACCGCCACCTGGTCTGCTCAGTTCCTGCTCGCGACGATGACGCTCCTTGCGGGCGCGTTGTCGCTCCTCGGCCTGCTGAAAGCGCACACGCTCTTCGGGAGTCTCGACAAGCAGCGGCGGCACTGGGCGCGGACGCCCTTGCCGATCAATGGCCACATAGACCAGATGCGCTGTGTTGGTGTGCACGCGCGAACCGGTGAGCGGGTCCTCGGCCTCCACACGCACACACACTTCCATCGAAGTGCGCCCCGTGTAAGTCAGTTCTGCCGTCAATGTCACCAGGTTGCCTACGAAGATGGGTTCTTCGAACGTCATGGAGTCTATGGCAACGGTGACGACCGGCGAGCGCGAATGACGCATGGCTGCCAGTCCCCCCGCCTCGTCAACGAGCTTCATGATGACGCCGCCATGTACGTTGCCGAGCGCGTTGGCATGCTCCGGATTCATGAGCATGTTCAGCACAACCCGCGAATCAGCGACGCGCTTGCCCTCTGCCGGAACACTGTCCACCGTAGCCCCTGCTTTCAGTCCATGTCAGGCCGCAAGTCGGAGATGCGCTTGAAGATATCCGGGTCTTCGTCCAGCACGTCCACTGTGCTGAAGTCCAGTTCGGCCATCATCGGCGGCAAGGGCGCGCGCGCAGGCAGGCGTTCTGGCCGCGCCGGTGCCGCGGGCGGGTGCGCGTGAAAGGGGCGACGACGTTCGCTGCGCTTGCGCAGGATGCGCCCGTCACGGCTCAGACGACCGATCCACTCGCCGTCACGCTTGTAAACCTCGCCGCCTTCGACAAAGCCCACGTATTCGCCGCGCGTGTTGAACAGATAGTCGCCCACCTTGGTAGCGTGCCAGTCACCGCGCGTGTCGTAAATGAATACCGGACGAGCCGGGTTGGAAGACGAAGATGACAGACTCATGCCCCCTCCAATGCCTCTTTCGACTGACCCTATTGTAGCATCTGCCGGTAAATCGCCAGAAGCTGCGTCGCGGCTCCCTCCCACGTGAACTTTGCCACCTGTCGAAACCCGCGTGCGACCAGCTCGGTGCGCAGAGCCGTATCGTCCAGCAGACGGCGCAGACCGTCGGCAATGGCTTCCACGTCGTAGGGATCCACCAGAACCGCCGCATCACCGGCCACCTCCGGCAACGACGAGATAGTCGAGGTGAGCACGGGCGTGCCACACGCCATCGCCTCCAACACCGGCAGGCCGATCCCTTCGTAGAGCGAGGGGTAGGCCAGGCACACGGCGTCCGAATACAGAGCGGGCAGGTCTTCGTCGCGCGCAAAGCCAATGAAGTGCACCCGTTGATTCAGGCCATGATCGCGCACGGCCTGATAGATCGGCCCCTCCAGCCAGCCCCGCCCGCCGGCGATGACCAGATGTACGTCCTCATAGACCGATCCCAGCGCGGCCAGCGCCGCGATCAGGCGGGCATAGTTCTTGCGTGGTTGCACAGTGCCCACAGAGAAAACGTAAGGATTGGAGGGGATATGGTAACGCTCGCGAACTGCCGCCCGTGTCGCGCGATCGCTCACCGGTCTGAATTCCGGCTGTACACCGCCCACCAGCACTGTGATCTTGTCGGCAGGCGTACCATAGAGCGCGATCAGGTCATCTTTGGTCGCCTGCGAATCGGCCAGCACGTGTGTGGCCCGCCGCACCGAGCGCGGCACCACAGCATCCAGGTAGGCTTTGAGGACAGGGGTCGTCGTTTCCGGGGCGCGCACAAACGACAGGTCGTGGACAGTGAGCAGAGTGCGCGTGCCCGGCAAAGTCGGCGGAAGGGTGAAATCGGTGGCGTGAAACAGGCGCACCCGCCCGGTGAACACTTCTACCGGCAGAGGCAACTGCAGGCGATGCCACAGCCGGGCAAACCACAAGGGCGTGATGCGGGTGGGCCGCCAGGAGAAGTTGGGACCGGGCACAGGCGGCAACTGCTTTTGGGTTGCTCCGGCTACGAACAGGCGATACGGCGTAGACGGGTCTTGCGCGGCCAGTGCGCGCACCAGTTCGCGCACATAACGCCCAATACCTGCGCCCTGTTCGTAGGCAGCCGTGTAATCTATGCCAATGGCAGTCATGGCCGGAAGGCTAGGAGTGCTTCATCAGGATAGCCTGTATACGCTCGACGAGCGTCGTCTGGCTGATGGGCTTGGGGAGATAATCAACTGCCCCGGCTTCCAGGCCGGTCTGCTGCGCGATCGCCTCGATCCGCGCAGATAGGAAGACCACCGGGATAGAGGCCAGAGCAGGGTCGCTCTTCATCCGCCGCAGCATATCGAAGCCGTTGATGTCGGCCATCATCACGTCGAGCAGCACCAGATCAACCGGCTGATCCCTGAGCATTTCCAGAGCTTGCGCCGCGGAGTGCGTGGCCTCGACGGCAAAGCCGGCGCGTTCCAACGCCATGCGCACTAGATCGCACAGCAACACATCGTCGTCTACGATCAGGATGCGCGCGCTCACAGGACTCTACTCCACGTCGTTATACGTCCAGTAGCGGTTGGCGAAGAAATTCCACACCATGACGATCCATACGGCGAAGAACTGCGCGATATTGGTGCCCAGGCGACGAGTCGTCGCATCTGTCATCGCCGCGACAGCCCCCACTGAGCGCAGCGCATCCGCCCCGATATGCCCAAATGGATTGTACAGAGTGCGCACCCACACCAACCGGAAAGCCAGCCCTATGATACTGACAATGAAGAATTGCAGCCACTGCCGACGCACCGAACGCGAGCGCGAATCCGGATACGTCCAGTAGCGATTCCAGATAAAATTGCTGGTGACCGCCGAGACGAACGCAGTACCGGTCGCCAGGGCCACCTTGAGTGTGATGTGGGGCGGGTCTGGATGCAAAATCGTCGCCTGAAGCAGATTCAGCACGCCGAAGTCAATGATCGCCCCCAGCGCCCCCACGGTAGCGAACTTGAGAAAACGCTCGACTTCACGGGCCTTCGTCCCACCCACACGCTGGCTGATCTTCACCAGCAACCGGTTCCAGCGCACAAGCACGTTCGCTATCCCCCCATAGTGTCGCCGTACGGCCCGATCGGTCGAGTTAGAAGTCACCATGCGCATGAACATTATCCCTCAACGAAGCGCGTGCTGCATCGTCGCTGGCCCAGGCCAGCAGCCCCAACATGACTCCCAGGTGCAGAAACAGGTTATTGACGGTGAGCTTATCCACCAGACTGTGCGCCAGGAAATGCGCCCAGGTGCCCAGCAGACCGATCAGAATGCCGCGTTTCAAGGGATCGGTCTGTCGCAGCGCACGTATCGTGCCCCGGACGATCAGCGCCCAGCCAAGCATATAGCCGGACATGCCCAGCAATCCGGTCTCCGCCAGGATATTGAGATAATCGTTGTGTGCGTGCCCCAGGGCCAGCGGCCAGCGGGGCAAGGCATAATCGGCGTAGACCACTTCGTAGTTGCCCAGCCCCACTCCCGTCCAGGGATGAGCATTGGCCATGGCAATTGCCGCCTGCCAGTGCGCCAGCCGTTCCAGCGTGGCGTAGTTCGCATCATTGAGCGGCGCACCGCGCACGTCGTGCCAGCCACCCAGATCGGCAAAGGCGCTGTCCAGGCGCGCCTGCACCGCCGCAGGCAACAGGCCGCTGCCCCACATGCCCAGCGCCAGAACCGCGAGAGCAGCGATCAGCAGTGCGCCCAGCCACTGGCGAGGCGGCGCAAAGAATACCATTGTGATCAGAGCCACGCCAAAACCGAGCCAGGCCCCGCGCCCCCAGGAAGCAATCAGCCCGGCCAGCAGCAGCAGCGAGCAGCCGCCATACCACAGCGCGAGCGCTCTATCCAGACGTACCCGCGACCGATTGGTGTCCCGCCGGTTTCGCCAGGCTCGTCCCGCGTATCCCCAGGCCAGGCCCAGTGCCAGGGGCAAAACCAGCCCCATGAAAGCGCTGAAAGGGTTCGGCTGCCCGAAGGTGCCAAACGCCCGAAAGTGACGAAATTCGTCAATCCACAAATGCGCTGCGCCGGAGCCGCCGTAGAACTGATAAATGCCCAGCGCCGCCTGCAGGACTGCCGCCCACACCACTCCAAAGGCGATCCACTCACCGCGCCCTGCTCCGGCCAGATCGCGAACAATCACGACCAGCAGGACGATGGCAACCCATTTGGCCCCTTCGACCATGCCTGCGCTGACGGATGCCGCGTTCCACAAGGAGGGCACGAACCCGACCGACAGCATCAGCAGAGGCACGAGCACCCAGGCGCGTGGCCAGGCCCGCGACTGTGCACGGCTGATGCGCCACAGCCCCCATACGGCTGCGCTCACCAGCAACGCTGCCTGCCCCACGTCGAAGGGCCACGCCGTGGACACCTCAGTCTCGATCAGGGCTTTGAGCGGGGCTACGGCCAGCATCGCCATCACCGCCAGTGCCGGCTCAACGAGCAGCGCCACCATCGCCAGAGCGCCTGCCAGCAACAGGACACTGACTGACAACGGCAACAGCGCCGCCAGCGCACCCGCCACGAGAGCACCAGCCAGCCACTTCCAGGCAGGTAACGTTGCGTGTACGCCTGTGCGCAGTGCAATTTCGTTCACACCCGTTTCCGGAAATAGGCTATCGTCTCGCGGAGCCCGTCGTGCAGATCAACCTGCGGTACCCAACCTAACACGGTGCGCGCCCGCGTGATATCGGGTTGCCGGGTCTGCGGATCGCCCTTGATCCGCTGCTCCGGTTTCAGCACGATCCCCGCGGGATTGCCCGTCATCTCATTGATCAGCTCCGCGAGCTGCAGGATGGACATCTCGCTGGGATTGCCAATATTCACCGGCTCGTTGTAATCGGACATCAACAGGCGGTAGATACCCTCGATCAAGTCGGACACGTAGCAGAAGCTGCGCGTCTGCGAACCATCCCCGTAGACTGTCAACGGCTCGCCGCGCAGCGCCTGCCCGATGAAATTGGGCACCACACGCCCGTCATCCAGGCGCATACGCGGACCATAAGTGTTGAAGATACGGGCAATGCGCGTGTCCACACCATGTGTGCGGTGATAGGCCATGGTCATCGCCTCGGCGAAGCGCTTGGCCTCGTCATAGACGCCGCGCGGGCCGATCGCGTCCACGTTGCCCACATAGTCTTCTCGCTGCGGGTGTACCAGGGGATCGCCGTACACCTCAGAGGTAGACGCCAGTAGAAAGCGCGCCCTCTTGTCCTTGGCCACACCCAGCGCGTTGTGTGTCCCCAGCGCGCCGACCTTCAGAGTCTGGATAGGATACGTCAGATAGTCAATGGGGCTGGCCGGTGAGGCGAAATGGAGTACCGCGTCCAGCGGGCCGGGCAGGTAGATGAAGTTGGTGACATCATGCTTGATGAACAGGAAGTTCTCATTGCCTGCCAGATGCGCGATATTGTCCACACTACCGGTAAGCAAATTATCCATGCCGATCACCTGGTGCCCTTCGGCCAGGAATCGGTCGCACAGATGAGACCCCAAGAAACCTGCCGCCCCCGTGATCAGAATGCGCATACGGGTAACTCTTTTGTCTTCGGTCGCTTTGCCAGTCACCGGCGGAAGTGTACCACAAAACTGCTCCGCGCCAAGAGCGAACACCTTTCGGACGCCAGCCGCCTGTTCTGAGCCGTGCTCACTTCTATGTAGCCAAAGTCTCTTTCCAGCATGTGAAAAGTTTATGAAAATGGTTTGACAACCCTGGCAGAGCAGGGTTCTATAGAGAAGAGAATGTGTGCACTTGTGCATAGGCCATTGACAGGGGGAGGAACACCATGGCCGAAATCATTTTCGACAGCGAATACATCACCGTAGTCTACCATCCTGATACTAAGATCGTTCATCACACTATCCATAAAACAGTTCGCTTTCCAATACTAACGGCGGCAACGGACGCAGGCACCGAAGCGCTGGCACGCTACGGCGCGAGCAAGTGGCTTTCCGACGATCGCAAGAACACTGCGCTTTCGCCGGAATCCTACGAATACGCGCTTTCGGACTGGGGAGTGCGCACGGTGAAGGCCGGCTGGAAGTACTGGGCGCTGGTCGTGCCTGAAGAGCTTTCAGGCCGGCTGGACATGGTCCGCATGGTCGAGCTGTGCTACAACCTGGGCGTGCGGGTCATGGTCTTCACTGATCTGGAAAAAGCGGAGTTGTGGCTCAAGAGCCTCTAGCTCGATAGTCGATCTCGACCATCTGCGTCCCCTTCCCTCAGCCATCCGCGAAGGAAGGGGACTTCTGTTTGCAACTGGACTTGTGAAGAATTCACAACAAATGTTGACACGCCTGCCAGAACTGCATTCTATTAAGAAAGAGTGGATTTCACGTCATATACAGGGTGAACTTCATGGCCGAGATCGCCTATACCATTTACGACAGCGACTATATCAGTGTGATTTACCACCCAGAGACCAAGATCGTCCACCACACGTTTCACAAAGCCATGCCTGGCTCGGAATTGCGGGCCGCGCTCAACGCTGGCACCAATTTCCTCAGGCGCTACGGCGTCACCAAATGGCTATCCGACGAGCGCCAGAACCCTGGTCTCGCACCGGAAGATGTGCACTACCAGATTACCGACTGGGCACCGCGCACAGCCAAAGCTGGCTGGAAGTACTGGGCGATCGTTGTCCCTCAGTCGTTTGAGGGCAAGGCAGACATCATGAGCGTGGTGCAGGCGAGCTATGACCTGGGCATTCGCTCTATGGTGTTCACCACAGTACAGGAAGCTCTGGACTGGCTCACCAGCCTTTAGAGACAGGTGCTGTTCCCTGCCCTGCCCAGGCGCAACAGTGCACCCGCAGCCCTGCCAAGGCGATGTTCGCTCGTCCGCCCGGCTCAGCTTTGCTCTGCTCCCAGGTCGGCCAGCTTGCGGGCGAACTCCGCGGCAAAGATCTGGTAGGCATGACGATCGTACAGGCAGACGATCACGTGCCGCAGGTGTGTTAGTTCCTCGAAGGTGTAGTCGAAGATAACGCGCAGCATCACATCAGCGCAGCTTTCCAGCGGATAGCCAAACACGCCAGTAGAAATCGCTGGCAAGGCAATGCTGCGCAGGCCGTGTTGCTCAGCCAACCGCAGGCTGGCACGCACTGCGCTGGCCAGTTTGCCTGCTTCGCTCCCCTCCCCCATGCGTGGCCCGACGGCATGGATCACATGGCGCGCCTTCAACTGCCCCCCGCCGGTGATGACCGCATCGCCTACCTCGCAATAGCCGATCCTG
>DAOTZZ010000156.1:0-4407 GCA_034433965.1 Anaerolineae bacterium
GATTGCCGCTGAAGCTGGTGGCGTCGTTGGCCCGCTCCAGGATCAGCGCGGCTTCGGCGGCGGTCACTCCATCGCTGAGGTCAAGGGTGGGAGCCTGGCCGGACTCGTCGCGGTGCGCGGCGTAGAGCGCATAGAGGGCCAGGGCCAGCGCGGCCACGGCCAGCAGGGTGGTGAGGCCCACGAAGGGCCGCCGTTTGGTGCGGTTGGCAGCGTTTTCGGACACAGTCTCCCCCTTTCAGGCCCGTGTGTGGTCTATCCACTATACGCCAGGCGACGGGTTCTGCAAAGTCCGGTTAGGAAACGGTTTGTGCCCCGTTACTCGCCCGGCACGGCCTCGAAGCGCACCCAGTCATAAGCCACCGCCAGCGGGCGGGTGTCGTCCGAAAGACCGACTTGCGCCGCGGAGAGCGCGCCATCCGCTGCCAGCGAGAGCACCAGCCGCCCGTTCAGCGCGTTGATCAGCTCCGCCGAGACAGTCACAGTGTATTCGCGCCAATCGCCCGGCGCGATGGTCAGCGTGCCAGGGCGCTCAACATAGGGCTGGCCGTCTTCGCCCACGTTGCCTACCACGACGCGCACCGTCCGCGGCTGATCGAAGGCCACCGCCCGCAGGGTGAGGCGATAGGCACTGCCGGGTGGCAGGTCAGCGTAGAGCAACGCTTCTCCTGCGCCTGTCCAGCGGGCGTGCTCCCCGCCAATGTCTTCCGGCGCATACCAGCCATAGCCGACGAAAGGCGCGTCGGGCACGAGCGCGACGGGAGTCGGCTCGCCCAGCATCACGGTATACTGCTCTGGCGCAGTCGTGGGCGGGGTGCGCGGCGGGCAGCCCTTGGGATGGCTGACGGTGCGGTAGAGCACGGCGTCGCGCTCGACGGTCACCGGGCAGACACTGCGCTGCGCGTTGAAGAAGGCCAGTATTTCCTGGGCACGCGCCGGTTCGAGCCAGTCCAGGTGCACCACGATATAGCCGATAGGCCACGTCTGCACGAACCTGTTGAGATCGCTGGCGGCAGCGCTGGCGTCGAGCGGGCGCGAGCCGGTCAGCCACCCCAGCAGCGGGTTCTGCTCGAAGAAGAGGTGCTGGTCAATGGGAATGCGCGACAGCAGGCCGCTCACCTGCCGTTTCTCGTGCGTGATGCCGTAGACCATCGCCTCCGGGTGACTGCCTACGTCGCGCCAGCCGGTGAACGGCCCTGACGGCACATCGAGCACCACGTAGTCGTAGTTGTCGTAGTGCTCCTGGCGCATCATCCAGTGAAACTGATACGGCTGCAGCGCGGGCAGGGTGGGGAACGGGACGAAGACGCCGTAATCGAACAGCAGGAACAGGATGCCGCCGGTGACGATGGCCTGTCCCGGCAGACGCGGATGCTCGCGCAGCCAATCGTCCCAGGTGTGCGCCAGGTAAACTACCAGCGCGGCGGTCGCCGGGGGCAGGAAGCGAATGGGAGTGCGCATTTGTCCGCCGAACGCCTCGTGAATCAGGCGGAAGGGCAGCGGCACGCGCACGCCCAGCACGTCTACGTCTGGTCCCAGGGTCAGGATCAGCGCGGGCAACGCGGCCAGCAGCCAGAACCAGCGCTCGCGGTTGCGGGTGCGCACGAACAGGCCGATGACCGTCAACACGACGAGCGTCAGGCCGAGTGTCTCGTCGTGCTCTGTGCCGACCTTTTGAGCGCTGCCCAGGCGCGGTAGGTAGAGCGAGTCGAAGGCCAGCGAGTAGTAGCGCAGCGTGAGCAATCGCGCGGGCGGCAACTGACTGGTGTCGAAGTCGAGCGTCGGTTGCAATGGTCCCAGGAACCACGAAAGCGTCACCGTCAGCGCCAGGGCCAGCGCGCCCAGACCAACCAGACGGGCGCGTTCCCGCCAGTCCGGCGCGCGCCACAGGGCGTAGAGCGCCCAGGGGCCGAGCAACAGCCCGCCCCAGAAGACGATCAGCGTGTCGGTGAACCACATGCCCCACAGCACCAGGCCGGTGAGGATCGCCCAACGAGGGCGGCGTGTCCGCACCGTCTTCTCCCAGGTGAACAGGACGATGGGCAGCCACCATGCCGTCAGCAGGTTGAGGTGACCGCTCCCTGCGTGATCGAGCATATAGGGAGAAAATGCCAGCGCGACGCCGCCCGCCAGCGACATCGGCCACCGGACGCCCCGCCAGCGCAGAAAGCCCGTCATCAGCGCGCCGGTGAGCGCCAGGCTGATCCAGATGATGGCATTGGCGCTGCGCAGGTGCCCCAGCACCGGCTCCAACACCAGGTAAAAGGGGAGCATCGAAGCCGTCAGCGAGTGATAGGTGAGATTGTGCGTGAAGGGGGCCAGCACCTTATTGGTGTACCAGATGTTTTCGCCTCGCAAGAAGGCATAGCGCAGCCACCACAGATTCCAGTGGAAATGATAGTAGTCCAGCACGCGCCCAGACTCTGGCGGCGCGCCGGGCACGCGCGAATTGAGGTGCGCCGACAGGGGGAACATGGCGAGTCCTGTCAGCAGAGCGAAGAACAGCATCACCGCCAGCGCGCGCTGCCATCGTTTGGCCAGGGTCACGAGCACTCCTCACAGATGAGCTGATAGCGCCCGGCGCGTCTCCCCCTCGCAACAAGCGGGCCGTCGAGACAGGGAGAGCGCAGAGGAAGAATACCGCTGCGCCTTCCACTGTGCCCTGCGGAGACGCGCCCTCGCGCGCACGATTATAGCGAACGGCGCGCTGACGAGAAGGGCGATCATGCCTCACAAAACAGTCGGTGGACGGGGCACAAGCCAGGCTCGCAGCAGGCCGCTACCGTTCAGAAAGGCCAGTGCCTGCTGCTGTTCGGCGGGCGTGCAGCCCAGCATCACCTTGACCTCGGTATCGCGCTTGAGCAGGTCCACGGTGACGAGCACCGCGCTCACCTGCGCCGTGTCGCCCGAACCCACCCACACGTCCACTGCGTCGCCATCCGCGGCGGACGTGCCAGCCAGATAGCCGTAGTCCAGCGGGTAGATCATGTCCGGATAGTCCGGATGCGCCGTGTGGCGTCGCCGCTCGATTTGCACTTCACTGTCGGCCACCAGCCGCTCCAGATAGTCCCAGAAATCATCGCCTTCGTTCATGATCGCCTGTCCGTTTCATGTCCTGCTGATGCTCCAGTGTGTGCTATCATTGGCAAGGTGTCAACGGCTGAGCGAGTGCAGCACAGGGAACAACTGACCATGACCGATTTGTCGCGCTGTCGGAACCGGTGTCGGGGATACGGAGCGATCGTGCTGGCGTTGTGGCTGTGCCTGACAGTCACCCTGACCGCCTGCGGGGACGATGGTAAGGGCCGGACCAGCCCGCCGCAGCCCTTCACTCCCGTGCCGGATTCTCCCGCCGGGCAGGCCCGTTCCCCTTATGAAGTGCTGCGGCTGGCGGTGGGCGAGCCGCTGAGCGCTGCCTGGTCGCCCGATGGCTCTCGGCTGGCGATCTCCGATGGCGCGCGCATCTGGCTCTACGACGCCGAACTGCGCCCGCAGGGTGCCCTGGAAGGGCATGCCGAACCTGTGCGCGCGCTGGCCTGGTCGCCGCAGGGCGATCGGCTGGCGAGCGCGAGCCTGGACGATACAGTGCGCGTGTGGGACGTGTCGAGCCGTCAGACGCTACACACCCTGGCCGGGCACGCCGATTGGGTCTTCTCGGTGGCCTGGTCGCCGGACGGAGCGCGACTGGTCTCCGGCGGAGCGGACGACACCGTGCGCCTGTGGGACGCCCGCGACGGCAGGGCCCTGACCGTGCTCGGCGCAACCCGTGTGCTGGCGATCACCCTCCAGGTCAATGATCGCGCTCTGATCCGCACCATCAACACCCTGGAAGCCGCGGAAAAGACGCTGGCGACGCTCGCCGCTGAGCCACTGTCCGATCTCGCTGCCCGCCTGCGTCAGACAGACTATCAATTGCTGGTCACCTTCGCCGAAGCCGACCTGGTGCAGACGTTACTGGCAGCGGACGCGCACGGCTATCGCCTGTCGCTACACACCGGCGACCCCGCTCTCGACGCCGACCTGGCCGATCTGCCCAACGCCCGGTTGCTGACCCTGCTGACGTTGCGCGGCGACTCAGCGACGCTGGCGCTGCTGGACGATCTGGAGACGGCGGAAGCGGTCATTGCCGCTACCGATGCCCGCGACGATGCCGAACTCATCCGCACGGTGCGCAGTCTGCAGAACGCCGAGCCGGTGATCGTGATCACTACGGCCAGTGGCGAGACGACGACCGCCAGCGTGAACGACGACTTCATCGCTACGCTGGTGGATCTACAGGGCCAGGATTTCACCGTGAGCCTGGGCGTGGAGAACGGGGACGAGATCGCCGCGAAATTGCAGGACGCGGACTTCCTGACCGCGCTGCAGCAATACGACGCCGCAGTAGACACCCTGGGCGCTTTCAATGCC
>DAOTZZ010000157.1:0-4415 GCA_034433965.1 Anaerolineae bacterium
CCGTCCGCACGAAGCCTTCTACCAGCGCCTGACGGCTGGTGCCGTCACTCTGGTCGAACACGGTGATGTTGCCCAGCGCCAGCCGTGGGGCGATGGCCTGGGCCGTCTGGCGTAGCTGCGCGTAGCTGGTGAACAGGCCCAGCATCCGCCCACCGGTCGCCGCCGCCAGTTCGATCAGCCCGCGCTCGACGGCGCGCTGATACTCGTCCTTCTGGTTCGGGTCGGGCATATCGGTAGGGATGAAGATCAGCGTGGAGGTCTCATAGTCGAACGGCGATCCCACCACCGCCGTCGTCATGTGATCCGCCGCCAGACGATCGCACAGGTAATCGAACGAGCCACCGGTGCGCAGCGTGGCGCTGGTGAGAATCACCACGTCCTTGGTGTCCCAGATGTGCTGTCGCAGCAGCGGGCCGACGTGCAGCGGCGCGGCGTGAATGGACAGCCGCGTGCCATCCTGATCCACCTGCGCCCAATAGATCATGTTCTCCTGCGGGCTGACCGAGAACGAATGCAACTGCTGATGAATCTCTGCCAGTTGCCGCGCGGCAGCCTGTGTGCTGGCCAGGATGTCGTCGAGATTGCGCACGTCGAACTGTTCCAGCCCGGCCAGCCCTCGCGCCAACCGGCCCATGGCGTCGGCGATGGCTTTGGTGAACTGACTGAGCACTTCCCAGGCGCTCTGCACCTGCGCCCAGTTGGGTTGCTGGCGCAGTGCCTCGGTGATGCGCACCTGATTCGAGTATTCGCCCGCCCGCAATTGCCCG
The DNA here is from genome assembly GCA_034433965.1 of Anaerolineae bacterium. Taxonomy (GTDB): domain Bacteria; phylum Chloroflexota; class Anaerolineae; order Aggregatilineales; family Aggregatilineaceae; genus UBA2029. The sequence goes on from DAOTZZ010000157.1 coordinate 768, forward strand.
GACGATTCCAGAAAGCGTAGCAGCGTCTCGAAATAGCGCTCCACATGGTGCCCCATCGAGCGCAGCGACTCGCTGACGATGTTGACGAATCCCTCGATCTGCGTGAAGAACTTGCCCGGCACGCTGCCGCGCGTGCTGCGGATCACCTCCCCCAGCAGGCCACGCCGCGCATCGCCCAGCTCGTCCAATCGGCGCTGCAACGCCGTCTGACTGATCTGGAACGACAGACCGTTGGTCGTCGCGTCCTCCAGGTGATGCGCCTCGTCTATGATCAGGTGCCGGTATTCCGGCAGCACACGATTGCCGATCTGCACGTCCGCCAGCAGCAGAGCATGGTTGACGATGAGCACATGCGCGGACTCCGCCTGTCGCCGCGCTTTGTAGAAGGGGCAGGCCCCGCCCATTTGCTCTTCGCAGCGCTCCAGCGTGCACCCTTCGTCCTCGGCGCTCAGCCGCGCCCAGATGGCGCTCTCCTCATAGCCGCGCAGCGAAATCTCGTTGCGGTCGCCGGAATCCGATCCCAGCAGCCACACCAGCACTTTGGCCAGCATCCGTGCCTCGTCTACCGAAGTCGGGCCGCGTCGTCGCAGCGCGGTCAGCCGGCGCGGGCACAGGTAGTTGCTGCGCCCCTTGAGCACGGCCATTTCGAAGGGGATACCCAGTGCCTGTTGCAGCATGGGCAGATCGCGTTGCAGCAACTGATCCTGCAGGTTGATGGTGGCGGTGCTGATCACCACGCGCTCGTTATTCTGCACCGCCCAGAAGATGGCGGGCAGCAAATAGGCCATGCTCTTGCCGACGCCCGTGGGCGCTTCGATCATCAGGTGATCATTCTCGTTGAAGGCGCGTGCCACATGGCGCAGCATGGTCACCTGCTCGGGGCGGTGCTCGTAGTTGGGGAACGCCGCGGCGACCTCGCCGTCCTCTTCGATCAGGCGTGCCAGCCGCTCGATGTCCAGCAGTTGCCGCACCGGATTGGGGCGCAGCGGTCGCCAGGGTTGACGGTCAGGCGGGAACAACTGCTCCACCGTGATCGCCTGTGAGCGCGGCGGCGCGGTGAAGGCCGTGCGCATCCGTTCCTGCAACGCAGCGCCAAATACGCGCCCTGTCGGCCAGTCAACCTCGCGCGTCGCTTCGGCGATCTCGCGCAAGGTGTCCAGAGGCAGAGCCAGCGCCCGTTCCCACAGCAACCAGTAGAGCCGCCCGGCGGCCTCGGCATCGGCCAGAGCGCGGTGCGACTCGCTCGTCTCCAGGCCAAGTTGTGTCGTCAGACCATTCAGGCTGTAACGGGGCGCTGTCGGCAGGAGCACAGAGGCCAAGTCGTAGGTGTCAATGGTCGCGTTATCCAGCAGCAGGCGGTGTCGGGCCAGAAAGGCCAGGTCGAAGTCCACGTTGTGCCCCACGACGGGGTGCGCACCGATGAAGCTACGCAGGCGAGGTAATACTTCGTGAAAACGCGGCTGCCCGATCAAATCCTCGGTGCGAATGCCGGTAATGGCCGTGATACGCTCCGGCACGCCCCGCCCTGGATTGATCAGCGTGCTGAACGTGTCTATCAGTTGATCGCCTTCGAACTTCGCCGCCCCAACCTCGATAATGTCGTCCTCGTCCGGATTCAGGCCAGTCGTCTCCAGATCGAGGGCGACGATGACTTCGCGCATGGTGTGCTCCGATCTAAGCAGGCTATCGCTGCCGAGGGGCTATTGTAGCACACATGCGCGACGGTTTCGCCGGTGACTTTACCCAAAAAAACGCTCATCCGCCGGAAATAGTCGGCAACAGCTTGACGCGGTCGCCCGCCTGCAACCTCACGCTGTCCTCGATCAGTTCGCCGTTGCGCGTCACCAGCACCTCTTCGGGCTGCAGGCCGCACTGCCTCATAGCCTCGCGCACCGTCTGACCGGCGCGCACCCGGTATTCGCGGCGGCGAAAAAGCAGGATGGCGACATCGTCAGCGTCGTCAGGAGACGGCAAGGTGTGAATGGCATCGCTCATGCTGGCAGGTCCCAGTCTCCATTCGCGGGATACAGGCGATTATACCAGAGGCCCACCCTCATCCGCAGCGCGCGCTGCCGCCTTCTGTGCCAACTGCCCCTGTTAGACGCCGCGAGTCTATGCTAAGGTTAACGTGTCACCGCGCGATGGCGCGGTCGGGTCGGCTGGTATTACGGTGAAACACCATGAACACGGTCATCGGCTTATTGGCAGTCTTCGGGCTGGTCTTCGTCAACGGCGTCTTTGTGGCAGCGGAGTTCGCTTTCGTCGGCGCACGACGGACGCGCATCGCCCAGCTTGTCGCCGAAGGACATATGGGAGCGCGCGCGGCCCAACGCGCCATTCAGCAACTCGACGGTTACATCGCCGCCACGCAACTGGGCATCACCCTGGCGAGCCTGGGTCTGGGCTGGATCGGCGAACCGGCGTTGGGGCACCTGGTGGAAGCCGCTCTGGATGCGCTGCTACCCGCCAATCTCTCCCATGCCCTGGGGGTGGGTTTCTCCTTTGCCGTAGCCTTTTCCATCGTCACCATGCTGCACATTGTGCTGGGGGAATTGGCTCCCAAGTCCATCGCGCTGCAACGGCCCGAAGGCACCGCCATCATCGTCGCCCGTCCTGTGACGGCCTTCATGCATCTGTTCCGCCCGGTGATCTTCGTGATGAACAGCGTCGGCAACGGCGTGGTGCGTCTGCTGGGCTTCGAACCCGTCAGCGGACACGAGCGCGTCCATTCTGCAGAGGAACTGGTAATGCTCGTGCACTCCTCGCGCGAAGCCGGATTGCTGGAAGATACCGAGGAGCGCCTGTTACAGCGAGCCTTTGACTTCGGCGACCTGTACCTGCGCGACGTCATGCAGCCGCGCGTGGAAGTCGAGGGCATCCCGGTAGATGCGCCGTTCCCGGTCGTGCTGCAGCGCGTGGCCGCTGGCACCTATTCGCGCTATCCGGTCTACCAGGACTCCCTGGATCAGGTAATAGGCGTTTTGCACGCCAAAGACCTGTTCGACGCCATCGTGCACCAGCCAGATCTGATCTGTGGGGAAGCGCCCTTCGATCTGCGTTCAGTGCTGCGCACGCCACTCTACTTCCCGGAAATGGCCAACGCCGGCTATGTACTCGAACAGATGCAGCGGGCCAAGATGCCCTTCACCGTGGTGGTGGACGAGTTCGGCGGCATGGCGGGCATTGCCACCATGGAAGACATCCTGGAAGAACTGGTCGGAGACGTGCAGGACGAGTTCGACGCTGAGACTGCCCCCGCTAGCGAGGATACCGCCGCGCCTATCGTGGACGGTCTGACCACGCTCAGCGACATTGCCGAGCGCTTCGGCGATCCCGGCTGCGAAGTACACTCCGCCACCATCGGCGGCTACGTGGCCGAGTGTCTGGATCGCATCCCTGTAGTGGGCGACCGCGTCACCTATGGTGCTTACGACGTGATCGTGGTGGCCATGGATGAAATGCGCGTGGCTCAGGTACAGTTCGTGCCACGCGCTTCGGCTGACACTGCTACGTCAGCGCAGTCCTAAAGGCTGTTATGAACTTGTGCCCGGTGTTTTTCCCTCACCCCTGCGCCCCTCTCCCACGCGACTGCGTCGCGGGGCGAGGGGAACGGCCTGCGCTGTCACCCGCTGGCGCAGCAGAACAGCG
>DAOTZZ010000158.1:0-9750 GCA_034433965.1 Anaerolineae bacterium
TGCACAGTCTGCCCAACCATGTGCCCCCGCGTGGGCGCTTGAGGAGCGCATTATGCATAGTCGGATCGCTCATTCCCGCCTCGCTGGCGTGATCATCGTGTTGATCCTGGCCGCGCTGGCCTGCAATCTGCAGATCGGCGGCCAACAGGGGCCAGGCGGCACTGCCTCTCCGCCCGTTCAGCGCCCGGTGGTGGAGATTCTGGAACCGCAGCAGGGCCAGACCTTCACCGTGGGGCAGAGCGTGCCCGTGCGGGCGCGGGCGACCAGTCCCTCTGGCGTGACTTTGGTGGAGCTGCTGGCTAACAATGTGCGTGTAAACAGTCAGGTGCCCGCCGAGGCTGTCAACCCGACGGTGGTCGAAGTGGTGATGGATTACAAGCCCGATCGGCCCGGCACGGTGATTCTGGCAGTGCAGGCGTATAGCGGGCAGATTGTGGGGCAACCGGCGCAACGCTCGATCACCGTATTACCGCAGCTTTCGCCAGGCGAGGGAGGTGTGGGCACACCGCCCGTGCTGCAGCCCACGCCGACTGTCTTCAATCCGGTCTGCCGGGCGCGGGTCAATGTGGGCGGGTTGCGGCTGCGCACCGGCCCTGGCACGGAATACGACATCATCACCAACTTCAATGCGGGTGACGAGCCGCTGATCGCCGGCTACGCCGACCGCTCCGACGGACGCTGGTGGTACGTCTCGTGGGCGGGCACATTCGGCTGGGCTGCCGCCGCCTATACCACTCAATTGGGCGACTGCAGCACCATTCGCCCCGCCGTGGTGCCGCCCTCGCCGACGCCGCGCGCCACGGCCACCGTCCCGCCCACGCAACCGGGGATCACTGCCACGCCCACGCTGCCCGACCTGTTCATCCCGCTCTTCGAGGGGGTGACACAGGTACAACTGGGCGCGGATGGCACAGCGCAGGCCAATTTCGTTATCCAGGTGCGTAATGCGGGCGGGCAGACTGCCGGGCCGTTCCGCGTGCGCGTGGACAAACCGGACGGGCAAATAGACTACTTCAGCGTACCCGGTCTGGCTCCCGGCCAGACGGCTGATGTGCCCGGACCCGGCGGGCTGATCGTGGTCTTCCGCACGCCGGGCATTGCCCGCATCATCGTCACCGTGGACGATCAGAACGCGGTAGGCGAGAGCAACGAGGGCAACAACCAGGTCTACCGCGATGTGACGGTCAACCCCGGCCTGGCCACCAACACCCCGCCCGCGCCGACACCAGCCCCTTCGCCCACTACGCCACCCGCGCAACCGCAATTGCAGCCGGAGGTGAGCGGAGAGGGCATGGGGATCGCTGAAGCACCCCTCCTGGCACTGGGACCGATCGGGCCGGGCAACGCCGCGCAGGTGACGAAGATCGCCGCCCTGAGCGGACATGGCGGCACCGTCACCGGCCTGGACTTCAACCCGGCGGGGACGTTGCTGACTTCGTCCAGCCGCGACGGTACGGTGCGCCTGTGGGATGTGTACCTGGAGAACGAGTTGCTCACCCTGGTCGGGCACACTGACCGCGTGCAGGATGTCGCCTTCAGCCCCCTGGGCGACCGCATCGCCTCGGCCAGCCTGGATGGCACGGTGCGGCTGTGGGATGTCAGCAGTGGCATGCCGCTGATGACGCTCAACCATGGTGCGCCGGTCTGGCGCGTGGCCTTCAGCCCGGACGGATCGCGCGTGGCTGGTGGCGGGGAGAACCCCGACGCGGGCGGCGGGTTGAGCGGGCTGGTGCGCGTCTGGGACACTGGCATCGGCGCGGAGGTCGCCCTTATTCAGACTTTCGGTGTGGTCACGGGCGTCGGCTTCCTGGATAGCGGCACGCTCGTCGTCGCCAGCGCCGCCAAAGATTGCAGCCTGGGCGGGGGCGAAGTGTCCATCTATACGCTGGACACGCCCAACGCCGCCCTGCTGACGCTGGCCGAAGGCCCGACCTTCACGCGCCTGGCCGTTGACGCGGCGACGGGGCTGATTGCCGCCAGCAGCCAGGAAGCGCTCTGTTCGGGGGATTACCTGGTGCGGGCCTGGTACGCCAGCGGCTTCCAGGCAGCGACTTTTGAGCACGGCGGAAACGCCGTCACCGGCCTGGCCATCAGCCCCTACGCCTCGCTGATCGCCAGTGCCTCCGCTGACGGAGCGCTGCGCCTGTGGGATACGGGCACTGGCGCACAGCTCGCTGTCCTGTCGGCGGGCGGCACGGTGGAGGCCGTCGCTTTCAGTCCGGATGGCACGCGGTTGGCCTCTGGCGGCGCTGCCGACGCGGTATTGCTGTGGGGCGTGGGCTGATCCGCTCCGCAGCGGGGAGATGTTCCCATGGCGCGACGGGTGGGGCTGCTGCTGACGATGTTGCTGAGCGCAGCGCTCGCCTGCACGCTGCGCTTCGGCGCGGATGAGGGAGAATCGCAGCAGCCCGCGCCCATCAATGCACCGGGCGCAGCGCCGACTGTGCGCGTGATCGCGCCGGAAAGCGGAGTGCGTGTGCCCGCCAATCAGCCGCTTGACATCACCGTCGCCACCGATTCCACGGCCACCAGCTTCTTGATGAGCGTGGGTGGGCGCGTTGCCACCACCAAGGCCCTGCCTCCGGGACAGTCCGGCCCGGCACAGGCCATCCTCACCTGGACGCCCGACCGCCAGGGCACATTCACCGTGGAGATCGTGGCCTTCAACGGCAGTGCGGCCAGCGCACCGGCAACGCTGCTGGTAGAGGTCAGCGGGGTGGCCAGCGGTGAGGGGGCAGGGACAGGGGCCGGTTGTAGCGGAAGGGTGGTGGTGGACAGTCTCAACTTCCGTGAAGGGCCGGGCACGTCGGCGGCGCGGCGCGGGCAGTTCGCCTTGGGCGAACTGGTGACCATTATCGGGCGTAACGCCGACACAAGCTGGTGGCAGGTGCAGCGCGCCAATGGCGAGCAGGGCTGGGCGATCAACAACGGTCAGTGGCTGCAGATCAGCGGAGCGTGCGACGGGCTGCCTGTCACGGGCTGAGCACGTCCGCCCTTTGCTTTTTGACGATTTCCCTGCGCCCTGGCGACCGGCTCTTTGCAGGGTAGGGGTCTCAGGCTACAATGAAGGCTCGGCAATCTGCGCCCGACCTTTCGACTGATGTTTTCGTCTGACTGCAGAGGAACACCCTCATGGCACGCATCGTGCTAATAATGTTGTTTGATGATGTAGATACGCTCGATTTTTCCGGCCCGATGGAAGTCTTTTCGATCACCGGGCAGCGAGCTACCGGACCGGTGCCGTTCAGCGTCACTACGGTCGCCGAACGCCAACTCCCCCCGGTCACCACGCGCAGCGGCTTGCGCGTCACCCCCTACCACACCTACGCCAACGCGCCGCAGGCTGACATCCTGGTTGTGCCCGGCGGGTTGGGAGCGCGGCACGAGCGCAACAACCCCGTCACGCTGCAGTTCATTCAGCGGCAGGCGCGCGGCGCAGAACTGGTGATCTCGGTGTGCACGGGCGCGTTGTTGTTGGGCGCAGCGGGGTTGTTGCAGGGCAAGCGGGCCACGACTCATCACCGTGCCTTCGACGAGCTGGCCGCGGTCGCGCCGGATTGTGAGATCGTGCGCGACGCCCGCTTTGTGGATAATGGGCAGATCATCACCGCCGCGGGGATCACGGCGGGGATTGACACGGCGCTCTACGTGGTGCAGCGGCTGATCGGCAAAGAGACGGCCCTGGAGACAGCCCGTCATATGGAATATCGCTGGGAACCCTCCTGATCCACAAAAGAGGGCGCACAGATACATCCACAAAAGAGGGCGCACAGATACCGGCAAACGGTGGCATCTGTGCGCCTGTGTGGGGGGAGGGGGGAAGTTTTCGGGTTGTTTCCTGGCTTTGGCGCGCAGCGCCTCAGCCGTTGTCCTCAAATCTCACCCTCTTATACGCGCCCATTGGCCCAAATGATCACTGCCGGTGCGTGGCTCACCTGACCTGTCCTCACTGAACCGATTCTTCTGCTGGCAAGTAACATACATAGAAGGTGCAATAGTCTTCTCGACAGGCTCATCGGCAGAATGGGCTGGCAGGGAAGCCAGAACGCCTTCTGGATCGTTGTGGTACGCAGGCTCTAAACGAACAGCGATAACTTGCCAAACGGGCGTCATGTGATGTATATGTAGAGCGCATGCGTGACGGGCCATCTGCATTTCCAGAAGATTTTCTCAAGGAGATTTTGGACAGGTGCCAGGCGCAATAGTTACTGCTTACATGTGCCCGGAGAGCATTCCCCAGTCAACGACATTCCCTCTGCCAGCAAGGCCGGATGACACTGACCGAATGACGCTGTCATGAGCCTTGAATGGGCAATAGGGGAGGTTATTTTTTATAATTGTATAGTGCAAACTAGTGTTATGGTACAGCAAAGGAGGAAAATACTCATCGCCAACGACCTGACCCCGCTCGCCGAGGCAAGGTGGTCGGCACAGGGTAGATGCGTTCAACGACTTAGCGGTTGTTCTCAAATCTCAAGTGGCTCACAGGAGGAGCTGAATGTTTAAGAAAAGCTATCGCGCGTTTGCGCTGGCCGTAGCGCTGACGATGGTGGTGGCGTTGCTGCCGACGAATTTCGCTTTCGCCAGCACGGCGGACGTCACCCTGGTGAGCACGGTACGCCAGGGCGAGCCGATCACCGCCTACCTGCTGGAAAGCTCGCAGATCAGCACGCTCGACCCGCAGTTGGCGACCGACTCGGTCTCGATTGACTACATCGAGAACCTGTTCCTGGGCCTGACCAATACCAGCGCGCTCGTCCCTGGCCAAATCGATCCCGAACTGGCGACCGAGTGGACGGTGAGCGAGGACGGCCTGGTCTGGACGTTCACCCTGCGCAACGATGTGCCCTGGGTGCAGTGGGATCCGGTCAATGACGAGGCCAAGATTCTGCGTATGGTGACCGCTGGCGACGTGGAGTATGGCATCAAGCGTGCCTGCGACCCCCGCGTGCTGGCCGAGTACGGCTATGTGGTCTCCGGTGTGGTGGCCGGTTGCGCCGACACGCTGGCGATGGAAGCCGAGACCTTCACCGACGCTGACCGCGACCTGGTGCAGGTGACCGCGCTCGACGACACCACCCTGCAGATCACCCTCACCTTTGCGGCGAGCTACTTCCTCAGCGAAACGCCCATGTGGGTCTATCGCCCGGTTCCCCGCGAGATCATCGAGCAGTACGGTGACAACTGGACCGAACCCGGCAACCTGACCACCAACGGCCCCTACTTGATGGACGAGTGGATCCGCGGCGTGCGTCACGTCCTGGTGCGCAACCCGCACATCCCCGCCGACCTGGTTGGTCCCGGCAATGTCGAGCGCCTGGTCTTCACCGTGGTTGAGGATGCTGGCACGGCCTTCGCACTGTATCAGGACAATCAGATCGAGGCCGTCGGTGTGCCCACCGCCGAGCTGCAGTCCATCCTGGCCGACCCGGCCTACGCCGACCAGTTGCATCAGGTCTCCGAACCTGTTGTGTTCTACTTCGGTCTGGCATTTGACAAATCGCCAACCGATAATCCAAACCTGCGTCGTGCTATGTCGGCCTCGGTGGATCGCAACGCTTTCATCCAGGAAATTCGCGCTGGCCTGGGCATCCCGATGATCCACTTCACCCCGCCCGGCATGTTCGGCGCACCGCCGATCAACGAGGTAGGTGTGGGCTACAATCCGGAGTTCGCCCGTGCCGAAATGGAAGCCGCCGGCTATCCCAACTGCCAGGGCTTGCCCAACATGGAGTTCGTCACCTACACCGGTGCGGGCACCTGGGCCGAGTTCCTGGCTGCTTCGCTGGAGCGCGAGCTGGGCTGCGACCCGAACCTGTTCACCATCGAGCAGCAGGAATTCTCCGTGCTGCTGGAGACGGTGTCTGCGCAGAACGAGGCCGCCGACCGTCCGCACGTGTGGACGCTGGGCTGGGGCCCCGACTATCCGGACGCCAACAACTGGGTGAACGACGTGCTGCACTGCGAGTCCAGCCACAACGATATGAAGCGCCCATGCTCCGAGGTGGACGACCTGATCCTGCAGGCCATGGCCGAGCCGGACCCGGATGTCCGTATCGAGCTGTACTATCGCATCGAAGAGCTGTTCTTCGGGCCTGAGGGTCTGCACCCCATCATCCCGCTCTTCATGCGCCTGCGCTACTCGCTGCTGAAGCCGTGGTTCTCGTTCCCCATCGAGACGGACGGCCTGTTCGGTGGCAATCACTTCGACTACTACACGGTTGACCAGGAAGCGCAACTGGCAGCCCGTGGCGGTTAGTCACTGACTGCTGACGGTAGTCGAAAAGGCGGCGGTGTCCTGCGGGGCACCGCCGTTTTTTTCGAGTGGGGAAGGGGCGGTGTGGGGTATCGGGCGTCGGCCCGCCTGTCACTCGTCTCGTGTTCGCCGCACCTCTGGCCCTGCGGTCAGGCTATCCAGAGCGATCTCGCCGTCGTCCGTCAGGGCAATGTCCTGATCGCCGCGCTTGGCCTTCTCCGGTGCAAGCCCGTAGAGCGCCAGCAACTCGTACTCTTTCTGGATGGCGCGGTCGGCGGCCTTCTGGGCGAAATAGCTGGCGGTCATGAAGACGGTCGCGATCAGGAACAGTGCGCCGAGGATGAGGAGAATCGTTCCCGCGGTGCTGCTGTCGGCGCTCAGCAGCGCGACGCCGATGGCTGCCATGGCAATGCCTGTGACCAGGCAGGCCCCCGTCATGGCGCGTAGCTCGATCAACTCTTTGATCTGCTTCTCGCGCCGCTCCATGTACTTTTCGTCGAAGGGATGCATGGGTCTCCTCCCGCGCTGCAACTCGAACTGTGCTTTATTACGTACAGGTGGCGAGGAAGTTGTGATCGCGCCTGTCGCGGGCACGAAAAACCCCCGCGCAGAGGCGGGGGATGAGAGCGGAGCAGAGATAGACGCTCAGCCGATGGGTTCTTTGTAGATGTAGTAGCGCCCCATGTCGTCGCCCTTGGCGATACAGGTGGCCATATCTACCTTGAACTCGTGCCCGCCAGAGACCCAGCGCAGCCCTTCTTGCAGCAGGCCCTGTCCCACATAACAGACCGGACGGTCGGCCTTGCGATTCCAGCACATGGGGCAGCGTTCCAGGGTGTAGATGTACTTGTCCCCGTCGTCGTGCACGTTGGAGATCTGATCTGAAAATTGCGTGAAAATGTTGGCCATGGCGGGTAGGCCGATGCGCAGTTTGGCAGCCAGCGGCAGCACTTTGAAGGCCAGATCGCCCACGCCAGCCAGTGCCCCAAAGCCGCGCAGCGCGTCGGCGAAGGTCGCGCGACCGGCGCGCAGGGCCAGGCCACGCCCGCCGCGCGGACCGTACATCTCCTCCAGCGCCACGCACAGAGCGGTGAAGTAGGCGAAGTCGAACTCCTTTTCCAGATTGTCGGGCGGATAGTTGTTGATGTACTCGGCCAGGTCTGCCAGGTGCAGGATGGCGTGAAAGCCGTTCTTGCCCATCACCGCTTCGAGGGCATTGAAGGTGATGCGGGCGAACTTGTTCGGATAATAGAACCCACTCTTCTCAGGGGGCATGGTGCCAGACCCTCCGCATCGTGTGCCGGTGCCCTGCGGGACTGGAGTCCACGCAACACCACCTCACCGGATGATTACGCTTGAGTATACGTCAATTTCGCAATAATACCACAATGCTAGTGCGGGGATGCATTCGCCACAGGCTGACGTTGCACCGTGCCGTGCCCCGCACGCCCGTAATTATAGCGCATCTGCACGGTGTGCCAGGATCGCTGTGGCCGGGGAGCAAGCAACGATTGTGAAGTTAGAGGCTGTCAGGAACTTGACTTTCACCTCTGCACCCCTTTCCCTCGCGACTGCATCGTGGGGTGAGGGGACTTGTTCTCGGTCGTGTGCGCGCTTCCCTTCGCCCGCGCGGGAGAAGTGGCCGGGGGGATGAGGGCGAAACCGCGCGTAACGCCCTCTAGACAGCGCACCGCCATCCTGGCCTTCTCAGCGGCAATGGTCTTTGTTACAATCGTCGCGTATACCAAAGCCAGAGACTGCGAAACACCGATGCGTAAACCACTCGTTGCCCTCGTCGGACGGCCCAACGTGGGCAAGTCATCGCTCTTCAACCGGTTGGTGGGGATGCGCAAGGCCGTCGTTTCCGAAGTGCCGGGCACCACCCGCGACCGCATCATTGATCAGGCCGACTGGAACGGCGTGGTCTTCGACGTGGTGGACACGGGCGGCCTGGAAGTCTATGAACCGAAAGGTAGCCCGCTGGAAGAAGGCAGCGCGCACTTCATTGACGAGATTCGCGCTCAGGCGCTGATCGGCATCGAGGAAGCGGACGTGATCGTCTTCGTAGTGGACGCCCTGCAAGGCATCACTGCCGCCGACGAGGAGATCGCGACGCTGCTGCGCCGCACGGCCAAGCCGGTGCTGGTCGCCGCCAACAAGGCCGATCACGTGGGGCGTTTCGATGAGGCGGTGGAGTTCTATGGTCTGGGTCTGGGCGAGGTCTTCCCGGTCTCAGCGCTGCATGGCACCGGCACCGGCGACCTGCTGGACGCCATCGTCGCCGCGTTGCCGTTCCGCACGCCCGAAGACCACGAAGCCGAGGATACGTCCATCAAGATCGCCATCGTCGGGCGGCCTAATGTGGGCAAATCGTCGCTGCTCAACCGGCTGCTGGGCCAGGAGCGGGCCATCGTCAGCCCGGTGGCAGGCACTACCCGCGACGCCATAGACACGCGCATCACCTGGCACGGCCTGCCCATCACGCTCATTGACACCGCGGGCATCCGACGGCGTGGACGGATTGCGCCGGGGATCGAGAAATACAGTGTGCTGCGCGCCCACAAAGCCATCGAGCGGGCCGACGTGGTGCTGGTGGTGCTGGACGCCACGGAGGGCGTCACGCAGCAGGACGCGCACATCGCCGGCATGGTGCGCGACGCCTTCAAGAGCGTGGTGCTGGTGGTCAACAAGTGGGACGCCATCGAAAAGGATGCCCACACCATGACTACCTTCCAGCAGGCCATCGCCCGCGAGCTGGACTTTCTGGACTATGCGCCGGTGCTGTTCATCAGTGCCCTCACCGGGCAGCGCATCCATACTGTGCTGGAGACGGCGGTGCGCGTCCAGGAAGAGCGGCTGGTACGCATTCCCACCAGCGAGTTGAACCGGATCATCCGCGAGGCGCTGCTCACCCATCCGCCGCAGACCAAGCAGGCCCGCCCGCTCAAAATCTTCATGGCGCAGCAGGTGCGTGTAGACCCGCCGACTTTCCTGCTGCACGTCAACGACAAAGACCTGCTGCATTTCACCTACGAGCGCTACCTGGAAAACCAGATTCGCCAGGCATATCCCTTCACCGGCACGCCGATCCGCATCAGCGTGCGCGAACGCAGCCGCAAAGACAAGGTCTGATCCTGTAACTATCCTGCGGCCCAGCGCGTATAGAAAGACAAAATACGTCTTGAGTAGAAAGACGCCTCATGGGCAAGACGCGCTGGGCCTGGTACCTGCTCCTGACGGTGATCGGCACAGTCTGCACAGAAGGGCAGTCGTGGGCAACCCCCATTGTGCTGGCCGATCCCTTTGTGCTTGTTATCTACGGCCTGCATTACCTCCTGATCCTGGACTATCTGGCCCGTCGTCGGGCGCTCACCCTGCGTGCGCTGGCCGTCGGTGGACTGGTCGTCGGCTTTACTACCGAGAGCCTGATGACCAAGGTGATCTGGAATCCCGGCTGGGAGACGGGCGAGGGGGGACATTTCCTGGGATTACAC
>DAOTZZ010000159.1:0-4140 GCA_034433965.1 Anaerolineae bacterium
CAAAGAAGAAAAGCCGTCCGCCGCGAGCGACGCCCCCGCCCCCGCGCCCGCAGAAGGCGCGCGCAGACCGTCGCCTTTCGGGCCGGTGACGCGGGCCGAGGACAAAGACAAAGAGACCCTCGATGAGGCAACACCGACGCGACCGACGGAACGACCGCGCCCGTCTGTGGGAGACGTGGCTGGCGGTGCAGTGGCCGGAGCGCTGGGCGCAGCGGCGCTGAGCGGGGCGCGGCCCGGCGTTCCGCTGGCGCGCTCACCTGTTCCTGGCAAGACTCCCTTCTCGGCTGAGACAGAGGACGAAGCATCGCCCCAGCCTCAGCCGCGCGCGCCGCTGGCGGCGGCACAACCCCTGTCCCCAGTACGCCCGCCAGATCGAGGGCAGGACGAGCAAGTAACTCAGACCGAGGAGACTCAGCCGGCGGGTGAAGTCCCCGCGCCCGGCACAGAGCGCATGGCCCGTCCGGCGCATCCTGAATTGCTGCGCCTGCGTGGAATGATGTCCGGTGCGAAACCTGGCGTCGTGCTGCCTGGCAAACCCACACCTCCGGCAACAGAGACTGAAGACGGCGACAGGCCCTCTGCGGCAGATGTTGCAGCTACGCGCCGCGCTGAGCCTCTCGCGCCGGGCATCCTGGAAACGGCTCCTGAACCACAGGCGACACAGAAAGCCGCTCCGCCGGAAGAGTCCGCGCCACGCCCGGCAACGCCCGCGCAGCGACCCGCGCCAGAAGCTGCTCGCGCCGAGGTTGGCGCGGGGGAGCGCGCAGTGCCCCCCGCTGCCGCGCGACCGTCTACGCCGCCCCCCGTGATCCGCCGTGATCCCCAGCCCGTCGCAAAGAGCGGTGCGGAGGCCAGCAGTCCAGAGGCGCGCCCATCCCCGCCCATGCGCCGTCAGATCACCTACGAATTGCCGGACTTCCGCAAACTGCTCAACCGGGGCGAGGAGAAGCGCGTCAACGACGAGGTATTGCTGGAAAAAGCGCGCATCATCGAGGAGACGTTGGCCAGCTTCAGCGCGCCGGGCAAGGTGGTGGAGGTGAATCCTGGGCCAGTGATCACGCAGTTCGGCGTCGAGCCGGACTACCTGCTCACGCGCAGCGGCAAGAAACAGCGCGTCAAGGTCGGCTCGATTGCTCGCCTGGACGCCGACCTGGCCCTGGCCCTGGCTGCCAAATCCATCCGCATCGAAGCGCCGGTGCCCGGCAAGAGCATGGTGGGCATCGAGGTACCCAATGACGAAGTGGCGCTGGTGAGTCTGCTGGACATCATGGAAGCGCCGGAGTTCACGCGCATTGACTCCAAGCTGCGCATCGCCCTGGGACTGGCCGTAGATGGCACGCCCGTCGCCGCCGACCTGACCGCCATGCCGCACCTGCTCATCGCCGGCACGACCGGCTCTGGCAAGTCGGTCTGCGTCAACGCCATCATCGCCTGCCTGTTGCTGCAGAACACGCCCGACGACCTGCAATTCATCATGGTTGATCCCAAGCGCGTCGAACTGACCGGCTATAACGGCATTCCGCACCTGGTCGCGCCGGTGGTGGTTGATCTGGAGCGCATCGTGGGGGTGCTGCAGTGGGTGCAGCGCGAGATGGAGACGCGCTATCACAAGTTCGCGGCCATCGGCGCGCGCAACATCCTGGACTACAACAAGAAGATCGGCCCCGATCAGCGCCGGATGCCCTATTACGTGGTGGTCATTGACGAACTCGCCGACCTGATGATGCTCGCGCCGGACGAGACCGAGCGCCTGCTGGCACGCCTGGCACAGATGGCCCGCGCGACGGGCATTCATCTGATCATCAGCACGCAGCGTCCCAGTGTGGACATCATCACCGGCCTGATCAAGGCCAACTTCCCGGCACGCATTGCCTTCATGGTGGCGTCGTCGGTAGACTCGCGCGTCATCCTCGATCAGCCAGGCGCGGAGAAACTGTTGGGACGTGGCGATATGCTCTTCCAATCGCCGGAGGCAGCCGCTCCCGTGCGTATGCAGGGTGTGTTTGTCTCCGACGAGGAGATCGCGCGCATTACCGGTTTCTGGAAAGCACAGCTCATCCAGAAAGGCGGCCCCGATGCGCTGGCCACCACCAACCGCGAGCTTGCTTTCGGGTCGGTTGATAGGGGAATGGAGCTGCCTGGGCGTCGCCGCTCCAGCCGACCTGCAGCGCAGCAAGCCCTGTGGGAAGACCCGGAACTGACCGGCGACGACGGCATGGGCGAGGATGAACTATACGATCAGGCGGTGGAGTTGGTGCGCAGCCTGAAGAAAGCCTCGATCTCGCTGTTGCAGCGGCAGTTGCGCATCGGCTATACCCGCGCCGCCCGCCTGATTGACCGCATGGAAGAAGACGGCATCATCGGCCCGCCCCAGGAAGGCAGCAAGCCGCGCGAAGTGATCAAGTTCGACTAGGGCGTGCCATGCGCCTTTCTCCTCATCCCTCACGCAAGCGCGGGGAGAAGAGGAGCGCTTGTGCGAAAGCAAGCAAATCCCCTCGCCCTGCGACGCAGTCGCGAAGGCGAGGGGAAAATATTGTGCAAAAGTTCATAACCACCCTCAGAGAAGGTAACGTCACCGATGAGCCGTCGCAGCCTCACGATTCTGACCTTTACCCTGCTTGTCTTCACCGGTAGCCTGCTGATCCCCCCTTTTGCCACAAATGCACAGTCGCCCTCCGGCCCATACACGCAGATCGGCACCCTGGGACGCGGGGCAGTGCGCAGCATGGCCTGGTCACCCGATGGGCAGATCATGGCCGTGGGGAGCACGGTGGGCATCTGGCTCTATTCGTCGGCGCTGGCGCCGCTGGGTCTGCTCACCGGTCACACCCGCGCCGCCTACGCGCTGGACTTCAGCCCGGACGGGACGCAACTGGTCAGCGCCAGTCACGATCGGACGTTACGCCTGTGGGAGGTCGGTGCGCAGACAGAACGCGCCGTGCTGGAAGGACACACCGATCTGGTTGTCGCGGTAGACTGGTCATCGGATGGCGCCCTTATCGTCAGCGGATCGTATGATCGCACCGTCCGCCTGTGGGAAGCCGCTACCGGCACAGTCCGCGCTGTTCTGTGGGGACATCAGGGATGGGTCAGCGACGTGGCATTCAGTCCAGACGGAGACCTGCTCGCCAGCGCCAGCTACGATGGCACAGTGCGGACCTGGGACGTCGCCAGCGGCGAAACGCGAGCGCTCTTGGGCGGGCATGACGGGCCGGTGCTGGCAATCACGTTTGTGGACGATAACATGCTGGTCAGCGCCGGCTGGGATGGCATCCTGCGCGTGTGGTCGTTGATTGCCGGGCGCGAGATGCTGGCGGTGCAGGCGCATAACGCGGTAATCTACGATGTGACGTGGTCGGCGGAGCAGGCGCAGCTTGTCACGGCCAGTTGGGACGGCACGGCGAGAACCTGGCGCGGGGCTGATCTGAGCCCGGTACAGACGCTCAGTGGGCACACAGGACAGGTGCACCGCGCCCTGTGGAGTCCCGACGGGACACGGCTGGCAACGCTGGGCTGGGATGACACGGTGCGTCTCTGGGCCATGCCGGGTGGCGAAGTCAGCGGCGCGCTCGACGCGCACATGGATAGCATCGAAGCGCTGGCCTGGAGCACAGATGGGCGCGTGCTGACGGCGGTCACCCTGGACGGGCGCGCCCTGCTGTGGGACACGGCAACGGGCGACCTGCTGCGGGTGACTGGGGGACAGGCTGTCGCTCCGGCACACACGGCTATCAACCCTGATGGTACGCGCCGCGCCGAGGTGGATGGAGCAGGTGTGGTGCGCGTCTTCGACACGGGGAGCGCCACGCTCCTTGCCGAGTTGCCGGGACGGGCCAATGCCCTCAGTTGGAGCACCGATGGGCGGCTGGCGGTCGCCTTGCGCAACGGCACAATTGCGATCTGGATGGAGCCATGACCGGACAAAAACGCTGGTGGAAGACGATAGGGTCACTGGAAGCGCTGGCGCTGATAGCTTTTGGTGTGGCGCTGGGACTGGTATTCGCAGCGGGACTCGATCCCGTGGCCCTGATCATTTTGCTGGTGCTGGCCTTCTTCGCCTACATGGCGCGGGGAGTGTGGCGGCAGGCCCAACAGGTGCGCCCGGTCGAGCCGCCGCGCACCTGGGCGATCACTACCATC
>DAOTZZ010000160.1:0-10302 GCA_034433965.1 Anaerolineae bacterium
AGCGAAATCCAAAACGTCGAAGACCTGGCCGGGCTGCGCGTCGCCGTGCAGGCGGGCACGACCGGCGACATCTACGCCAGTGAACTCCCCGGCGTCGAGGTCGTGCGCTACGACGAGATCACCCTGGCCTTCCAGGCGCTGGCCTCCGGTGACGTGGACGCCATCATCAACGATGGCCCCGTCAGCGCCGACATCATCGAGAAGAACCCCGAACTGGGCGCAGTGCTCGTCGGCCCGCCCCTCAGCGAGGAGTACTACGGCATCGCCGTGCAGCCGAATAAACCCGAACTGCTCGACGCCGTCAACAAGGCCCTGGCCGAAATCATCGCCGATGGCACCTACGAGCAAATCTACCTGAAGTGGTTCGGCGTTGAGCCACCGGAAATGTTCCTGCCCCAGGAGTGACGTGACGCGATGCAGGGCGGAGGGGTGGCGCCGTCCACCCCTCTCCCATCTGTAGGCGCGGTGTATGCACCTGGTGGCTGGTCTTGCGGAGCATACACCGCGCTCCGTTTGGCGCTCGCAACACACGAGCGTCGGGCGAGCTTGTGAGAGCAATCAGACGCGGGGTAAGGAGAGCAGAGCCTGCTGTCACACCCTTCAAGCTCTGCTGAACTTCCCGTGCCATGCAAATCTGTTTGCCGATGACATGCACCAAGCGAGATGGCGCTATGGACGAAAGAGCGCGCACAGAAACGATCCAATCTCTGCCGCAGGGTGACCCAGAGGAAGAGCAACAGCCTCCTGGTCTTTACGAGCGCCTGATCGCCCGGCTGGCAGGGCTGCCCTGGTGGGCCATTATCCTGGGCGTGGTGGCTGTTGCTGTCCTGTATTCCATGCTGACTTCGCAGGCGTATCGCCGCGTCATTCAGGCCCTCACCGATAATCCCCAGACCTCTACCGAAGACCTGTTCGAGGTGGTGCAGATTGTGGGCGAGCCGGCCATGGTGACCGGACGCTACGTCGGCGAGACGCAGGATTCGGTGGTCACCGTGGTGGATATGCTGCTGGACAAGGTGATTGACACCAAAGAGGTCACGCACACGGGCTTCATCCTGGCCGAAGACCCGGCTTCGCTGACCATCCGCACCGACAGCGGCCTGTTCACCATCCCCAAGGATCAGATCGTCGAAGAACAGCGTGAACCGGCAGAGGGAGGCGAGCGCGTCACGCTCACCTATGTGCAGCGCATCACCGTCTCCGGCGTCCTCACCAAGAGAACCGACAAGAAGCTGATCATCCGCACCACCAATGAGGTGTCCGAGACTTTCGACAAGTCGCGCATCCTCAGCCGCCAGGTCATCCCCTGCGATCAGGTGGCAGCAGCCAACTGCGTTGAGGGCGAGTACGTCACCATCGAACGCCAGGGCGAGATCATCACTGGCACGCTCAACACGCTCAGCAACACGGGCATCACGCTGATCCTGCCCGACGGCAATCAGCGCGAGATGCGCCGCAGCGACGTGGATCAGTTCAACGTGCCTACGCTGACGGTAGCGGTCAATGCCCGCAGTCAGACCGCGCCCGTGAAGCCCGGTGACGAAGTGCGTATTGCCTTTGTGCAGGGCACCGACATCGCGCAGGCGCTCGAAGAGCTGGAGAATCTGGACGACGTGCCTGTGCCCTTACGCTATACCGAGGGAGAAGCCCGCATGGTGCTGGTGGGCTACCCTACCCTGGACGAGGCGCTATTGGCCACGGGCGCGGGCGAGGTCAACGGCCTGCTCTATCTGGACGACGGCCCCGACCGGCTGTACGTGCAGACCTGGGTTGAAGAACACCCCGATGCCGGTGTGGTGCTGCCTACGCCACCCCGCGAGTGCCAGAAGGGCTGCGAAGTCTCGGTGAAGCTCAAGGATGACGTGCTCTCCGGTCGCGTGGCCGAGGAGACCGACGACACGATCCGGATCGTCACCACCGAAGCCGAATACCTGGAAATTGATCGCGCCAAAGTGTTGGAAAACCGGCGTATGGTGCCGGGCGTGTGCGCTCTAAACAATCTGCGCGGCTGCAACGCAGGCATCTTCCTCACCCTGCGCGTGACGTTCCAGGCATATGCGCTGGCGCTGCTGCTGGGGTTGATCTTCGGCCTGATGCGCGTGCAGACCAACCCCGTGCTCTACGCCGTCTCCACACTCTACGTGGAGGTCGTGCGCGGCATCCCCTTGCTGGTGATTCTGCTCTACGCGGGCTTCGTGGTCAGCCCAGAACTGCGCGACAGCGTGGGCATCAGCCTGAACGACGAACAGGAAGCAGTCATCGGTCTGGCGTTCGGCTACGGCGCGTTCATTGCCGAGATTTTCCGCGCGGGTATTCAGAGCATCAGCCGCGGGCAGATGGAGGCAGCGCGTAGCCTGGGCATGAGCTACCCGCAGGCCATGCGCTACGTCGTCCTGCCACAGGCGGTGCGCGTGGTCCTGCCGCCACTGGGCAACGACTTCATCGCCATGCTCAAGGACTCCGCCCTGATCTCCGTGCTGGCACTGCCCGATCTGTTACAATTGGGGCGGCTGTATGTATCGCGCACATTCCGCGCTTTCGAGGGTTACAACACCGTAGCCATCCTGTACCTGTTGATGACGCTGTTCCTCTCGATGCTGGTGCGTATCATCGAGCGCCGCACGCGCCTGCCCCGTTGACGCGAGGAGGATGAGAGCATGGTCCGCAGCACAGAACCGATCATCCAGATTCGCAACGTGCACAAGCGCTTTCACACCCTGCGCGGCACGGTACATGCGTTGCGCGGGGTCAGCCTGGACGTGATGCCGGGCGAGGTGGTAGTCATCGTTGGGCCGAGCGGTTCGGGCAAGAGCACGCTGTTGCGCTGCATCAACCGTCTGGAGACGATCGACTCCGGCAGCATCATCGTGGACGGCATCCCGCTGAAGGGCGCGCGCAACATCAACAAGGTGCGCGCCGAGGTGGGCATGGTGTTCCAGCAATTCAACCTGTTCCCCGACCGCACGGCGTTGGGCAACATCGTGCTGGCGCAGCGCGTGGTGCGCAAGCGCAAGAAGGCCGAGGCCATCGCCAAGGCCCACGATCTGCTGGCGAAAGTGGGCATCCCCGAAAAAGCCGATGCCTATCCGGGACAGCTTTCCGGTGGGCAACAGCAGCGCGTCGCCATTGCCCGCGCCCTGGCCATGGATCCCAAGATCATGCTCTTCGACGAGCCGACCAGCGCGCTCGATCCGGAGATGATCAAAGAGGTGCTCGACGTGATGCTGGCGCTGGCCAGAGAGGGCATGACCATGGTCGTGGTGTCGCACGAGATGGGCTTCGCGCGCGCCGCCGCCGACCGCGCTGTGTTCATGGACGGCGGAATGATCATCGAAGAGGGCACACCCGATGTGCTGTTCAGCAATCCGTCGCACGAGCGCACCAAGCTGTTTCTGAGTAAAATCCTCTAGACGGCGCATGGTTGGAGGTAGCGCCAGATAGCGCATCGAGTGGAGGCCGTTCACGGCAAGGGTGGGGTCAAAACCTGCCGTCCGCCTTCCGGTTGAGGAATAGATGGTTCCTGGAAGTGTTAGCCCCATCCTGACCAGGGTGGTCAGGACGGGTGCCAGGGTACAGCACGCCCCTGATGCGCCATTCTATGCTGGCCTTCCTGGTTGGCAATATCGCGCGCGGGATGCGGCGAGATCGGGTGCTGACCAGTGGCCGATGTGCCTACCAGAGTGCCGAGAACTTCCCGCAGCCTCAGCCCGAAGACTGGCTGTTGACTCAGGCACTGTTGCTGGCGTTGCGCGACGCGGTCGAGGCGACAGGAGCGCAACTCCGCGTGGCGATCATCCCCACGGAATTCCAGGTCGAACAGGCACTTCTGCAGGACTATCTTGCCACCTGCGAAGAGCCTGCTGTCGACACTGAGGCAGTGTTACAGGTGCCGCTGCGGGACTTCCTGGATACGCAGCAGATCGCCTATCTGGACCTGCTGCCGATTCTGCGCGAAGCTCGCGCGAGTGCCGCAACGACTCTCTATCACACCGGACTGGACATTCACTGGACGGTTGCGGGACACAAGGTTGTGGCGGATGCCCTGTGGCAGTGGTTGCACCCAGTGCTCAACTGAAAGAAATCACCCTTTACAGAAGCCCTCAACGTGCTATCCTGACGCCGTCTTATCTCTGGTCGCGCCATCGCGAGGAACTGTGACTGTATGACGGAGAATACGATGACTGTGCGCGTCTTGTTCGTCTGCCTGGGCAACATCTGCCGCTCGCCGATGGCCGAAGCGGTCTTCCGTCACCTGGTGGAGCAGGAAGGTCTGAGCGACCACATTCTGGTGGACTCGGCGGGGACGAGCGATTATCACATAGGCGAACGAGCGCATCCTGGCACGCGGGCAGTCCTGAGCGCCAATGGCATTCAGTACGATGGTCGCGCCCGTCAGATCACGCCTGCGGATTTCGAGCAGTTCGACTATATCCTGGCGATGGACAATGAGAATCTGGCCGCTCTGCGCCGCATGGCCCCGCCGGAGACGCGGGCAGTGATCCGGCGTTTCCTGGACTTTGCCGATGGGGTTTCCACCCGCGAAGTACCCGATCCATACTACTACGGGCAGTCCGAATTCGAATACGTGTACCGTCTGGTGCGGCGCGGAGCCGAGGGGCTGCTGGCGCACATCCGCGCCGAGAAAGGGCTGTGAACATGACCCTGCCGCTACTCCTGCGCGAACGTCTGGCCGGGCTATTGGGTGCGCCGGTGGAACATGTACGCCCCGAATACGGCGGTGACATCAATCAGGCGGCACGGCTTGAGGTGAAGGGAACGCCCTACTTCGTCAAGTGGCATCACAGCGCGCCGCCGCAGATGTTTTCCGCAGAGGCGCATGGTCTACTCCTGCTGGCCGAAGCAGGCGCGATTCGTGTGCCCACAGTGATCGCCTGGGACGAGGCCGGCGATGGTTGCCCGGCGTTTCTGCTGCTCGAATACATCGAGACGGGGGGGCGGGCTACCTCGCAGACTATGGAGCGCTTTGGCACAGCGCTGGCCGAGTTGCACAGGCACACCGCGCCGCACTTCGGCCTGGATCGCGACAATTTCATCGGGCGACTGCCACAGCCCAACACGCCCTGCCAGAGTTGGGCCACTTTCTATGCTGAGCAGCGCCTGGGCTTCCAGATGGAACTGGCCCGGCGCAACGGACGGCTGCCCGCCCGCCGCGAAAAGCTGCTCACCCGTCTGATCGAGCGCCTGCCCGACCTGCTGGGCGACGATGCGATTGCCCCCGCGCTCATTCATGGCGATCTGTGGGGCGGCAACTACCTGGTAGACGCGCAGGGGCAGGCGGTGCTGATCGATCCGGCGGTCTGCTACGCGCACCGCGAGATGGACCTGGCCATGAGCGAACTCTTCGGCGGCTATTCATCGCGCTTCTACGAGGCGTATTTTGAAGCGTATCCCGCGCCCGGCTATCCGGAGCGGCGGGCGCTCTACCAGCTATACTACATCCTGGCTCATCTCAACCTGTTCGGGGAGTCGTACGGCGGGCGGGTGGACGCTATCGCCGCGCACTATGTGGGGTGAGCATGAGAAAGTAGCTGGCTCAGCAGACTGGCAGGAGCGCGCTCAATAGCGGCGTGCGCTCGAAGAGCACGCGCATCCCTCCGGCAATCACCTGCTGCGTGCCAGCATCCAGCGGTTGGGCCGCCCAGCGTTCGTCCGTCAGTCCGTACTCGACCTCACGTCCGTCGTCGTACCACACGCGCAGGGAAACCAGCCGACCGTAGTCTTCGGCCTGCTGCCGCCGCACCGGCCCAAAGCGGTGTATCCAGTCCGTGTGCTGCAGGTATTGCTCCGGCTGTCGGGCAATGATCACCAGGTCAATGTCCGATGTGGCGGTAGCAGCCTTCCGCGCATGCGAACCGACCAGCGCGATCGCCTGAATATCCGGTTGCTCAGCAGCCCACCTGACCAACTCTTCCAGAAAGAGCCTGATGCTGTCTGTCGGCTCTTCTGCAGAGAAGCCCTGCGCAGCGGTTGACGGCTCCTCCAGCCAGTGATCGGGCAGCAGCGCCCGCAGCGGCACTTCGCGCTCGTCCGGCAGGACGACCAGGCAGTCCAGGTTGCGCGGGTCGAGCTGGGCGATCGTCTCGCGGCACCGCCCGCAAGGTGGAAGCAACTTCCCGTCAGCGGAGATGGCCACGACCGCCCGCACATGCGTTTCTCTGGCCTTGAGCATCTCGGCAATGGCAGCCACCTCGGCACAGAATCCCAGCCCGCAGGCCAGGTCAATGCAGATGCCCGTGTAGATGTTGCCGCACGCGGTCAGGATAGCCGCGCCCACCGCCCCCGCCGAGAAGTCTTCGCGCAGGCTGAACCTGCCGCAGACGGACTGCGCTGCCGCAATCAGAGCCGGGCGAACGCTTTTAATGTCGGGCGCGTCTGTCATTGGGCTGTCCCCTCCCGTGTGCGCGAGCCGCAGTCAGCCCCCGTATGGGATGCGTCAGACCGGTTGCGGACGCTCGAAGCGCAGCAGGTGCATTCCCCAGGGGCGCAGGTCTACGTACAGCCCGTCGCGGGCCATCTCATCCCCGCTGCGGATGTAATCGTCTCCATTGAGCGCATCGTGCAGCGTCCAGCTTTGCCCTTCCAGTCCCAGACCTGCCAGCCGGACACGTCCCTGCGCTGACCCCGCCGAATAATTGACCACGATCAGCCGTCGCTCGTCGCCCGACTGCCAGACATAAGCGATCAGATGGCGGTGTGTGGCGTTCAAATCCCAGGCCGGAAATGTTTCCAGCAATTGCCACTGTCCCTCATGGTAGACAGGATGGTGCACCTCGTCGAGCAGAGCACGGTAGAAGGCGAGCACCTGCGGATCGTTCGCTTCCGGCGGGCGGCGACCCAGTTGGACCGGGAGCCGGACGCGGTGCCCGGCAAGTTGCCCTTCGTGCAACAAAGTCGCGCCGGGCAGCGTGGTGACCAGCGTCGCGGCGGCAGCATGCCGGTCAGGGCCAAAAACCAGCACGGCGCGCTGCTCGTCGTGATTCTCGATGAAGCGCACGGTGCGTCGCTGATATTCGAAGTCAGTGCGCAGATGTTCCCAGACGGCGCGTACAGCGCCTTCGGCCAACCGGTCGTACAGGGGCTTGTCGTAGACGTAGTCGAACCCCTGCCGCAGGAGTTCGCCTTCCATGTCCCAATAGACTTCGGCAATGAACAGGAATTCCGGCGACTGCTCCTTCACGGCGGGGATAATTGTCTCCCAGAACTCGGCTTCGGGGATTGTCCCTGCCTGGTCACCCCAGGTGCGGGCGAAGACTGCATTGGTCACCAGCATGGCCATATCGCAGCGCACCCCGTCACACTGACCGGCTATCTCCAGGAGCGTCGTAGCCAGCCGTTCGCGCGCGACGGGATTGAAGGCGTTGATCTGCGCAGTATCCGTCCAGGGGGGAAAGTGCGGATCGCGCCCGTGCGCGAAGATACGCCCGCCAGCCCCGGCAAAGTACATCTCCGGATGCTCCACCAGGTCACGACCGGTGCCCTGCAGCAGACAATCCGGCGCGGAATGCAGCCAGTCGTGATCGCGGGCGACATGATTCGGCACGAAGTCCAGCACCAGCTTGAGGCCGCGTTCGGCCAGGCGCGCGCGCAACGCAGCCAGCGCATCCGACCCGCCCAGGCGCGAGTCAACGGTGTAGCGCCGCACGGCGAAAGGCGAGCCAACGACATCGTGCGCCGAAAAGTCCGGCAGGGCGCGGCGGTATTCGGCCAGCAATCCAGGATGGGCCAGCGCCTGCAACTGTCCAGCAGGGCTGCGCTCCCACACGCCCATCAACCAGATGGCATCGAAGCCCCAGGCGGCGAGCGCGTCGAGCACGTCGTCGGGCACGTCAGCCAGGGTGAGCGCGTCGTGAGTGTCAGCGCGCAGGCCATGTAGCCAGGTCCAGGCGTTGATCTCGTAAATCAACGGGTTAGAGCGCCAGGAAGTAAGTGGCATCGTGTTTCCTGTGCGGGTGAGTCAGTGTGACGAATATCTGTCACAGAAGATACCCGCAAAGCGCCCAAAATGCCATGCTCCTCCGCGGGTGGAGGAGCATGGTCAGATTCGGAACGGTTCGGACGGGGCGAAATACCGTTACCTGGCGGCGGCGGACTGCTGTTGCAGCGCTTCGTGTTCGGCCAGCCAGCGCTCCGCGGACATGGCCGCTGCCGCTCCCTGCCCCACAGAGGTAGCGACCTGGCGATAGATGCGATCCTGCACCTCGCCCGCGGCGAAGACGCCCTCGACATTGGTGCGCATCAGCCGGTCGGTGATGATATAGCCGAACTCGTCGCGCTCCAACTGCCCCTTGAACAGGTCGCTGTTGGGGTCATGGCCGATGAAGATGAACACGCCGTCGGTCGGGTATTCGCGCACTTCGCCCGTCTTGACGTTGCGCAGACGCACCGCGCGCACCTTTTCGTCGCCGATGATCTCCTCGACGACAGTGTCCCAGATGAAGTGAATCTTGTCGTTGGCGAAGGCGCGTTGCTGCAACGTGGCCCCGGCGCGTAGCGAGTCGCGACGATGGATGATGTCTACCCGCTTGGCAAAGCGGGTGAGGAACAGCGCTTCTTCCAACGCCGAATCCCCGCCGCCAACCACCACCACATTCTGGTCGCGGAAGAAGAAGCCGTCGCAGGTGGCGCAATAGCTGACACCGTGGCCGGTGAATTCCTTCTCGCCCGGCACGTTCAGCCGCCGCGCCGTTGCCCCCACGGTGACGATCACGGCGTCGGCCAGGTATTCCGCGCCGTCGTCGGTCTTCAGCCAGAAGGGCGAGCCTTTGCTGAAGTCCACTTCGGTGACGGCGCTGAATAGCTTGATACGCGCCCCGAAACGCTCCGCCTGCGCCTTCATATACTCGACCAGCTCCTGCCCGCTCAACCCTTGCGGGAAGCCGGGGTAATTCTCGATCTCATAGGTGAGCGAGACCTGTCCCCCCAGTTCGTGCCCGGCGATGACGAGCGGGTTGAGGTTGGCGCGGGCGGTGTAGAGCGCCGCGGTCAGGCCGGCGGGGCCGGAGCCAATGATGATGACGCGCTCGTGCTGTACACCTTCTCCGCGGGCGACCTGTTCGCTGCGCACGGACGTATTCAGGGTCAGGCTCAGTCCTTCGTTGCTCATGGGTACCTCACCTTTTGAACAGATAGCGGAGTGAAGAGAGCACTCCGGATAGCTCGTGTGCGATCTGTCTATAGCTTACCATCTTTGAGATGCATCAAAGAGCCAATAGTTGTAGATTTTATGGCATTCTTACGCTGACTCACAGCGTTTCGGCGGCTACAGGAGATTGTCGCATGCCGCGCGTCCGTGATCGCAGGTCACTTTTCGCCGTTGCCCTGGTGATAGGGGTAGCGGCATTGGCGCGCTTCTGGCTGCTGGGCGGCGAGCGCGTCTGCTTCGACTCCGACGAGGCCATCGTCGGGCTGATGGCGCGGCACATCAACCAGGGTAGGTCCATCCCGACCTTCTTCTATGGGCAAGCGTACATGGGCAGCCTGGACGCGCTTTTGGTGGCCGGAGCGTTCCGCACCCTCGGCGAATCGGTGATGGCCATGCGCGCGGTGCAGGTCGCGCTGGCGCTCGTGACGCTGTGCCTCGTGTACCGGCTGGCGGGGGTAGTCACCGGCAGCCGCCGTGTGGCATTGCTGGCGCTGCTCTGGCTGGCCGTCCCCACAACACTGATCGCGCTCTACACCACCGCGGCCTTGGGTGGCTACAACGAGGTGCTGCTCTTCGGGACGCTGGTGCTGCTGTGGAGCTGGCAGATCGCCATCGAGCGGCGCGCAGAAGCCTGGCGCTGGGCAGCGCTTGGCCTGGCCGCCGGGCTGGGCTGGTGGACTCACGGAGCGATCGTCACGGCCTGCCTGGTTGCCACGGCTCTGGGACTGCGCACGCTCTCCTGGCGACCCCGCCCCTGGCGTGGCTATGCGTTGCTCCTGGTCGCGTTCTTTGCAGGCAGCGCGCCCTGGTGGGTCTATAACCTGCACCATGATTGGGAGGCAATGACCTTCCTCACCAGCGGGTTCCGTCCCATGCCCGGTGTCGAGCCAGTTACGCCCCTTGAGGCTACGGCAGGTCTGTGGTTGCTTGGCCTGCCCGCGCTCTATGGGCTGCGCGTTCCGTGGGAGGCCAGTCCTCTGTTCGCTGCGGGGACAGTCGTGGCGGCACTGGCCTATCTGGCGCTGCTGGTCGAGGCGCTGGCCACTGGCCTGGCGCGCCGCAAAACCAAGGCCGGAGAGGAGCGCTTTCGTTACGCGCACCGCTGGGTCTGGGGCATCTTTGGAGCCTTTGCGTTGATT
>DAOTZZ010000161.1:0-6707 GCA_034433965.1 Anaerolineae bacterium
CATGGGTGTTCGCCGGCGCGGCACTGCTGACCCTGGTGCTGGCAGTGCTGGTGCTGGGCGACTACGTGGGGCTGTATGGCACGGCCAGCAATCAGCCGACGCCCAGCGTGGAACCGTCACAGGCCGACAGCGACGGTGACGGCGTGCTCGATATAGACGACGCCTGCCCCGCCGAAGCCGGGCCAGTAGAGAGCAGCGGCTGCCCGGCGAACAGTTTGTCCGCCGAGTCTCCGACGCCTGAAGAAGTCACCCAGGAACCGACTTCCGAACCGGTCGAGCCGACACAGCCCGTCGCGGAAGCGCCCACACAGCCGCCCGCTGAACCGGAGCGGCCTGTGGTGACAACGGACACGCCGGAGCCAGTGACTCCCACCGAGACGCCGCCGCAGCAGCAACTGGCCGTGCAGGCACTGCCCGCTGCGCAGGGTCCGCAGACTGCGGCGCAGAGCGACCCGCTGCTGCAATTGTTCATCCTCTGCAACCCTGACCTGACGGCGACCTTCAGCGTGATCAACATTGGCGGCGGAGCGGCCAACCTGTCGTATTCGGTCTTCGAACCCAATACGGCGCAGACCACGACGGGCACGCTGACGGTCAACGCGGGACAGAGCGCCACGATCGGCACGTTTGCGGGCAACGCGACCATCACCATCCAGTACAGCACGTCCACGCAGATAGTGACTCTGAGCGCGACGGGCACCTGCGTCCCACTGCCGACCGCGACCCCGACGCGCACGCCGACCAACACGCGTACCCCGACCGCCACGCGCACGCCGACCTATACGCCCTCGCCAGGGCCATCGCCCACCCCGACCAACACGCGCACGCCGACCAATACACGCACGCCGACCAATACACCTACCGCGGGGCCGTCACCGACGCCGACCGCCACGCGTACGCCAACCGCCACGCGCACGCCAACCAATACGCCGCGTGCGGATGCCGTGCTCAACCTGGGCGTACAGTGCAACGACGACACCACCGCGACCTTCGTGATCGGCTATTTCAGCGGCACGAACGCGGTGACGGGTGACTGGCAGGTCACGGAACCGGGTGGTACGGGGGCCAGTGGCACGTTCACTATCAACACCGGTCAGTTCCTGACCTATGGTCCCTACGCGGGCAATGCCACGATGACCATCACCTATGCGTCGGCCATCTTCGAGATCGCGACGCTCAGCGTGACAGCCAATTGCCTGCCCGCTACGGCGACGTTCACGCCGACCTTTACGCGTAGCGCTACTCCGACGCCAGAATGGGACAAGTCGAGTGTGCTTGTAGATGGCTACTGCGACACGCAGACCGGCGAAGCTGTCTTCACAGTGACTAACGTGGGTTCGGCAATGGCTAACCTCACGAACTGGCGACTCTACCAGGATGGTATCTTGGTACAGAGTGGTACACTGCAGTTGGGAGCAGACGCCTCGCAGCAATTCCGCTTTCCGGGCGTATCAGGCACACTGCGCTTTGAGGTTGATCAGCGCCCTGGGCATCCGGGTGCGTCGCAGCCGAATGCGCAGGTGAAAGGATGCCTGGCCAATACACCGACCAATACGCCGACGCCGACGCATACCCCGACCAACACGCCAACCAATACGCCGACGCCGACGGACACACCGACCAACACACCGACCAATACGCCGACGCCAACGGATACGCCGACCAACACGCCAACCAATACACCAACGCCGACAGATACACCGACCAACACGCCAACCAATACGCCGACGGGTACGCTGACAAACACACCGACCAAGACGCCGAAGCCCACCAATACCCCGCCGCCTCCGCCGACACAAACACCGCGTCCGCCGTCTAATCTGCAGGTGAACGGCGTGTGTGTGGTGCCCACCTACCAGGTGACCTTCACCGTCACCAACACCGGCTTTGACATGAGCGTTCCGACAGCCTGGCGGCTGTATCAGAACGGGGCGCTGGCCAACAGTGGGACGGTGCAGTTGGGCGCTGGGGCGTCGCAGCAGTTCAACTTCGCGGGCATCCCCGGTACGCTGCGCTTCGAGGTTGATCTTCCGGCTGAGCAGGGTACCGGCGCGGCCCAAACCTCGGTAGCTGGCTGTGTCCCGCCGCCTCCGCCTCCCCCGCCTTCGCCGACACCGCCTACCACGCTCGTCTGCGGTGAGACGGTGGCGACCGGCCCCAACGGCTTCCCGGTGATCAATATGTCGCCGGAAGGCTGCGAGCCAACCGAAGCGGCGCGTCAGCCCTGGACGCCTGTCCAGGTGGGCGGCGGGGTGTGCCCCGACTGGCTGGTCTATCACACCAATCAGACAGGCGACTGGGAAGTCTTCCGCCTGGGCGAGCTGCCGGGTCAGCCCGGCGCTGAGCCGAACCTGACGCAGGGCGTGGGGCTGCGTGTCTACGATGTCGCGCCCAGCCGTTCGCCCGACGCGGAATGGATCGCTTTCGCCAGCAACCGCGATGGCAACTGGGAGATTTACATCGGCAGCGCCGACGGTACCTTCCAGCAGCGCGTCACCTACACGCTGGATGCCATTGACATTGACCCGATGTGGTCGCCGGATGGCGCGTGGATCGTCTACGACTCCGCCCGCAACGGCAACTGGGACCTGTACATGGTCAACGTGGCAACCGGCGTCGAGACGCGCCTGACCGACAGCCCCAGCAATGACCTGAACGCTTTCTGGTCGCCGGACAGCAGCAAGCTGGTCTTCCAGAGCGACCGCGACGGCTTCTGGCAAATCTACGAGCTGACGCTGGCGACGCGCGAAGTCCGGCGACTGAGCGATGGGCTGGGCGACGATCACGAGCCGCAGTACTCACACGACGGCACGAAGATCGCCTTCTACAGCTATCGCTTCGGCGACAACAGCGTGATCATGGTCATGAACGCCGACGGCACGGGGGTGATGCCTGTCTCCGACCCGAACGGCGACGCCAACCTGCACGTCTTCTCGCCAGATGACACGCTGATCGCCTATCAGTCCGATCTCGATGGCGACCTGGACATCTACGTCTATCAGTTCGCCAGCAACCAGACTCGCCTGGTGACGGACAACGCCATAGACGACTACGCGCCGACGTGGTGGTGCAACGCCAACATCGTCATCTTCACGTCGGACATCACCGGTGACTCCAACCTGTTCGAGACGCCTGCCGAGCCGATCAGCGCGCCGCCTATCCTGGTGGAAACTGAGGCCACGCAGCTCACTAACGAACTGGAGTCCGACCAGTATCCGCAGAACACGCCCGCCGACGAGGACGCCAGCCGTCAGCGGTCGCTGCCCTCGCCGCCCAAGAACAAGTAGCGCTCTCCGGAGCGTAGGGGGCCGTTCCCTCTCGTGGGGACGGCCCCTTTTTTGTGCCCCACCCTGCGCCGCGCTGTGGTATACTCCGCTCCGCCTGCGCGAAAAAGCACACCCAAGGAACGGCCACATGTCCACCGACCTGACTCAGCTTACCCTCACCGAAGCGAGAGAGCGACTGCGCTCTGGCGCGATCACGGCGCGCGCCCTGACCGAAGCGCACCTGGCCCGCATCCGCGCCCTGCAACCGCAGGTGCAGGCTTTCCTCACCGTCACCGAGGAGCAGGCGCTGGCCGCCGCCGACGAGGCCGATCGTCGCCTGGCGGCTGGCGACGACGCGCCGTTGCTGGGCGTTCCGCTGGCCATCAAAGACGTGCTGATGACGCGCGGCATCCCCACCACGGCGGGATCGCGCATTCTGGAGGGCTTCATCCCGCCCTATACGGCGACGGCGGTGCAGCGTCTGCTGGACGCTGGCGCGGTGATGCTCGGCAAGACTAACACCGACGAATTCGCCATGGGATCGTCCACTGAGAACTCCGGCTACTTCACCACGCGCAACCCCTGGGACCTGTCGCGCGTGCCGGGGGGCAGCAGCGGGGGGAGCGCCGCGGCAGTTGCCGCGCGGATGGCCATTGGCGCACTGGGGACGGATACCGGCGGCAGCGTGCGCCAACCGGCGGCGTTTTGTGGCATCAGCGCCCTCAAGCCGTCCTATGGACGGGTGTCGCGCTATGGGCTGATCGCCTTTGCGTCGTCGCTGGATCAGATCGGGGTCTTCGGGCGCACTGTGGAAGACCTGGCCGTGCTGTTGGGGGTCATCGCCGGGCACGATCCGCGCGACAGCACCAGCATGAACCTGCCCGTGCCAGACTATTCGGCGGCGCTCACCGGCGACATTCGCGGGCTGCGGGTAGGCGTGCCGCGCGAATACTTCATCAAAGGAATGCAACCAGAAGTCGAGGAGGCCGTGCGCGCGGCCATTGATCAACTGGCGGCGCTGGGCGCGCAGGTCTGCGAGATCAGCCTGCCGCACACCGAATACGCTCTGCCGGTGTATTACCTGATTGCCCCCTCGGAGGCTTCCGCCAACCTGGCCCGCTTCGACGGCATCCGCTATGGCCCGCGTCGGTCGGGTGGCAACATGTGGGGCACCTACAAGGCCACACGCGGCCAGGGTTTCGGCGCGGAAGTCAAGCGGCGCATCATGCTGGGCACCTATGCCCTCTCCGCCGGCTACTACGACGCCTACTATCTCAAAGCGCAGAAGGTGCGCACCCTGATCCGGCAGGACTTCGACCGGGCCTTCACTCAAGTGGACGTGATCGCCGCGCCCACCGCGCCCACTACCGCCTTCCGCATCGGCGAAAAGACCGACGACCCGCTGGAGATGTATCTATCGGATATCTTCACGCTGTCGGCCAGTCTGGCGGGGATCGCGGGGGCCGTGGTGCCGTGTGGTTTCGATCGTCAACGGTTGCCCATCGGCCTGCAGATCATCGGCGCGGCCTTCGATGAGCCGACCGTCTTGCGCGTCGCCCATGCCTATCAGCAGGCGACGGACTGGCACAGGCACGCGCCGCCGCTATAGAAATGCGCCGCTGCGACGATGAACCAGCGGCACCCGCCTCTTGAGGTCACAGCCACTCCCCCTGACAGGCTTCTGCAGTCTGCAGAGGCTTCGGAAGTGTGGGCCAACGCCCCGCCTACAACACGATTTCCCCAGTCAACACGGCGGCCAGCAAATCCACAGTGGCGCGCACATCGTTCATGTCCGCCGTCTCGCTGGGCGTGTGAATGTAGCGCATGGGAATCGAGAGGCCGCCAGTCGGCACTCCACCACGCGCCACCTGGATCGTGTGCCCGTCGGTGCCCCCGCCAACCAGCACCTCTAGCTGGTAGGGGATGCCCTTTTCCTCTGCCCGCTGCACCAGTAGATCGCGCAGCGCCGCCGGGACGATCATGCCTGTGTCGCGCGTCTTGATCGCCACACCGCCGCCCAGCCGAATAGCCATCGGCTTGCCGTGCGGCTGATCGCCACAGGATGTCCCATCAACGACGAAGGCCACGTCCGGTTCCAGACCGTAGGCGGCTGGCCCTGCTCCGCGCGCTCCCACTTCTTCTTGCACAGTGAAGACGAAAAAGACGCTGTGCGGTGTCCCTGCTGCGCGCACGCGCCGCAGGGCTTCGATCTGCACGGCGCAGCCCAGCCGATCGTCCAGGCTCTTGCCGATGACGCGCTCGCCGCGCCAGAAGGTCTCGCCGACGAACGCGCCGGGATCGCCCACGCTCACTGCCGCGTTGCCCTCGGCGCTGACGCTGAAGTCAATGTAGAAGCCGTCGGTCTCCGGCAGCTCGCGCCGCTTGTCGTACTGATGCTCGACGCCGATCGTGCCGATCACGCCGTTCTCGAAGCGCACGCGCGCGCCCAACAGCATTGCCGGATAGAGCGTTCCCAATGGCGCGAAACGGGCGTAGCCCTGCCGGTCTATATGACTGACGATCAGGCCGATCTCGTCCATGTGTGCGGCGACCAGCACGCGCTTCGGCCCATTCCCCACCCGGCAGATGAGATTGCCCAGCGGGTCAACGGAGATATCGTCGGCCAGGTCGTGCACTTCGGCGCGGATCAGCTCGCGGATGTGATGTTCATAGCCGGGTGGCCCCCAGGCTTCGGCCAGGGTTTTGATCAGCGTTTCCACAGGTCATCCTCATTTCGTGCAGCAAAGCAAGCTCAGAGCCACCTTAGCGCTGTTGCGGCCCTTGCCAGAAGGCGCGTAACCGCTCGTTGACCTCATCAAGATTGAACGCTTCTGCGTCCCACTCCCCGCCAATCCATTCTGTATAGTTATCGTGTCCGGGGTGATCGGGGTTTTCGAGCGCCTCCAGAAAGTTGTAGTAGCCCCAGATGCCCCCCACGTCCTCCGGCGGGCAGGCGCGCACCCCTTTGATACACACTGGCAGGCGTTGCTCTGGGTCGGGCGGCAGGATTTTTTCGACCAGGATGTCGTGCAGCCAATCATCCCCAAAGTCGTACTCGTATCGGAATTTGAACTTCTCGCCGGGGACGAGGCGCATCAGCGTGATGCTGTCTTCGTTGTACACCCCTTCGCCATACATGTCCAGTTCGAAGGTCGGGTCACTGTAATAGATTTCGCCTACTATGAACTGGTGCAGGTGATAGTCATCCCAGCCCATCACGATCTGAATGACATGATGCAACTGGCCCAGCGTGATGTTGCCGGGCACCAGCACCCGCCGCCAGATGGGTGGTTTGCTGTCGCACAACATGATCTTGAGCTGGTAGATGGGAATTTGTGCCTTGCGCGTCACAGCCTTTTGCTCCTGAGCTATCGCTCACCGGGTGCGGGTAGCTGATGGGTCTACCCGCGCCGCAGTACTCCTTCGTCCAGCGCTTCCCAC
>DAOTZZ010000162.1:0-2382 GCA_034433965.1 Anaerolineae bacterium
ATACCGCGCGCGAGGCCGTCGTCGCCTTCGAGACGGCAGAAGCGGCGCAGCCCGACGCTCCGCAACCAGTCACAGTGACCGTCTGTGGACGCATCGTGCGCCAGAACCTCAAGGGCAAGGTCTATTTCGCCCATATCGAGGATGGGAGCGGGCGCGTGCAGTTGTTCGTGCGCATTGACCGCGTGGGCGAAGCGGCCTATGACCTGGTGCGGCGACACCTGGACCTGGGCGATTTCGTGCAGGCTAGCGGCGCCATGATGCGCACCCGCGCCGGCGAAGTGAGCGTGCTGGTGGACGAGATCGTGCTGCTGGCCAAGGCGCTCAGCCCTCTACCCGTGATCAAAGAGCGCGTCAACGACGATGGCACGGTCGAGCGCTATGGCGCGTTCAGCGATGTGGAAGAACGCTACCGGCAGCGCTATGCTGATCTGGCCGTCAATCCGGACACGCGCGAGGTCTTCCGCAAACGCGCCCAGACGATCAACGCCCTGCGCACCTTCCTGGACGAGCACGGCTTTCTAGAAGTCGAGACGCCCATCCTGCAACCTATCTACGGCGGCGCGGCAGCCCGGCCTTTCATCACTCACCACAATCAGCTTCACCAGGATTTGTACCTGCGCATCAGTTTCGAGCTGTATCTCAAGCGGTTGCTGGTAGGCATGTACGATGCCGTCTACGAGATCGGGCGTGACTTCCGCAACGAAGGGGTGAGCTTCAAGCACAATCCGGAGTTCACGCAGCTTGAGTTCTACCAGGCGTACACGGACTATCACGGCATGATGGATCTCACCGAGCAGATGGTCGCATATGTGGCGCAGCGGGTCACCGGCAGCACGACTATCACCTTCGAGGGGCATACCATTGATCTCACCCCTCCCTGGCAGCGGATCACCCTGCGCGAGGCGATCAAGTCCCGCAGCGGCATAGACTACGTGGACTATCCAGACGCCGTCTCTCTGCGCCAGGCCATGCAGGCTGCGGGGTTGCAGGCCAGGCCAGACGCCACATGGGGCAAACTGGTGGATACCCTGCTGGGAGACACGGTGGAGCCAACCCTCATCCAGCCGACTTTCGTGCTCGATTATCCGCGCGACATCTCGCCCTTCGCCAAGAGTGTCCCCGGCGATCCAACGCATGTCGAGCGCTTCGAGTTGTTCATCGGCGGGATGGAGATGGGCAATGCCTTCACCGAACTGAACGATCCACTTGACCAGGAAGCGCGTTTTCTGGAGATGCACCGGCTCTATCGCGAGGAAGACGACGAAGCCACTCCCATTGACGAAGACTACCTGCGGGCCATGCGCTACGGGATGCCCCCTTGCGGCGGCTGCGGAATCGGCGTGGATCGCCTGGTCATGTTGCTGACCGATCGCAGCACCATCCGCGAGGTGCTGCTGTTCCCACACTTGCGCGAGCGCCAGTCCTGAGCATCATTGAGGGAGAGTCTCTGGCGTAAGGACTGAGCGCTATGTCCGACGAGCGAGCCGCCCCTGTGCCCTTCCTGGAACGTTTCCGGGTGCCTGCCCTGCTGCTGGTCGCGGTAGCGATCCTGGCCGGGGTGGCACTGATGCTGCTCAGTCGCCCCAAACCGGTCACCATCACTGTGTTCCCGCCCGCGCCCACGCCCGTCCCTTCGGCGACCCTCACCCCGTCTGCCACACCTACGCCGAGGCCGTATTTCATCTATATCACGGGCGCAGTCGCCACGTCGGAGATTGTGGTCACATTGCCCTACGATAGCCGCGTGTTCGACGCATTGCAGGCAGCCGGAGGCCCGCTGCCCGGCGCTGACCTGGAGCGAGTCAATCTGGCGCAACATCTCGCCGACGGTGACCAGATCCACGTGCCTACGCGCAAAGCGGTAGCCGGCCAGACTCCCGCC
Source organism: Anaerolineae bacterium (assembly GCA_034433965.1). Taxonomy (GTDB): domain Bacteria; phylum Chloroflexota; class Anaerolineae; order Aggregatilineales; family Aggregatilineaceae; genus UBA2029. Next base: position 1,883 of record DAOTZZ010000162.1, read on the forward strand.
GTGACGGTGATCGTCGTCACCCCGACACCGGGTGCGCTGACGGTTTACGTGGTGGGAGAGGTAGTCCGCCCGCAGAGCATGGTGTCGCTCCCGGCGGGCAGTCGGGTCGAGGACGCCATTCAGGCCGCGGGCGGTGCAACTGACGGAGCCGACTTGAGCCGGATCAATCTGAGTCAACGGCTCAACGACGGTGACTACGTCTACGTGCCGCCTCGCGCGGGAACGGCGGAATGGCTCACCCCCACCCCGAATCAGCCGCGCATTGTCCACATCAACGACGCCACGCTCGAAGAACTGCAGACGCTGCCGGGCATTGGCCCGTCGCTGGCCCAGGCCATTCTGGACTACCGTACCGAACACGGACCGTTCATGCGCCTGGAAGACCTGGATGCTGTGCCCGGTCTCGGCCCGACCAAGATCGCGGCGCTGCGGGGTCTGATCGCGTTCGACTGAGCAAGATAGCGGGCCTCAACGCTGGGGCATCTGCTCTGCGATATCGT
>DAOTZZ010000163.1:0-10746 GCA_034433965.1 Anaerolineae bacterium
TTGGTGGGTTGCCACATGCGTTCGGTTTACTCCTGGCTACACGGCAGGTTAGCGTCTGTGCGGCACAGCAGGGGCGGGTCAAGAGAACGCCCACGCGAGCAGAGCAGGCATGGGCGTCGCACAGACTCCAGCATGGTCTGGGTTATTCGATGGCCTTGATCTCGAAGGTGATGGGGCCGTCTGGCGCTTCGACGACCACTTTGTCGCCGACGCGCTTGTCCATCAGGGCACGCCCCAGAGGGCTCTTGAACGAGATTTTGCCCGCGCGCGGGTTGGCTTCGGCAGCGCCGACCAGGGTATAGACTTCGACGGTATCTGAACCGACTTCCTGGATATGCACAGTGTCGCCAAGCCCGACAGTGTCTTTGGGACCGTCCTCTTCGATGATCTGAGCATTGCTCAAGATCATCTCCAGACGCATGATCTCGCCTTCGATGAACGCCTGTTCATTCTTGGCGTCTTCATACTCGGCGTTTTCGACCAGTTCACCGCCTTCTTCGAGCGCCAGACGCAAACGCTCAGCCACTTCCTGGCGGCGCACATTGCGCAGATAGTTGAGCCGCTCTTCGTATTCGCGTAGACCTTCACGGGTCAGGTAGTGGACATCATCTGCCATCCCAATCCTCCCTAGCTCGTATGCACACCTTCCCCCCGCCTTCTGCACGAACGCCAGAACGGAGGAAGGCCCCAGCAACGCCTCCTGCCAGAGAGGTCATAGCCGGGGTATTGTCCTTGAGTCCCAATGCTTTTTGTGTCCAACAAAATCTGTTGGAAGAAAGAACTACCTTTCTAAAGACCACTCGCGCCAGACGTGCACAAAAACACAGCCCCTGCTGTGCCTTTTCGCGCCTGGTTATGGGAGTGTATTGTGGAACCAAAAACAAAAACAAGAGACCGCCGGGCAGGGCGATCTGTATTCCTCAACTCAGGGTGCTTCATCATAACATAATTTCTTGTGATTGTAAAGCCAACGTTGCCGCAATTTGGGCAGAGTGCCCTTGACAGGCCTCCCCACCGTTGCTACACTGCCGGTCATAAAGACTCTGACGGAGCCAAGTACGCTGTGTCGCGCTCAGAGAGCCGCCGGTCGGTGCAAGGCGGTGCGCTGGCAGCGGAAATCCACTCCTGAGCACGTCGCCCCCGACCGTTGCCACGAGCAACCTGAGGAGGGCCGGGAGCGCCCGTTAGCGCGCCTGAGTCAGTCTGACTCACTGAGACCTGTGTCGAGAGGCGCAGGTGAAACCAGGTGGCACCACGGGTCCCCTCGTCCTGGAATTGTTCCGGGCGGGGGGCTTTTTGTTGGGCCGGACGGGCCAGGAAGGAGTGCCCATGCATCTCGACTTCATGACACCGGAAGTCTGGAATGGGCTGGTGATCGGGGTAGTGTTGGTCGGCGCGGCGTTTGCTGTGTTGCGGCTGCTGCGCGACTGGAATCGCTACCAATGGCGCAAACGTCACTCCGATCGTCAGGCGGGCAGTGCTGGACACAACGTCGGTGAGTTCCATGAACCGGATGGAGACTCCCGCTGATCGCTGATGGCTGTAGACCGAGGGAGGATACTCTACATGCTCGACATCAACCTGATTCGTACCAGGCCCGATTGGGTCAAGGAACAACTGCGCAACCTGAATGACGAGGCGGCCATTGCCCGCATTGATGCCATCCTGCAACTGGACGCACAGCGGCGTGCCCTGTTGACCCAGGTCGAGGCGATCAAGGCCAACCGCAACAAGCTCAACAAGCAGATGGGGCGTTTTCGCGGCAACAAGCAACTCACGCCGGCGCAGGTGGTGGGAGGCGCCCGCCGTGCCATCCAGGCTCTGGCCAACGCCGACGTGGACGGCTTCATGGCCGCGCTGGAGAATCCGGCTCCGCTGGATGGGGCGGGGGATGTTTCGCCTGAAGCGGTGCAACAGGCGTTCGCCGACCTGGCGCAGGCGCTGGGAGCGCTCGGCGAGCGCGTGGCCGCGCTGGACGACGAGATTCGCCGGGTCGAAGAAGCGCTCAACGAGCATATGCTGTGGATTCCCAACATGCCTCATGCCAGCGTGCCGGTTGGCAAGAGCGACGCGGAGAATCGCATCGGCCAGGTGCATGGTGAACTGCGGACGTTCGATTTCACGCCACTGCCGCATTGGGAACTCGGCCCGGCGCTGGACATCCTCGACTTCGAGCGGGGCGTCAAGCTGGCGGGCACGCGCTTTTACCTGATCAAGGGGATGGGGGCGCGGCTGTATCGAGCGCTGATTAGCTGGCTGCTGGACGTGCACACCACGCAGCACGGCTATACCGAGATCTATCCGCCGTTCATGGTGCGCGAAGAGGCCATGTTCGGCTCGGCGCAGTTCCCCAAATTCCGCGATGTGGTCTACTTCGATGCCGAGTCGCAGTTGTATATGCTGCCAACCGCCGAAGTCGCGCTGACCAACATGTTCCGCGACGAAATCCTGGAGGAAGCGCAACTGCCGCTCTACTTTGTCTCGCACACGCCATGCTTCCGCCGTGAGAAGATGAGCGCAGGGCGCGACGTGCGCGGTATCAAGCGGGTGCATCAGTTCGAGAAGGTTGAGCTGTACAAGTTCACCACGCCCGAAACCAGCTACGACGAACTGGAGACGCTCACCCAGGCGGCGGAGCGCGTCTGCGGGATGCTGGGCATTCCCTACCGGCGCGTGGAGATGGTCACCGGCGACCTGGGCTTTGCCGCGGCCAAGAAGTACGACGTGGAGATGTGGGCGCCCGGCTGTGGGGAATGGCTGGAAGTCAGCTCGTGCAGCAACACCGAGGACTTCCAGGCCCGCCGCGCCAACATCCGCTATCGCCCGGCAGATGGAGGGCGTCCGCGCTTTGTGCACACGCTCAACGGATCGGGGCTGGGCATGACGCGCACGCTGATCGCCGTGCTGGAGAACTATCAGCAGAAGGACGGCAGCGTGGTAGTGCCGGAGGTGCTGCGCCCATACATGGGCGGTTTGGAGGTAATCGAGCCGCCGCGCTAGCGCGCGCCCTCGAACAGGCGAGCGAACATGGTATAATATAAGCAGAGACTCAAGTTGGCCGGGTGATCGCGTCTCGCTTCGGGCGAGATGAGGAAAGTCCGCGCTCCACAGGGCACGGTGCTGGCTAACAGCCAGGCGGGGTGACCCGACGGCAAGTGCAACAGAGAGGTAGAGTGCCCCCATGCGCAGGCATGCGGGGTGAGGGTGAAACGGTGCGGTAAGAGCGCACCGGCGTCTGTGGTGACACAGGCGGCCAGGCAAACCCCACCGGGAGCAAAACCAAGCAGGAACGATGGGGCGGCCCGTCCCGCTATCAGTTCCGGGTAGGTTGCTTGAGGCGTCGGGTAACCGGCGTCCCAGAGAGATGATCACCGCCCGCTGCGGCGGGTACAGAACGCGGCTTACAGGCTGACTTGGGTCTCGCCCTTTTTACACAGAGAGTGACGCCCCATGCAAAAAGGCTATCTGGTGCTGAATGGCGGTCAGGCGTTCGTCCCCGAAAGCAAGGAAGCGGATCGCGCCTGGCTCAAACTGTTGCGTGGCCGGCACAATCCGCGTGTGGCGGTGGTGCCGGTGGCCGCCATGGAGAAGCAGCAGCGCATCGCCGACGAGGTGACGCGCTACTTCAGCCGTCTGAATACCTATGCGCAACACGTGTCCATTACCAACTGGCACACGGCCAACACCGAGACCGAATACACTGTGCTGGACAAGGTCGAGGCCATCGTGTTCACTGACGGCAGCCCGGTAGACATGATCGAGCGGCTGCGTGGCACGCACACCGAGGCCGCCTTGCACCGCGCCCTGATGCGCAAAGCCGCCGTGATGGGCACTGGGGCCAGCGCGATGGCGATGGGTGGCGTGCTGTGGTTCGCGCATGATTGGGTGCCGGGGCTGGCACTGGCTCCGCACCTGGCCTTTCTGGCGCATCACAACCTGTTTCGTATGCGCCTGACGCCCGAACGGCTGTTGGCCGGTCTGCCGGACGGTGTGACCCTGATCGGCATAGACCAGGCAGCGACGCTCATCTGCCATCCGGACGATACGTATCAGGTGCTGGGGCAGGGCGGCGTGTGTGTCTATCGCAGCATGACACAGCTTGACGACTACCCGGCGGGGAGCACCTTCGCGCTGGGGTAGGTGTGGAACGGTGAAACAAAAAACGCCGGATTGGGTGTCCGGCGTTTTGCTTGCGTGGCGAATGCCGTTTGTCTCAGACGACGATGTTGACCATGCCACGGTCGGCAACGAAGATCACCTTGCGCGGCTGCTTGCCGTCCATGTGACGCTTGGCCCCTTCGGATTCCAGGGCCAGGCGCTTGGCCTCGTCCTCGCTGATGTTAGCGGGCACCTGAATGCGGTCGCGCACCTTGCCGTTGACCTGCACCACCAGGGTGATTTCCTCTTCGGCAGCGATGTCCGGATCGTAGACTGGCCACGACTGCTGGTGAATGCTGTAGGGTTGCCCGATGCGTGCCCACAGTTCCTCGGCCACGAACGGCGTGAAGGGGGCCATCAGCAGCAGCATGGTGCGGACAGCCTCGTCCCACACTTCGCGGCTCACGTTGCGCTCGCGGGCGACTTTCTGCAGGGTGTTTTTCAGCTCCATCAGCCCGGCCATGGCCGTGTTGAAGCCGAAGGTTTCCAGCCCGTCGGAGACCTTCTTGATGGTCTGATGCACTTTGCGGCGCAGATCGCGTTCGGCGGCGGGGTCGGGCGTGCCTTCTGGCGCACCGTCGTTGACCAGCGCCCACACGTCGTTCAGCCAGCGCACGACGCCGTAGATGCCCTTGCTGTCCCAGGGACCGCCCTGTTCCCAGCGGAAGGCGAACATCAGGTAGGCGCGCACCGTGTCCGCGCCGAACTGTTCCACCAGTTCGTCCGGCGCGACGACATTGCCCTGTGTCTTGGACATCTTCTCGACATCCAGGTGATGCTTGATCTGATTGATCGTCGCATCCGGCCCGAAGCCAGGGATGTCGAAGGTAGTGTCCTTGTCCGTGTCCACTACGATCTCACGCCCGTCGGGGGTGCGCACGTGCAGTGTGGTCTCGACGCGGTTCATCACCTCGCCCGCGACCTGCTGCTCGGTGATGGGTACGTCGGTCACTGACTCGACGACGCGGATGCTTTTGGCCTTGAATAGCTTGTCGCTCTCGAACGCGCCGGAGGCGATGATCATGTCTCCGTCGCGCGGCTCGCCCAGGATCATGCCCTGGTTGAACAGGCGCAACATTGGCTCGTCGAACATGCCCGTTGTATCGCGTCCGATGGCCTTGGCCGCTTCTTCGGTCGGCTTGAAGATACCGCAATCGCGCATGGCCTTGGTGAAGAAGCGCGTATACATCAGGTGCATGGTGGCGTGCTCGATACCGCCTGTGTACTGGTCAACGGGCAGCCAGTACGCCCCCTCTACCGGGTCGAAGGGTCCTTTGTCGTAGTGTGGGCTGAGATAGCGGTACTGATACCACGATGAGCACATGAAGGTGTCCATCGTGTCGGTTTCGCGCGTAGCTGGACCGCCACACTGCGGGCAGGTGGTGTGCAGGAAGCCCTCGTGATATTTCAGCGGGCTTTCGCCGGTGGGCATGAAGTCTACGTCGTCCGGCAGCAGGACGGGCAGGTCTTCTTCCGGCACGGGGACAATGCCGCAGCGATCGCAGTAGACGATGGGGATCGGCGCGCCCCAGTAGCGCTGACGGCTGATCAACCAGTCGCGCAGACGGTAGTTGACGGCGGCGTGCCCAATGCCTTTTTCCTCCAGCCAGCGCGTGACCACGCTGACGGCTTGATTCTTGGTACCGTCGTTGCTGGCGGTGGCCGGTGTGCCGTCAAAGGGGCCGCTGTTAACCATCACGCCTTCGCCAGGCCAGGCTTCGGTCATCTTGTCCGGATCGAGATCGGCCATGCCTTCCGGCTGGATCACGATGCGAATGGGTAAGTTGTACTTGCGGGCGAATTCGAAGTCGCGCTGATCGTGGGCAGGCACGGCCATGATCGCGCCGCTGCCATAGCTGATCAGCACATAGTCGGCGACCCAGATGGGGATGCGCTCGTCGTTGACCGGGTTGATGGCGTAGCCGCCGGTGAAGACACCTGTCTTCTCTCTGCCTTCGGCGGTGCGATCGATCTCGGTCTTGCGGGCGGCGGCGGCCACGTAAGCTTCGACCGCCGGGCGCTGCTCTGGCGTGGTGATTTTCTCCACCAGCGGGTGTTCCGGAGCCAGCACCATGAAGGTCGCGCCCCACAGTGTGTCGGGCCGGGTGGTGAAGACCTCGATCGGGTCGCCCTGTTCGGTGCGGAAGATGACCTGCGCACCTTCGCTGCGCCCGATCCAGTTGGTCTGCATGATCTTGACCCGCTCCGGCCAGTCAATCTTGCTGTGATCCAGCAGCTCTTCGGCGTAGGCGGTGGTGCGGAAGAACCACTGCTCCAGCTCTTTCTTGATCACCGGCGTGCCACAGCGCTCGCAGTGACGATCTTCGCCCCAGACCTGTTCGCGGGCCAGGGTGGTGTTGCACGTCGGGCAGAAGTCCACCGCGGCGTTCTTGCGGTAGGCCAGCCCGGCCTTGAAGAACTGCAGGAAGAACCACTGCGTCCAGCGGTAGTATTCGGGATGGCTGGTGACGGCCTCGCGCTCCCAGTCGAACATCGCGCCCATGGTGCGCAACTGACGGCGCATATTGGCCATGTTGGTCTCGGTCCAGATTTTGGGATGAATCTTGCGCTTGATGGCGGCGTTTTCGGCGTTCAGGCCAAAGGCGTCGAAGCCCATGGGGAACAGCACGTTGTAGCCGCGCATCCGCAGCCAGCGAGCGCGGGCATCTGAGGGGGCCATGGCGTACCAGTGCCCGATGTGCAGGTCGCCGCTGGGGTAGGGCAGCATGGTGAGGGCGTAGAACTTGGGCCGGCTGTGATCGATCACCGAGCGGTACAGTCCGTCCCGTTCCCAGCGTTCGGCCCAGCGAGTTTCGATGTCTTTTGGCACGTATTTGTCAGCCATGGTTCTGCGTTCTCCATTGCGTTAACGACACAGTCTCTCAAACAGGCAGAACTCACCGTTTGCCCGGTGAGCACTCAGGCCAGGCATGGTCAGCCGTCGGGTGGTAAGCGGCGAGCGAAGGTACCAGCGAACCTCAGCGCCAGCGTCGCCACAGCAGGCGGCGCAGACGTGGCGTCCGTCCCAAGAACCTGCCCCCTCGTCGCCAGAAGCGCAATCGCCGGAAGATCATCGTGCCTCCCAGAAACACAAAAGTCCTCATTCGCAAACCCGACCTGTTGGCCAGGGACGAAGAGGACTCCGCGGTACCACCCTGCTTGGTGGCCTCAGCATGGAAAACAGGTGGACCCAAAGGGGCTCGAACCCTTGACCTCCACAATGCCATTGTGGCGCTCTCCCAAGCTGAGCTATGGGCCCATGAGATGTGGTGTGCCACCCACTCATTATGCGTAACGGGCATTTCCGGCGCAGCCTACTGAAGTTCGACTGCGCAGCTCCCGGACGAGTTCGGCCAGCGCGCTCGTCGGGGCGCGTTGCCGGGTTCGCACTATCTCCGGCTCACTGCGACGATGGCCTACTACTTCCGTTCACCGCTGTTGGCACTATGCGCTTTGTTAAGAGTGACTGTCATTCTAGCGGCGTGCGAGGCGCTTGTCAAGACGTTTTTTCGCGTGTGGGGTGAGCGCTCGCAGACAAGTGCCCCACTTCGAGTCAGTTTTGAACCAAACGCAGGCCCAGACGATAAGCATTACAGAAAGGCACATCATCAACGGGCTGGCCGGTTTGAGTACTTTGGTCCCGCCGATTGCTGATGGTCGTCATTGTAAAGAATGAAGCCAGCCGTTATCATTAAAGCTCAATACACCGCAGGCATGCGGACAGGCTGCCTGCGTTGGTGTGTGTACGGTCGGCATTACCAGGGCGGCGGGCCTGCCCGGAGGCCCTTAGAAGGGGAGGGTGACTTTTGACAGTCCTGATGGAGGTCAAAGACCTCACAACCCGCTTTCATACGGAAGAAGGTATCGTCTACGCGGTGAATGGCGTCTCCTATACGCTGCACGAAGGTGAGACGCTGGGCGTGGTGGGCGAAAGCGGCTGCGGCAAGACCGTCCATGCGCTTTCGATCATGGGTCTGATCCCGGAGCCGCCGGGTGAGATCACCAAGGGAGAAGTGATCTTCCGCGGGCGCGACCTGCTCAAGCTCTCGCCCAACAAGCGCCGTCTGGTGCGCGGGGCGGAGATCGCCATGGTGTTCCAGGATCCCATGACCTCGCTCAACCCGGTGTTGACCATCGGGCGGCAGATCACCGAGGCGCTGCGGCTGCACCTGGGCATGGACAACCGTCAGGCCCGCGCACGCGCCGCCGAGCTGCTCTCGATGGTGGGCATTCCCTCGGCCCATGACCGTCTAGACGACTATCCGCACCAGTTTTCGGGCGGGATGCGGCAACGTGCCATGATCGCCATGGCGCTGTCGTGCAATCCGCAGTTACTCATCGCCGACGAGCCAACTACAGCGCTCGATGTGACCATTCAGGCGCAGATTCTCGACCTGGTGCGCCGTCTGCGCGACAAGATCGGCATGGCCATGATCTGGATTTCGCACGACCTGGGCGTGGTGGCTGGTCTGGCGGACACGGTGCAGGTGATGTATGCGGGTTACATCATCGAGCGCGGCACGGCCAAGGATGTCTATGGCGACTCGCGCCATCCCTACACGATCGGCTTGCTGGGGTCGCTGCCCCGCCTGGATCGCAAGCGCTCGCGGCTGTTCTCGATCGAGGGCGCGCCGCCCGATATGCGCTACCTGCCCAAGGGCTGCCCGTTCGCACCTCGCTGCCCCTACAAGATTGCCAAGTGCGAGCACGAGAATCCCACGTTGCAGCCAGTTCCGGACGGACGCCCCGATCATGTGATGGCCTGCTGGGTTGATGTGCGCAAGGAGAAGGAGCGCGGATATGAGCGAATCCAGGTTGTCTGAACCCGCCGTCAAGGTGACGCCGGGCACGTCGGCGGGGACGGTTGGCAAGCGCGTGCTGGTGGAAGTACGGGGGCTGAAGAAGTATTTCCCGATCAAGTCCGGCATTGTCTTTCAACGCGAAGTGGCAGCGGTCAAGGCGGTAGATGGCGTCTCGTTCGACATCTACGAAGGCGAGACGCTGGGATTGGTGGGCGAAAGTGGGTGCGGCAAGTCCACGACGGGGCGCACCATCCTGCAGTTACACCGCGCTACCGCGGGCAGCGTGAAATTCGAGGGCGAGGAACTGACCACGCTGAAGGGCGAGGCGTTGCGCAGGATGCGCCGGAAGATGCAGATGATCTTCCAAGACCCGTATGCCTCGCTCAACCCGCGCATGTCGGTGGGGCGCATCGTGGCCGAGCCGCTGGTGGTGCACAACATCGGCACCAAGAAAGAGCGCGAAGAGCGCGTGGCTGAGTTGCTGGAACTGGTGGGGTTGAATCCCTATTTCGTGCGCCGCTATCCTCACGAGTTTTCCGGCGGACAGCGGCAGCGCATCGGCCTGGCGCGTGCTCTGGCGCTCAATCCCAAGTTCATTGTGGCGGACGAGCCCATTTCAGCCCTGGATGTGTCCATTCAGGCTCAGGTGGTCAACCTGTTGCAGAAGCTCCAGGAAGACCTGGGCCTGACCTATCTGTTCATCGCCCACGATCTGAGCATGGTGCGGCACCTGTGCAACCGTGTGGCCGTGATGTATCTGGGCAAGATCGTGGAAATTGCCGACAGCGAGGAACTGTACACCAATCCCCTGCATCCCTATACCCAGGCGCTGCTTTCGGCGGTGCCAGTGCCCGACCCGGTGGTGGAGGAAAAGCGGCAGCGCATCATCCTGAAGGGCGATGTGCCCAGCCCGGTGAACCCGCCCAAGGGCTGTCACTTCAACACTCGCTGCCCGGTGTCGGTGGGCGTGTGTTATGAGGAAGACCCGGAACTGGTGGAAGTCTTACCCGGCCACTGGGTGGCCTGTCACCGGGTCGTATGAGCGCCGCTCAGCCGGCATGGCCGGCCTGGGTCGGTGCGGGGGCAAGAGATTAGGAGAGTTGGAATATGGCGGTAGCCGAAGGTGCAAAGCCGGTCTCTCTAGAAGAAGAAACCCGACCGTCAAGCCCCTGGCTTGACGCCTGGCGGCTGTTCCGGCGCAACAAGGCAGCAATGGTGGCGCTGATCACCATCATCCTCATTGTGTTCATTGCAGCCACTGCTGGTCTCTGGACGAGGCTGGGCCTGTTGGACGCGCGCACCGGTGCACAGGCGCGCCACACCATCAACCCGGTCAATGTCGAGCCGGTTGATTCCTTCCCCGATCCGGGGACGTGCGCCCGCGACGGTCAGGAGCGCAACCCCTACTGGTGCAGTTGGTTGAGCGAAGAAGCCCTGCTCGACGTGAAAAACACCTATTGTTTCCGCCCGGAACCGGATGCAACACGGCGGCAATGGTGCTATCTGTTGGGGGGCGATAGCAACGGCAAGGACTGGTTGACGCAGACGGTCTATGGGGCGCAGGTCTCGTTGACGGTGGGCTTCCTGGGGGCCACCATGAGCCTGATCGTCGGCCTGATCTACGGCGTGATCTCCGGCTTCTACGGGGGCCGCATCGACATGATCATGATGCGCTTCGTTGACTTCATGTACGGTATCCCCTACCTGGTCCTGGTCATTCTGTTGCAGGTCTACTTCACCGAGGTGGCCCGCACCTATCAAGACTCTGGCAAAGGGGGGTTCGTCG
>DAOTZZ010000164.1:0-34448 GCA_034433965.1 Anaerolineae bacterium
GAATGCGCGGCGTCGCCAGCAGGGCTTTGGCGATCTCGACCATCTGCTGATGAGGCACGCTCAGGCGCGAGACAGGCGTGCGCACGTTGATGCCATAAAAGCCGATCTCTTCCAGCACCGTCTGCGCCTTGCGATGGGCTGCGTTCCAGTCCAGCCATCCGCCGCGCGTCACGGGCATCTGCCCCATCAGGATGTTCTCCGTCACCGAGAGATGGGGCACCAGGCTGAATTCCTGGTAGACCGCCCGAATCCCCAGGTGATGCGCATCGAAGGGAGAGTTGATTTCAACAGGGCGTCCGTCAATCAGGATTTCGCCGGTATCGCGCTTCACGGCTCCGGAGAGAATCTTGACCAGCGTGGACTTGCCCGCTCCGTTCTCGCCCACGATGGCGTGCACCTCGCCGGCCACTGCCGAAAAGTCCACTCCGCGCAGCGCCCGCGTGCCCTCATAACTCTTGCTGATCTGGCGCATCTGCAGAAGCGGCTCGGTCATTTGGAAAGGTCCCACGCGCTGTCCGAAAAGGCGTTGTGAACGATAATCGTCTTCTGATAGGTCATTTCTTCCAGGGTGTCGTGAATGCCTTCACGACCGTAGCCGCTCAGCTTGATGCCGCCGAAGGGCAGGGTTTCCACCCGCAGCGCCGACGACCAGTTGATGATGACCCCGCCTGCCTGGATGCGGTAGGCGATGTCGAAGGCGCGCGAAATGTCCCTGGTGAACACCGCCGCCTGCAGACCGTAGGGGCTGCGGTTGGCCAGGCTGGTCGCTTCCTCGATAGACTTGAACTCCACCAGCGGCGCGACCGGGCCGAACACCTCTTCCTCGAACAGCCTGACGTTCAGGGGCACGCGGGTCAGCACCGTCGGTTCGACGAAAGCATCACGGCGGTGTCCTCCTGCGGTCACCACGGCCCCCGCGCGCACCGCCTCCTGGACAGAAGCCTCGACCGCCTCAGCGGCCTTCTGGTTGATCAGCGGGCCGACGTCCGTATCTTCGTCGAGCGGGTTGCCCACCTTCAATTGGCGAGCCTGCTCGGTCAGCAGTTCGGCCATGGCGTCGTAGGCAGAGTGCTCGACGAAGACGCGCTTGACCGCGCAGCAGATTTGCCCGTTGCCACGCGCCAGCCGCCCCAGAACCACGGCACTGGCCGCTTTTTCCAGGTCGGCATCGCCGCAGACGATCATGGCGTCGTTGCCGCCGAGTTCCAGATGCACCTGCTTCAGGTTTCTGGACGCCAGCTCAGCGATACGCCGCCCGGTAGCCGTGCTGCCGGTCACGGTGATCAACTGAATATCCGGATGCGACGCCAGATACTCGCCGATCACCGCGCCAGGGCCAGTGATCATCTGGTGCGCCGCCGGAGGCATACCTGCTTCCTCCATGATCTGCGCGATCTTCAGCAGCGTCAGGGGACACTCCGACGGGGGTTTGGCGATGACGGCATTGCCAGCGGCCAACGCCGGAGCGGCCTTGTGAGCGTAGAGTTCGACGGGATAGTTGAAGGGCACAATGGCGGCAACTACACCCAGGGGTTGGCGCACCGTCAGGGCCAGGTGACGCTCCTGCCCCGGCACAGCGTCCATCGGCACCACACGCCCAAACAGGCGCTTGGCTTCTTCGCCGAAGCCGCGGAAGATGCGGGCTGTCACGCGCACTTCGTCGCGAGTCTGACGGATAGGTTTGCCGTTTTCCTGGGCCAGCAACTCGGCCAGCGCTGACAGATTCTGTTCCAGCGCATCGGCGATGCGGAAGAGCAGGGCGGCGCGTTCGTGGGCTGGCATCCTGGCCATGCGCTGCTTACCTTCCTGCGCCGCAGCAACAGCCCTGGAGACGTCGTCCAGGGTGGCCCGTGGCACCGTATCGAGGACTTCGCCTGTGGCGGGGTTGCGCACTTCTATGCGCTGACCATCAGAGGAATCAACCCACTGGCTGTTAATCAACATTTGCATGCCCGATTCTCCTCAAAACAGCGTATCAGGGTCTCTTGATCTCGGAATGTGCAAACCCCGCCCGCCGGTCGCCCCTGCACATCGAGAGAACTTCCGACAAGCGATCGCGCCGTTCACACTATCCGAAAAGAACGACGGCAAGATCGATTGGCTATTCACATTCCAAGAACGAATATCAACTATTGAAATTGTACGCTTGATTTGCGGCGTTTGTCAACTGCTCACGCGAGACATGTGCCTTTGAATTTAGGGGCAGAATTTACCACAGAGCGCGCCGAAAAGGCACAGAGTTTCTTCGATTTGTCTTGCCTCTCTGCGCCTGGCGGTTCAAGATCACTGCCCAAAACGCGAATGCACCACGCGAGACATCGGCAGGTTGAGGAAATACGGAGCGAAACCTTTGAGGAACTGAGCCAGAGCTACTTCCAGGGAGTTCCGCCCAAGCGCTCCGATAGTGACCAGGCGGCTTCTAGCAGGGGGCCTTTCAATTCTTCCAGCTTGTCGAGCGTGAAGCGCGTGTCTGGCCCAGAAATACTGATGCCCATCCGCACACGCCCCCCATGCTCGAAGACGGGAGCGGCGATGCAGCGCATGTTGTCCGAGAACTCGCGGTTGTCTATGGCGTAGCCCTGCGACCGGATGCGCTGCATCTCTTGCCGGAAGGCCTGGGGATCGGTGATGGTGTTAGCGGCCCGTTTGGGCAGGCCAGCGGCGATCACTTCTTCGATGAAGCGCACGTCCTGGAAGGCCAGCAGCGCCTTTCCGATCGAAGTGGAGTGCAGTTCAGAGCGGTCGCCGATCTGAAAATCCACCGCCACCAGTTGGCTGCCCTTGACCTTCTGGATGACCACTGTCTGGAAGCCATCCAGCACGTTGAGATAGACGGTCTCGCCCGTGACAGCCGTCAGCTCTTCCAACACCTGGCGACTGAGGCGCGACGTCTCGTTCTCGGCCAGCAGATTGCGGCTGAGCATCACTACCTTGTAGCTCAGGCTGTAGCGCTTCGAAGCGTCGTCGCGTACCACATAGCCCGCGCCAGCCAGCGTGTTGAGCATCCGATACGTGGTGCTCTTGTCGAGGGCCAGAGCCTGCGCCACGTCCGACAGACTGACAGGATGCGAGGAAGCAGCGACAGCTTCGAGCACGCGCAATGCCTTCAAAGCGGTGGTACTGATGTCATCATTCGCGCTCAAAGCGATATCCTTATCTCAGGCTGTTTCGAAATCCAGAAAGATTTCGATAACTGAAATGTCTTTTTAGAATTATAGACGGGCTGCCATAGCGCTGTCAATGTACCCGACAGCGCAGGTAAATCAGCGCTGCGCTTCGGCCACGATCTGCGCCAGGTTGGAGTAACTGCGGGCGGTCTTTTCCCACGACAAGGTGTCAGCCAGGCGAAACAGCAGCGTAGGCGTTGCGGAGACCCCCGCATCGAGCGCCATCGTCCTGTGGCGCTCCAGCAGAAAGCGGTAACGTCCCGTCTGAATGCAGGCCGAGAGTCGATCGGCATCCAGGCCCAGTTCGCGAGCGATCCCCTCAATAGCCGGGAGGTCGAAGGCTACCGTCGGGCCATCTGCGCTACCCCGGTAGAGCAACTCGTGCTGCATCTCCCAGAACGCCCCCTGCTCGCTGGCGCAGATGGCCCCCAGCGCAGCATTGTCTGAATAGGGCTGCATGGAGAAGGAAAGGATGGCCACGCGAAGGGCTGCCTGCCCGGAGAGCACGTAGTCGCGGAGGAAAGGCAGGAGTTCGATTTTGTAATAGCCGCTGCAGTGAATACAGGTGAAGCTGTAGAAGAGCATGAATTGCGCGGGGGCTGCCGGATCGCCGATGAAGAAATATCCCTCCGGCGTCATGCCGCGCACGACACGGGCCGCCTGCCAGCCGGAAACGCTCCCCTGGGCCGCGGGAGCACCCGCCCGCCCCACCCTCGGCACACAGAATTGCGGATACTGTTCACAGAGCCGACCCGCCGATTCCTGTGCATGAGCGCAGGGAATGACAAGCGTGCTTAGCAACAACAGGCACGTCAGCACGAGTCGCGCGGATAGCAGTCCCCCCCTGCCCGCGCCGGACACCCCGGCGGAGCGTGCGGCAACAGTCCTACCAGCCACTGTGTCACCTGTTCCCAACCACCCCTGTCCACTGTCAGGATTTTACGACCCAGACGGCGGCGAAATCAACTCGCGCCGCCACCAGCGCCCGACGAGCGCTCCGCCGGGCATGGCCGTCGCCAGGCGGTAGATCAGGTCCCAATCGTCGCGGGCGAACGCCCCGCTGAGCAGCAGCAGTGCCACGTACGCCGGCCCGCCGACCAGCGCCGCCAGCAACGGGTGCACCGTCCGCAATGCCAGCACGATTGCCGCCAGCGCGACGCTCACCAGCCCCAGCCGCCACAGGTGATTGATCGCCCGCGCCCACCAATCCGCCGGAAAGCGGAAAGAGCGCACCACGGCCAGCAAGATGACCGCCTCGGCGATCAGCGTGGCGATGGCCGCGCCGGGCACGTCCAGCGCGGGCAGCAACACCACCAACAGGGCCACGTTGAGCGCCAACCCGCTCACGCGGATGACCATCAGCCGCCGCTGCCGGTTTTGTACCAGCAGCGCCTTGGCGAATACGGCGGAGAGCATGGCGGCGACAGTATACCAGATGAGGATGCGCAGCACGTCGGCGGTGCGCGTGAACTCCGCGCCAAAGACCCAGGCCGAGAGCGGCACGGCCAGCAGCGAAGTGAAGATGGCAATGGGCAGGCTCACCGTCAAATTCAGGAAGGCCAGCTTCTCCAGCATGACCTCGAACAGACGGTACTGTCCGCTCGCATAGGTGCGCGACATCAGCGGGAAGACAGCCACCAGCACTGTCGTGCTCAGCAACTCGATCACGCCAAAGACGATGACAAAGCCCGCCGTGAGCTGACCGGTGCCCTCGGTGCCGATCAGCGCGGTGGTGAGCAACTTGTCGGCGTGCTGATAGGCCAGCGCCAGGAAAGAGGTCACGGCAATCGGCCAGCCGGCGGCCAGCAATCCTCGCGCCAGACCCCAGTCCACGGGGAACTGCGGGCGCGCGCCGATGCGCAGCAGCGCCACCCAGTAGACCGCCGCCCGCAGCAGGCCGGCGGTCAGCGTGGCTGCGTACAGCCCCCACAACCCCGCGCCCGCCGCCAGCGCGATCCCGGCCAGGACGACCAGGACGATCACATGGCCGGTGGCAATAGCCGCGGGGATGACCATGCGCTCCACCGCCAGTAACTGGTTGTGGCACATGTTGCCCAGCGCGTCCACCAGCAAATTCAGCGCGGCGAAAGCCAGCAGCGCGCGCAATTCCGCTTCGTAACCGAAGAGGAAGGCGGCGACAGTCAACACGACGTAGCCGAGCACGGCCAGGAGCGGTTGCAACGCCAGAGTCGCCGTCAGGTAGCGGTTGGCGTCCTGCGGGCGGCTGGCCACATCGCGGATGACGATCAGCCCCATGCCGAAGTCGGGGATGGCTGCGCCAACCGCCATCAGCGCCCCAATCGTCCCGTAGACGCCATAGCCTTCCGCGCCCAGCCAACGGGCCAGGATCAACTGCCAGGCGAAGAGGACGCCCTTGGAGACGATGTTGGAAAGCGCCAGAGCGGTGGCATTGCGGGCGGCCCGTTGTGCCGCCGCCGAACTGAAGCCGCCGGTTGTCGTCTCCGGCGCGGGCGCAACCGTCCCGCTCTCCATCAGTGCTCCTTCCCGGCGATGACTGCGCGGTACGCGGTTTCCATCTGCGCGACAATCTGCGGCCAGGTGTACCGCGATTCCACCAGGGCGCGCGCCGCCTGTCCCATCGCCGCGCGGCGGTCGGCATCGCTCAGCAGCGCAACCAGCGCCTCGCGCAACGCTTCAACCTGGCGCGGGACAATCACGCCCGCCCCCGCCTCCGCCGCTTCCGGGAAGTGGCAGCCGGGCGTCAGCAGGACGGGCACTCCGCAAGCCAGCGCCTCCAGCACAGCCATCGAGAAGCCCTCGCCTTCGGCGGGCAGGGCGAAGAGATCGGCAGCGGCCAGCGCCGCCAGGCGATCGGGGCCGGTCAGCAGGCCGGTGAAGACGACGCGCTCCCCCAGTCCCAGATCGCGCGCCTGCGCCTGCAACGCAGTCAGCATCCCCTCGTCCGGGCCGGCGATCAGCAGCCGCGCGTCGGGCACGTGTTCCAGCACTCCGGCGAAGGCGGGCAACAGCAGGTGTACGCCCTTGCGCTCGTGCAATCGCCCCAGAAACAGCACCACCAGCCCCTCGCCCAGATTCCAGCGCGCGCGGGCAACGTCTTTGGGGGGCAGCGCGGCGAACTCATCCAGGTGCACGCCGTTGGGCACAATGTACACGGGAATATCCAGGCCACGCTTCGCCCACAGTACCCGCGCGTCCGCCGCTTCGTCGCGGGTGAGAGCGATCACCGCGTTGAAGTGTGGCAGCAGCCGCCCGCCCAACAGCCGATCCCACGACCGCTTCAGGGTCGGGCGTCCGGTGCTGAGCGGCAGCGTGCCGTGCGGCGACACCACCAGCGGCACGCCCAGCGCCTTCGTCACCGGCGCGACCAGCAGATTCTCGACCGTGCGCAGTTCATGGCAGTGCACCAGATCGATCCGGCATTCGGCGATCAGGGCGCGGGCAGCCGCGGCCAGGCCGCGCGGTGTGGAGAGGTTGAGCCGTCCGCGCAGGCGGTTGCTCAGGTTGCGGACGCGCACCACTTCCACGCCGTCGAGCGTCTCGCGGGGGGCGGGGGCGCGCTCCGTTGGGCTGAGCGTGTCAGTGGTCAGCACGGTGACGTGATGACCGGCCTGCGCCAACGCACGGGTCAACTCGGTTGCCGCGCGCACCGATCCGCCATAAGTCCAGGCGGGCGCGTAGTAGGGAATGACGTGCAGCAGGTTCACCGCGCCACCTCGGCGGACAGGGGCAACCCCACGCGCCGCACCAGCGACGGGCGCAGCCGGACGAGCGCATAGCCCGCCAGGATGAAGACGAACGGGTCGGCGGGCGAGCGGTAGCGCGTGGACGGGTGGAAGATCAGGTAGGTGATGGTGATCGCCACGAACACGGCGACGAGCGGCCACACCTCGCGCCGGTCGCGCCAGCCCAGAATCAGCCCGACGATGCCCAGCGCCAGCAACGGCGTGAAATACAGCGCGTGGATCACCCGTGCCACCTGAAACGCTGTGGACTCGAATTGCAGCACCGCGTCGTCCACCAGGTAGGGGTCGGGCGGCAGGTCGTAGGGCATGATCACCGGACTCCACAGCACCCAGAACTTCGTCCAGAACAGGCGCGGCCAGGCGTCGGGGTGTTCACGAAGGTAGGTCAGCGCCTGCTGCCGGTGCCAGCGATCGGCCTCGGTCTCGCTCAGGTTCGCCGGAGCGCGCTCGATACAGTTGACCCACTGCGCGTCCCAGCCACGAGATAGATAGTCCGCCACGCAGGCGTTGTTGCCCTGGTGCAGGTTGCTACCGGCGTTGGTGCTGATCACCACCAATTCCCCATGCAGGCGCGTGTTGCGCACGGCCCAGGGCGCGATCACCAGCACCAGGGCAATCGCGCTCGCCGCGCTCAGGACGATAGCCCGGCGCAGGCCCAGCACCCGCCACCACCACAGCGCCAGCAGGGGCAGCACCAGCACCACCAGCGTCTTGGTCAGCGCGCCCAGCCCAAAAGCGACGCCCAGCGCCACCGCCCAGCGCGGATCGCGCGTATCGCGCGCCCGGTACGCCGCCGCAAGGCCGGCGGTCAGCAGGAAGATGAACAGACAGGTGTCGTTGAGCGTCAGGTTCTGGTAGAGCAAATAGGGATACGCGCCGTAGAAAGCCGCCGCCAACAGCCCGACCGCTTCACCGGCTACCCGCCGCCCGATCCAGAACAGCAACAGCACCGTCAGCACGTCCAGCCCGATCTGCACGACAGCCACAGTGATCGGATCGCGCCCCAGCGTCTTGTAGACGCCGATCAGGAAGAAGGGATAGAGCGGCGGCAGGTCGGAATCGCCGCTCCGATCCTCGAAGCGGGTGTAGCCGCGCCCCTCGATCACGTTCACGGCGTAGGTGTCATAGCCGGACGTTTGCAGCGAGAGGGTGTGGTCGAAGAGCAGGATGAAGGCGACCCGTCCCAGGACGGTCACCAGCAGGATGACGGCCAGCCAGCGGCGAACGGTCATGCGCGGATGTCTCTCCTGTGCGCGGGACGCGGGCGGGAAATATGAATTCACCGCGGAGACGCAGAGGACGCAGAGACTTTCGTCTTACCCTCTGGGCTCTCCGCGTCTCGGCGATACGGTCTTTCTGCAACCCTGGCGTCCCCTCAATGCGGTTCGCATTGTACCGTGCCGATGCGTAAAATCGCTACACGTGCCGCAAGATGTGCCTGGCGGAGGAGATCGCTCTATGAGACGATGGTTGTTCTGGCTGGGGCTGATGATGGGACTGACCGGTTGCGCGCTGTCCGGCTCCGGAAAGGGATCGGGGGCCAACGTGCACGCTGCGTTATCCGCGCGGCTGGAGGAGATACGCGCCGCCCAGAGCACGGCGCTGGAGCTATGGGATCGCGTCATCGCGGGCGAAACGGTGTCGTGCCAGGAGACAATCCCTGTCCCCACTGCGGTGACGCTCTCCGAACGCGAGCGCTCGGCCTACCCACCCGGCGTGGCAGTTGCCGAGGCGCTGAACGAAGCCATCGGCGCGATCCGCAACGCTGCCGATCTGTGGGCCATCGAATGCGCGGAGGTACGACCCGTGGTGCCGCTGGATATGGCCCGTGCCGGACGCAATGCGGCTCTGGCGGCAACCGCTCCGCTCGACCGGGCGACGATCCTGCTGGCGGCGGGCACGCCCTGACCCCAGCAATGCGCCATCCGGCGCTGTGCAGGGCGGGCGTGTTCTTCGTACAATCTCTGAGACGAACAGCTAACAGGAGTCACGAGAGTTATCAGCATGAGCAAGAAATCTGGATGGCTGATGGTACTGGTAGTGCTGGCAGGGGTCGTGATGCTGACACTGAACCTGCGGGGAGGAGACGAACGTCCGCAGGCATCCGCCGTGCCTGCGACCACACAGGCTGATATCCCGGAGAGTGAGTCGCCGCAGGGCGAAGACTCCCTGCTGCTCCCCCCACAGACGGTCGCCGCCGGTGCGGGGACGATCCTCATTGATCTGCAGATGCCCGACGGCTACAAGCTCAACGCCCAGGCGCCGCTCACGGCCATCTGGCCCGACGACCCGGTGGCGCAAATTCCGCCCGAATCGCGCGACCTGCGCCTGATCGCTCCACAGTTGCCCGTGCAGGTGCCTGTCACCTTTGCGCCCGGACAGACCGACCTGGCGCTCGCCCTGACGGTGTACTGGTGCGAAGCGGTCAACGAGACGCTATGCTTTGTGGACCGGGCCACGCTGGTGCTGCCGCTGACGGTAGCCGCTGAAGGCGATACGCATCAGGCTGTCTTCGCGCGAACCCTGGTGCCGCCGGTCGTGGTAGATACGCCCGGCTAAGGGCAAGGGCGTTTCCTCATCCTGATCCTCATGACGCGCAGGGGCATGGCCCTGTCCAGTACCCTTCGCCAGGGAAGTTCAAGAGCGGACAGGGCTAGAGCCAGCGTAAAAGTTGGCTCGCTTAGTTTACCTCACCCCCAGCCTCGCTTCGCCCGGCTCGCTCTCTCTATGCATGGGGACCACGAGGCGCGCCAGCGCCAGGGGACGAGATAAAGGCCCCTGTGCCAAGCAAGTCTCCGACAACCTCTGCGCACGCCCGTGGGCGTGCGCTACCCGCACGCCTGCCGACCGGCTATAATTCAGTCACGCAGCAACCGACAGCGCAAGAGGGGAGAGACTGGCGATGCTCAGATGGGCGCGATGGGCTATCACACTGGGGCTGGCAGGGCTGCTTCTGGTCGCCTGCGGTCAGGGCGGGCAGACAGATGATGCCCCCGTCCCCACCCTCGCCAGTTTCGAGACACTGCCGACGGCGTACTTCCTGACGCAGAACGCCCCGCCGCCCGGCTTCTCCAGCCTGATGCTCGACCCCATCGAGCGCGGATTGAGCGATCACCCTGGCTGGGCCTACACCCTCAGCGGCAGCTTCAGCGGGACGTTCGACGCCAGCGGTGAGGCGGCGCAGGGGATGCTGAGCGTGCTGGTACAGGGCAATGAACTGGGGCAGGCACGCCGCGTAGTCCTGGAAGTATCCGGCAGCGCATTCGCGCCGGGCCAGGAAACAGTGCGACTGGAAGGCGTGCGCATCAGCAATGACTATTACCTGGTAGACGTGAATGGACAGTGCTCGCAGGGCGACAGCGGCCTGGCAGGCAATGCCATCATCGCCGACCTGGCCGCCGGGCAGATCATCGGTGGGGTGGCACAGGTCGTGCCTACGGGTCATCGCGACACGCAGAGCAATCTACCTGTCTGGCAATACACCTTCGCACCTCAGGACGCCCGCCTGCCCGCCGTCGTGACGCACACGAACAGCGAGGTCACACTGGCCGCTGATCTGTGGGTCGCGCCGGAAGTCAACGCGGTGCTGCGCTATGAGGTCACCGTCACTGTGCGGGGCGTGCACCTGCTGTGGGCCGACCGCACCGGCTCGACAGTGTCGGGCACGCTCTCGCTGCGCTACGAGCTGGACCCGACGGCGCTTGAAGAGTTGCCCAATATCAGCGTGCCGCACGGGTGTTGAATCTTGATGAGCAAAGCACGAGGGGCCAGGGTATAATGGAATCCGCGTGTGAGCCAATGCGCCAATCCGAGGAGAACGTGTATGCGTGTTTCGGTGCTGCAAGAGAATCTGCATAGAGGGTTGTCCATTGTCAGCCGCGCCATTCAGAGCCGCCCCGCGCTGCCCATCCTGGCCAACGTGATGATCGCCACCGACGAGGCGCGTCTGCAACTCTCTGCAACCAACCTTGAACTGGGGATCACGCACTGGATCGGCGCGAAGGTCGAGCATCCCGGCGCGATCACCCTGCCCGCCCGTACCCTGCAAGAACTGGTGGCGACGTTGCCGCCCGAACGGGTGGACATGGAACTGGATTTGCGCACCCTGACGCTGCACCTGCGCTGTGGGGCCAGGTCGGCCAACATCAAGGGCATGGACGCCAACGAATACCCGCTGCTGCCGGAATTCGACCCGACGCACGCCATTCCTGTGCCGGCGGGCGTGTTCCGCGAGATGATCGAGCAGACAGTCTTCGCCGCGGCCAAAGAGGACAATCGGCCGGTGCTCACCGGCGTGCAGATGCGCTTCGATGGCGACCGCCTGACCCTGGCCGCCGCCGACGGCTACCGGTTGTCGGTGCGCCATACCACGCTCGAATTCAGCGCGGGCGACCGCGCTCCAGAGCCGTTGATCGTGCCCGCGCGCACGCTTTCTGAACTGGCGCGCATCATCGGCGACGAAGACGACGAGGTGCTGATCGGCCTGCCAGAAGGACGCGGGCAGATCATGTTCAGCCTGAAGAACGTGGTGGTGGTCTCGCAGCTCATCGAGGGCAAGTTCCCAGACTACGAGGCGATCATCCCGCGCGGTTTCCAGACGCAGGTACTCACCTATACCGACGAATTGCTGGCGGCTTGCCGCAGTTCGGAAGTGTTCGCCAAGGACTCGGCGAACACCGCCCGCATCTTCGTCGAGCCGAGCGGCATGGCCAATGTGCCGGGGCGCGTCACTGTCGCCGGTCGGTCGCAGGAAAAGGGCGATGCTCAGGCTCCGGTGGACGCCAGCATCAACGGCGAGGCGGTGGAGATCTCCTTCAACATCCGGTACCTGATTGACGTGCTGAGCGTGATTCGCGACGAACAGGTGGTGCTGGAGACCAGCGGGCCGACCGCGCCGGGGGTGGTGCGTCCGGCGGGGCGCGACGACTTCGTGCACGTCATCATGCCCATGGCAGCAGGCCGTTAGGAGACAGTGGGCGTGATCGTCTTTGGCACGCGCATCCGCGCCAAAGTGGTCGGCGAGGGACAGTTCTTCTGCCCACACTGTCAGGCGCAGCGTTCCTATTGGCGCAAACGGGCCACACGCTACTTCGCCTTGTATTTCGTGCCAGTCTTTCCCCTGGGACAGCTTGGCGAATTCGTCGAATGCCAGACCTGTCACCTGGCCTTCGAGCCGGCGGTGTTGGAGCGCAAGTTCTCCGCGAACAAGCCGGGGCGGACGGAAGACCTGGCGCAGATGCTCAATACGCTTGCCGAACGCCTGGCCGCTGGCACGCCGGTCGAATATCTGGTGCGCGACCTGACGGCTGCCGGGCTGGAGCGCGATCTGGCGGTGGAGCTGGTGAGCAAGCATCTGTCCGCTGGCCAGAAACAGTGTCCCGACTGCAGCCTGACCTATAGCGCGGCGGTGACGGCGTGCGCCGTCTGTGGTAAGTCCCTGTGAATGAACTCGCGATGACCCGCAAAACGAAACAAGTCCTGTCAGGAAACAGTGCCATGTCTGCCTACGACGAGCAGATCAAGTGCCACGAATACCATATTGATCCGGACTTCTGGCAAGACCCCTACGGCGTCGAAGTGGCCTACGACACGCTGAAATTTCTCTATATTCCCGACCACGTCTCGGCCTATATCGCCAGTATGCTGGCGCACAAGGTCTACCGCTATCAGATCGACAACATCCGCACCAAAGAGCAGATCACGCACGCGGTGATGATCACCATGGGGGGGCTGTTGCCCGGCGTGTTGCTGCACGATCACCTGGCCTGGACGCTGAACAAGAACATCCCCCCTATCGAGTTCGGCACGCTGGGTGTGCGCTATTACGCAGGCCCTGGCGAGCCGCTCGACCAGCCGCGCGTCATACACCCGCTCTCGATTCACGTGGAGGGACGGGTGGTCGGTGTGGTGGAAGACCTGGTAGACCTGGGAGGCACGGCCAGCTTTGTGGCGCGCTTCCTGCTCGAAGAACACAAGGCTCGCAAAGTGGTGTTGATCGCGCCTTTCCTCAAGACGAAGCACGTCATGGAGGAAATGGATGTGATCTTCTACGGCCATGTGCCCAAAGACACGTGGATCATCACCCCGCGCGAGCGCGTCGAAACGCTGATCAAGCGCGTGCCCTACTGGCGCGATCATGGGGCGACGCTGGAGGAGTGCGCCGAGAATCTGCGCAAGATTGGCTATCCGGATTACCTGTTGGATACGTATCTGCGGGCGACCTACGAGCGGGGTTAGAAGGCAATCGTTAGCCGTGCACCCGCGATCAGCAGAGGATGCCCTACGGGCTGGGAAGCGGGTTCGAGCGCTGAGAGCGCTGCTGCGCGTTGCGAGAGAAAACGGCTTGACGAGGGTAGCGGAGGCTGGTACAATTCTGGCCGTGTAGGGTCAGCCCCATTCGTCTAGCGGCCTAGGACGTTGCCCTCTCAAGGCAGAAACAGGGGTTCGAGTCCCCTATGGGGCATCGCATTCCAACAGCCTGAAAGCTCGTTGGAATGCATTTTTTCTACGGCCTTTTCATAGCCCTCGCTGCCTGGCTCCAGGTCACCGAACTCGTCGTAATACAACTCCATGCGCAGCATCAGAAAGTCATCCGCCCAGGGCTTGAGCCGGTAGCTAACAATCCGCCGCGTGTCCAGGTCGAAGACAATCTCGCTGAACAGGTGCTGGTCATCCCCTGGCGATCTTCATCGTCTGCCGTGTCCCCCAGGGTCGCAAAAGGGAGCAGTGGGCCGACGAAATCAAGACTGTCCGTTAACACGGGGCACGGTCATGAAATTATCCTCATTCCCAGTGGAGAGACCTCAAGGCTGTGCTCCAGCCGTAGTTTTATCGCCGTGTCCCGAATACAAGTAGCACTTCACTGTCTGCTGTCCAACCTGCACATCCGGAGGATCAGCCCTGCGGCAGATGTCCATTACCTGAGGGCAGCGGCCCGCAAACTTGCACCCGATTCTCCCATATTCTTTGACTTCGGTTGTTCCAAGTGTGATATGCTTTGCCCAGGATGCGCGTTTCTTGGGGGCAGGTTCGGGAACCGATTCCTTCAGCAACTGCGTATACGGATGGGCAGGCCGTTCCAGGACATCCTCAACCGGCCCTGACTCAACGATGTATCCACGCAGCATGATTGCGATCCGGTCGCTGATATAGTAGGCAGTCGCCAGATCGTGCGTGATATAAATGACGCTCACTTTCTGTTCGTCTCGCAGCCTTTGGAACAGGTTCACGATCTCCATGCGCAGGGATGCATCGACCATCGAGACAGGCTCGTCGGCAAGGATCAGCTTGGGCTTTGAGATCAGCGCCCGTGCCACCGACACACGTTGGATCTGACCGCCAGAAAGTTCGTGCGGATAGCGCAGCCTCACTTCATCCAATGACAACCCAACGTTGCGGAGAGCATCATCCACAACCCTGGCCGCCTCTCGACGGTTTGACGCCATCCCAAAGTTCACAGCAGTATCGAACAGGTATGCTTCTACCCGCCGCAATGGGTTGAAAGTCTCGAACGGGTTCTGGAAAACCGGTTGGACTTTCTTCATAAACTCCTTGAACTCGGATCGCTTGCGGATAGTTGACAGATCGCGGCCTTCAAACAGCACCCTGCCCCTTGTCGGTTCAAGATCGCGAAGCAGCAAGCGAGATAGCGTGGTTTTGCCGCTGCCGCTTTCACCGGCGAGGGTGAATATTTCCGGCTTATCACTCTCCAGAGAGAAGGAGACATCATTAACCGCCGTGAGAAGTGTGCCCCCCACCAAGCCACCAATATGGAATTCGACCGTCACGTGCTGGACATCCACCAGTTTTTCGTTTGCGCTCATAGGGAGCCCCCCTTGACCAGGTGACAGGCCACGCGATGATGTTCCTTAACCGAGACCAGGTCAGGCACCTCGGTCCGGCACACATCCATCACATAAGGGCAACGAGGGTGGAAGCGGCAGCCGCTCGGAGGGTCGGCAAGGTTTGGTGGTGTACCTTTCAGACTCGCTTTGGTCGATCTTTCGCCGATCATGGGCAGCGATTGGATCAGGTGTTGGGTGTATGGGTGGAGC
Organism: Anaerolineae bacterium; assembly: GCA_034433965.1. Lineage (GTDB taxonomy): Bacteria > Chloroflexota > Anaerolineae > Aggregatilineales > Aggregatilineaceae > UBA2029. The sequence continues at coordinate 14,947 of DAOTZZ010000164.1, forward strand.
GGCGCATTGAAAATGCTCTCGGTCGGCGCTTCTTCGGCAATCCGGCCCGCGTACATGATCATCACCCGATCGGCGACGTTGGCATGCACAGCCATATCATGGGTTACCAGCAGAACCGTATTGTTGCTCCTGGCCTGGATATCTTTGATCATCTGCAGAACTCCGCGCTGCACGACGACATCCAGGGCAGTGGTAGGCTCGTCCGCAATAATCAATGCGGGCTGGAACACGGTCGCCAGGGCGATAGCCACCCGTTGGCGCATGCCGCCAGAAAGCTGGTGCGGATAAGCGTTGAGCACCTCGGTCGGGAGTCCCAGTTGGTTGATATGGGCGCGCATCTGTTCAAGGAATTTCTTCTTGTCCCTGATGTGCTCGTGCGTATCAACAATATCCTGGAAGGTCCTGATTACCTTGCGCACCGGGTTGAGGACACTCATCGAGCCCTGCATGACATACGAAATCTTCTTCCAGCGGATATTCCGGCGGAGTTCATCTTGCGATATCTGCAGTATATCAACCTGGTAGTCACCAAAGTTGTAGTGGACACTCCCTTCAAGAACCTTCAAGGGAGGTTTGATATTCCCCGAGATCACCTTGATCAGGGTGGTTTTGCCGCAGCTTGACTCGCCTGCCACGCCATATATCTCATTCGGATAGAGGTCAAAAGAAACCCCGTCAACCGCCCGTACGGTCCGGGAGATTCCATAGGCCTCAGTCTGGTAGTACGCGCGGAGGTTCTGTACGCTCAACAGGGTCACAGGTTATCCTCCAATCAGGCGCAAGCGGGTCCGCGGGTCGAGGTACTCGTTGAGACTTGTGAAGAGCAAGTACAGACCGAGGAACAGGACAACTGTCACCAGGGCCGGTGCGGTAATCCACCACCACACTCCCGCCACCAATGCCCCGTGCTGATTAGCCCAAAAAAGGGCGGTTCCAAGCGTAGGAGTGGTCAAATCCGAAAGCCCAAGAACACTCAAAGTGACTTCCATTCCAATTGACCACAGCATATTGTTGAGGGTAGTGGCAAACACGATCGGCAGCACAAAGGGAAGGTGCTCGTGGATCGTGATCCAAAAGCTGCTGGTTCCGGAATAGACCGCGGTGCGTGTGAACGAGCGCTCCCGCAAGCTCAGCACCTGCGAGCGAATCAGGCGGGCGTCAAACGACCAGCCGAAAAGCCCCAGAATAATCGCCAAAGTCAACAAGTTCATGCTCTCGCGCAACAAGAAACCCAGCAAGATCAGGATGGGCAGCAGGGGCAAGACCACAAAGCTGTCGCTGATCGCCATCAGGACTCTGTCAATCCATCCGCCCCGGTACCCGGCGGTCAGGCCGACCAGGACAGAAATCACACGCGAGATAATCGCGGTCACCACCCCCAGAAAAAGCGAATTGCGCACGGCAAAGGTCAACCACCAGAAGAGGTCCTGTCCCCGGGAGGTGGTGCCGAAAAGGTGTTCCCGCGATGGAGGCAGGTCCCACGGCACCACAAAGGACTGGCCTGGATCATAGGGGGAGTTGTAGGACAGGAGAATCATCACGACCACGGCTGCCAGGAAAATGACGGCGAGACGGAAGCGGGCATCATATCTGAGGAGGTCGCGTATAATTTTCAGCATGGCCCCTCTCCTATTGGTAGCGCACCCGCGGATCGAATAACGGGTAGAGCAGATCCATGAGGAAAACGGCGGTAGCCACCCCGATGATCGAATAAACGGTGATGCCCATGATCATGGAGTAATCGTTCCTGTAGACGGCCCTTATGGCCAGACTGCCAATCCCAGGATAACCAAAAACGACCTCCATGATGAGGGCGCCACTGAAGACTGTTCCGAGCGACATGGCCAGTGCAGTGAGCTGCGGCAGCATAGCAGTGCGCATAATGTAGTGGATGAGAATCTTTCTCTTCTTCAGCCCGGCGATCTCGGCGTACACCACATAGTCTTCAGAGATAATGTTAGAGGTGAGGGATTTCATGCCGACAAACCAGCCCCCAAACCCAACCAGCACCAGAGTGGCTATCGGAAGCACTGCATGCTCAATGTATGTCTTGATAAACTCCAGGGAGGACCAATTGGGACGAGTGCCGAGCGGGTAGGCCCCGCTGAACGGGAAGATCGGGATGAAATACGAAAATACCACCAGCAGAACGATGGCCACGATGTAGTAAGGAATCGACCGGACTGCCTGGCCCAGCACTTCGATCGCGTTCAATGCCAGGTTTCCAGGATAGTAGCTGGACATGGCTCCGAGAAGATTGCCAAAAACAAACGAAATAATCACCGCGGGGATCAACAGCCTGAGAGTGTACGGCAAGGCCTGGCCAATCATCTCGGACACCGGGGTCGGGAAATTGCCGAGCGAAGGGCCAAGGTCACCCCGGAGCAAGCGCCCCCAAAACGTGAAGTACTGCTCGACTGGACTGCCCGACAGCCCGTACAGGTCGGTCAGAGCGGCGCGCATCGATTCGATAGATGCCGGATCGAGGGAGCTTCCCATCGCCACCACCTCGGCTACCTGTGCTTCCACGGGGTCAGTGGGAGCGAGCCTGGGAATGATATAGGTGACCGTAATCCCGACAAAAATGAGCGTCAGGTACTGAATGATTCGCGGAATCAGATACCGAAGGATGAATTTCCGCATCGGCGACCTCTCCTTTTATGAAAAACCCTCCACCGCGACTGCCGGTGAAGACAGCCGCAGTGGAGGAGTAACACGTTAGTACTGCTGGCTTGCCCCGATTACCGCTTTCAATTCCCTAGCACCAGCCCCTTGATCGGCGCGATCCTCGCCACGGCGAAGCTACGCCTTCTTGGGCTTGATCTTGACGAACATGTACTTGGTATTGCCCCAGTTCGGCACCGGATTCGTGTAGGGATCATCGATAGAAGGATACCCGGTGAAGTAGGTGGTGTCCATCGTCGTGAAGACGTTGTACGCCATGAGCGGGGTAATCGGCATCTCCTGGACAGCGAGCTTGCAGAACTCCAGTCCCAGCTCGATTCCCTTCGGATCATCGAAAGAAATCTGCTCGAGAGCTTCAATGATCCTGTCCAGTTCGGGGTGCTTCCAGCGCATGCTGTTGCTGCCTGCAGCGTTTTGGCCACTCGGCACATACAACCTGGAGTGCCAGTACTGGAGGAAGAAGAACAGGTCGGGATGGCCACCCCAGGTCTCGATCGTCCAGGCCAGGTTGGCAGTGTACTCGCCAGCGGTCATGATGGGCCAGGGGTTGGCCTGCACGTCGAGGGTGGTGTCGATACCGAAGGCCTTCCAGTTCTCGACGACCATGGCAGCCGCCCGGTTCATGGTCGGGTTTGATTCACCCATGCTCATGAGCGGCACCTTGAAGGGCGAGCCGTCAGGCATGGCCCACTTGCCGTTCTTCTTCTGCATACCGGCGTCCAGCATGAGTTGTTCAGCAGCCTCGAGATCGTGCTTCCACCAACCAGCCCCAATGTACTTCTTGATAATCTCGGGATCGGTTGGCACCAGGTCGCCCAGGGACTTGCGGGCTTCATCGGCGATCCGTTGAGCAGCCGTTGGATCGTAAGGCTTGTAGTCCTGGCCACCCACCTTAATGGTGAAGTCGTTCAACCACGATTCCAGCGGCTGATGATAGTACTGGGGGTACATTCCGGTCGGCGGGACGTGAATGGCGGAGATGGTTGCCGCACCTTTGTAGGAGGCCAGGGCCACCTGGACGATATCGATCGCCAGGGTCAACGCCCAGCGCACTTGCCACTTGTCCAGCCCAGGTTTTTCGTTGTTGTAAATGACGGCTGGCAGGGTGGGATCCGGATGCGCCCAGGGGAACGAAGGGAACCAGCCGACCGAGGTCGGGCTTTGCTTGGCCAGGGTGATGCGGCCTTCGGGCGTGATGTCGTGGATCACATCCAGTTCGTGTGCCATCTGGGCGATGACGCGCTTGTCGCTTGGGCCTGGGTCAATGTACATGGCGTACTTGACAGACACCTCGCCAAGGCGGGCGACTGAGGTCCGCTGCCAGTCCTCGCGGCGCTCCCACAGGTACCATTTGCCGTTCGGATCGAAGTCTCTGAGCTTGTAGGCGCCCAGGCTGACGGGCGGATTGAACTTGAAAGCTACCGGGTCCTCTACCTTTTCCCAGATGTGCTTGGGCATGATGTAGCAGGCCCCCCAACGCACGGTGAAGGCAGAATGGAAGCGCGAGTTGGGTTTCTTGAGGTAGAAGATAACGGTATACTTGTCGGGCTGTTCCATGTGGTCGATGTTGCTTTCGAACAGGCCCTGATACTGCATTCCAGGCGTGTTCTTCAGGAGCTCAACGGTGAAGTACAGGTCGTCCGCTGTAAACTCGACGCCGTCGCTCCAGTAGAGGCCCTCGCGAAGCTTGACCGTCATCTGGGTGAAGTCGTCATTGTAGATCGGCTTCTCGGCTGCCAGGGCATTGTCCCATACGCCGGCAACCCCCGCATCCGGATCGATGTACCACAGCGCATCCAGGGCCAGTTGCTGGAGACCACATACCCACACGGCGCTGTAGCCGCTCCGCCAGCGGTTGAAGTCATCTGCTGGCAGCACAGTCCCTGATGGGTTCTCCAGAATCAGGCACTCATCCCTGGGCACACCTGGGGCAACTTCCTGTCGCCGGGGGTCGGTCAAGAGAGTCGTTGGCCCAGTCAACGACTCAACGGGGAGGGCAGTCGCCGCAGTGAATGCGGCTGCCTGCTTCAAGAACTGCCGTCTCGTTAATGCATACTTTTTCATGCTTTTCCTCCCGAAAGGATAGGCTAATAAGGGTGGACTAGATGGCTTCCAGCAGTACTCCACGCGGACGTTCACTAGACAAATGCGGATGCCGTTCAGGGATCACCCGGTCCATTTATTGGCTGTATTATCTTCTGGCAATATTAGAGTCGGCGCTGGTATGTTTACGTGCTGCTACTTTTTCACCTCACTTGGTCTCACTTGATGTCGCAGATCATTGCCGTCACTGAGTGCGGCTCGAAAGTGTAGACAAAAGGCTGTCCTTTGATAACGTGCTGCTCATTGCGGGAACAGACTTCTTCCGGTGCATCGAAAGAGTTTTCGCTTTTGATGCTGCGGCCATTCACAACATAGACATCCACGCAGTCGCCGACATGCCCCCCGCTGATTGAGAGGGTCGCCTCGACTGCTTCGTTCTCGCTGCGGTTCACAACATAGATGGCCAGCTTTCCAGTCTGAGAATCCAGCGTCGCGGAGACATCGAGCAACCGCACACTTCCATACTGCTTTGAACTGAATGTCTCACTGTCCCACCACACGTCGAGTGCGATATCGCCGCAGGTCTTGCTATACAGTTCAAACGGATAGAAGGTCGAGTGCAACAACAGCCCATCGGGGCGGGTATGGATGGGAGAAATGACGTTGACGATCTGTGCGATGTTGGCCATCCGGACCGCGGCACAGTGGCGGATGAAGGCGTTGAGGTGCATTGCCACGACCAGTGCGTCTTCCAGGTTATAGGGTTCCTCACACTGCTCATCAATATTGGCTCTGTACCAGACATTCCATTCGTCTACAGCGATATAAATCGGCTTGACAATCCTGCGGTCAAGCCGGATGGCGCGAATGAGACCTTCATAAGCGCTCAGCCGTTCCTCAATCAATTCTGACAACGCCATATATTCGGCAAAGTTGTTCTCAGGATTGCCTACGTACCAGTGTATGGCGAGATAGTCGACATATTTGGCTGCCTGTTCCAGCACGAGTTGCGCACGTTCAACCACCTGCTCCTTCCAATCGGAGGTAGTGGAAGCCAGCAGCTTGATCGATGGATCGACCATCTTCATATATTTGCCAAACTCGGTCACAGCGCGGGCATATTCCTGAGGGGTCTTATATCCAATCTGCCAGTGGCCATCGACTTCGTTGCCGATTCCCCAGTAGCGGACGTTGTGCGGAGCATCGTATCCATTAGCCCGGCGCATCCGGACCAACGCCGTATCCTGGGTGCCGTTACAGTACTCCACCCAATCGCGCGCCTCGCGCATATCGCCATCGCCACAGTTCACAACCAGGTATGGTTGGCTATTGATAGCGCGGCAGAATGCCACAAACTCATCTGTGCCGAACTGATTGGTCTCAACGGTTCCCCAGGCCACATCGAGCCGGGAAGGGCGTTCACTACGAGGACCGACGCCATCGCGCCAGCGATAACCAGAGACGAAGTTGCCTCCGGGGTAGCGGATCACTGGCATTCGCATGCGACGGAGTGCAGCGAGTACGTCGCTTCGAAGGCCGGACTCATCCGCGTACGGGGAATCAGGCTCATAGATTCCGCCATAGATACAGCGGCCCAGGTGCTCGGCGAAACCACCAAAAATAGCACGATCAATAGAGCCAAGCCGACGGTCAAGATCAATTTTGATAGAATTCACTTGTAGCTCCGAAATCTAAAGATGAAGCAAAACCGCGCTGTTTCGTCTGTTCAGGTACGGCAGGGTAAACAGGCTACTTGCGTCAGATCGCCTCGTCTGGGGTCAACTGGAGTTCTATTTGACGTGATCAGGCCATGCATGGCATATTGATCATCTGGCGTCTGGCAAGCTACTGCTTCTGAATTCAGCCGCTAAGCAACTCGACACCACCGATGGCCTGTTTAGTTAACAATACTTGCCATTCTCAAGGTCTGTGACAAACATTCAGCCTGATCCTTTTATACAAACAGGCCAGTTAAAATCATTCTACGGCTATAAATGCAAACTTGTCAATAGGTCGATCTAGTAGATCATAGCCGTTTTGTTAACTAAACAGAATGCCAGGAGAGCAGAGCAGTGAGACGGTCCAAAGCCAATATGCGCGACGTAGCAAAAGTTGCGAATGTATCGCCCACGACTGTATGGATGGTAATCCACAACAAGCCTGGAGTATCGGCGAAAACCATTAAGCGCGTTAAAGATGCGATGGCTCTGTTGGATTATCATCCAGAGCCCTCGACAGGGAACTCCAGGGCGACGTCTGTGGGGCTTTTAATTGAGGAAGGCTCTATCCCGGCAATTAGTGATGTGTTCTATGGTGACGTTATTCGAGGTTTCCAAAGTGAAGCCGAGAAGAACGGCTATCAGGTCGTGTTGTCGACATTCAACCGCCAGACCCAGAGTGTCAGCCGGCTAAAAGCGGGCTTTGTTGAGGCAGTAAGGGGATACGCTGTCGCCAACGATGGAGATATCACACCCGAAACGCTCGCGCAGTTGCAGACCCCTTCGGTTCCTGTGGTCTTGATTGAGAGCTACATCGACGGTGAGGAATTTCCCTGCGTTCTTGGGGATAACGTGATGGCTGGCTACAAGATTGCGCGTCATCTACTAAACCTGGGACATCGGGAGATCGCCGTATTGAGAGGCCCAACGAAGTACAGCAGTCTGGTAGATCGATTGCGAGGTATAGTCGCAGCATTGGCCGAGGAGGGCATCCTGGTTCCCCCGCAATGGATGCCATCCCCTGTATCTGGACATCCACACAAAGGCTATCTGCAGATGAAGGAAATACTGCGTCAGGACCGACTCCCTACAGCGATTATCGCGATTAGCGACAAGACAGCGTTTGGCGCAATGGAGGCTATTCGGGAGGCTGGTCTGCGAATACCCGAGGATATAGCGGTCGCAAGCATTGACAATACGATGGAAAGCCGTTTTACTCGCCCTCCCCTGACCACTGTTCATATTCCCAAGTACGAGCTAGGCGTGTTGGCCATGCAAAAACTGGATCAACTGATACAACAAAAACAGTCGATTCCCTTCAAGACAATCGTGTATAGCGAGCTAATTGTACGTGAGTCGTGTGGTGCTTCGCGTAAATAGCCATCAGTCCAGCCCGGAGAGTGACAAACGGGCAGGATACGATGGGGCCAAGCGCCGCAAAGGCAGTAAGACTCACCGGGCGGTCGACACACCGGGTCACCTGTTGGCGTTGTATGTGACCGCCGCCGATGAGCAAGACCGGGCGCAGGTCGCCGCACTGGCAGAGGCCGTGCAGCAAGTCACCGGCCAGTCGGTCGAAATCGCCTTTGTGGACCAGGGCTACACCGGCCAAGAGGCCGAACAAGCCGCCGAGCAGGGCATTCGCCTGCTGGTCGTCAAGCTGCCCCAGGCCAACCCAAACTACTTCCTGTAGTGGAGATTTCGATCAAGTGACCGCTTTCGCCTCGGAAAAGAAACGCCCCTATGCTTTTGGTGGTCACGAGAAGTTCGTGTTCCGCCAGAGCTGGCTCAAGAAAGGCTTCGATCTGGCCTGCGCCGAGCCGACCATCTTCACCCAAAGCGATGCTCTGGTACGGCTGGGTGTCGGCAAGAACATGGTTCGCTCGATCCGCTACTGGTGTCTCGCTCTGGGACTGCTGGAAGATCATCCCGACGGCCCCAAGGCCGGCCTGCAGCCTACCCTCCTGGGTGAAAGGCTGCTGAGCGATGGTGGTTGGGACCCCTACCTGGAGGATACAGCAACCCTGTGGCTGCTTCACTGGCAGTTGGTCTTTGGCAAGCGGCACAGCCTGGTATGGCACTATGTGTTCACGACCTTTCTCGATCGCGAGTTCACCAGGCAGCACCTGACTGAGTTCGTTGAGCAGCAGTTCGACCGCGAAGGTATACTCACCACCCCGCAGATGGTTGAGCGAGAAGTGGACGTGTGCCTGCGCACCTACGTCCCGGCGCAGGTGGGGCGGGCGCTGAGTTTCGAGGACAACCTCAATTGCCCGCTGGCCGAACTTGGACTGATCCGCAGCACGCCCGAAGAGCGTCTCTTTTCGTTCGCCATTGGCCCCAAGCCACTTCTGCCGACTGAAGTCTTCGGCTACGCCCTGTTCCTCTACCTGGAACAGATCGCCAACCGGCAACGCACGGTAGCTGTCGACGATTTGCTCTATAAAGCAGGAAGTCCGGGACAGGCCTTTAAACTCGACGAAAACAGCGTGGTGGCCTATCTGGAAACGCTCGAAACGCTGACAGACGGACAAATCGGACTGCATGAGACCGCTGGCATCCGGCAACTGTATTTGCACGATTGGCGCAGCGAGCAGGTGATGGAGCGCGCGCTGGAATTGCTGCACGCATACTATGACTGAACAGACTTTCCCCTCACTGGCAAACTATGTCCATATCCATCAGGCGGCCATCCGGGCCATACGCCTGGACAGCGACTGGCACGTGCCAGGTGTGATGCCCGGCTATGTGCTCACGGCTCAGGCGCGGAGTGCGCTAGAACGGATACTCGCCGGGCTTACGGGCAACCATGTGGCCCGCGCCTGGACGCTCACCGGACCCTATGGCTCCGGCAAATCGTACTTCGGGCTATTCCTGGTGAATCTGCTGGCGAAAACACAGCCCGATCATCTCGCCGCACTGCGTACCCTCGCCCAACTAGACGAAGCGCTGGCCCAGCAAGTGCAGGAAAAACACCTGAACAATAGCCAGGGTTTCTTCCCCATGCCCCTCACCGGTTACCGCGCCCCGCTGCAGGAATACTTGCGCGAAGGGCTGGGGCGCGCTGCGCAACGTCTGGGAATTGAAGCGGACGAAACGCTGATCCCACCCGCACAGGCTCCCAGCCGGGCCTATGTCCGCGCCTTGTCTACCCTGCTGGAGCAGGCGGTTGGCCAGGGCTATCGTGGTGTCCTGCTGATCGTTGACGAACTGGGCAAACTGCTGGAGTTCGCCGCGACGCACCCCGACACCGCCGACATCTACCTGTTGCAGGAGATCGCCGAGTTCGCCAATCGCAGCGCCGATACACCGCTGGTAATCATTGGCATCCTGCACCAGGCCTTCGAACGCTACGCGACCTTCGTGGACAGCGTGACGCAGCAGGAGTGGGCTAAAATCCAGGGGCGCTTCGAAGACATCCCCTTCCAGGAACCGCCCACCCAGCAACTGCACCTGCTGGCGCGCGCCCTGATTCACGACCGCGAAGTGCTGAAGATCGTCGAGCCGGAGCTGCGCGCCTGTTTGCCGCAGACGCTGGCCGCGGGCTGGTGCCCGCCCACAATGGCCGAAGACACCTTCAGTGAACTGGCATGGCGGGCCTACCCCCTTCACCCGACCGCATTTGTGGCACTTCCCCTGATCTTCCGGCGGCTGGCCCAGAACGAGCGCTCCATCTTCGCCTATCTGACTTCGCACGAACCGAAAGGTTTCCAGGAATTCCTGCAAGAGCACCGCGCGCCTGAGTTCATCCGCCTGCCAGACTTGTTCGACTACGTGGCGGCCAATTTCCAGGGGCGGCTCTACGCTTCGGGGCGTGGGCGCGTCCTGGCCGAAACGCTCGACCGCCTGAACAGCCTTTCGACGCTGACCAGCCTGGAGAGCGCGTTGCTCAAGAGCATCGGCTTGCTCAACTGGTTGGGCGAAACCAGTCATCTGCAGCCCACCGAAGAGGCGCTGATCGCCGCCCTGGACGGAGGAACGCATCGCGAAGCGGAGCTGCGCGGTGCGTTGCAGGCGTTGCGGCAGCGTTCGCTGATCGTCTATCGCCGCTTCAACCGCACCTATGCCATCTGGCAGGGCAGCGATGTGGACATCGAAGACCGTCTGCGGCACGCCTACCAGCACCTGAGCCGCACCTTCAGCCCGGCGGCCATGTTGCAGAAGTACCTGCCGCCCCGCCCGCTGGTCGCGCGCCGTCACAGTTACCGCACCGGCACCACGCGCGTTTTCGACGTGCGCTATGCCGACGCGCATACCGACTATGAAACGCTACTCAACAAACCCGCCGAGGCCAGCGGGCTGGTGGTGTTGGGCATCCCTGCTAATGCTGGCGACGAGCAGGGCGTTCTAAGCTGGGTGCGGGAGCCGGATGTTGCAGCGCGCGCCGACGTGGTGATCGGCGTCGCTCAGCCAGCACCACGCCTGCTCGAACTGCTCTACGAGTTATTGGCCCTACAATGGGTCTATGAGCACACGCCAGAGTTGCGTGACGACACTGTGGCGCGGCGCGAATGGCGCGCCCGGCGAGACGATGTAGAAATGTTCATCCAGCAGTACCTGGAAATCGCCTTTGGCTCGCAGCAACTGGCCGAGGCTGTTACCTGCCGCTGGTTCTACCGTGGAGAGGAAGTCACGCCTCAAGTAGGGAGCCGACTCACCGCCTTCCTGTCCGCCGTCTGCGACGATCTCTATGGAGCGACGCCCCGTCTCTGGAACGAGTTGATCAACCGGCGACAGTTGTCCTCGCAGGCGGCAGCCGCGCGCCGCAACCTGATCGAAGCCATGCTCACCCGCCCCCATCAGTCCACACTGGGCATTTCCGGCTATCCGCCGGAACGCAGCATGTACGAAAGCCTGCTGCGAGAGTCCGGCCTGCACCGTCAGGATGAGAGCGGGCAGTGGCATTTCGCGCCGCCTACGTCCGATGACCCGCTGGGATTAAGCCCAACCTGGGAGGCCATCGCCGACTACGTCTTTGCCCCGCCCATGGGCATCCGTCCACTGCAAGAGCTGTTCGAGCGACTGAAAGCGCCGCCTTATGGACTGACAGATGGCGTGCTGCCGGTGTTGCTGTGTGCCTTCTATCTGGTACACCAGCACGAAATGACCCTCTACCGCGAAGGCACGCTCTTGCCCGATCCAGGAGTTGCCGACTGGGAGGTGTTACTGCGTCGGCCTGACCTCTTCGCCCTGGCAGGCTGCCGACTGGAAGGCGCGCGCCGAATCGTTCTGGAAAGGCTGGCGCGTAGCCTGGGCGTAGAGACCGCCGTGATGCCCGCCGTGCGCGAGCTGCTGCGCCGGCTGAAGATGCTGCCCGAACATGCCTGGCGCACCCAGCGCCTGCCCGAACGGGCCTTGCGTCTACGCCGGGCCATCGAAGGGGCGCGTTCGCCTGAACAGTTGCTCTTTGTGGAGCTGCCAGAGGCGCTGGAATTGCCCCCGTTCGACGAAGCGCAAGACACCCCACCGGCCACAGATGAGTTTTTCGAGCGCTTGAACGAGGCCCTGCTGGCCCTGAGCGAAGCCACGCCCAGGCTGCGCGCCTGGGCGCGCGACCAACTGCTGAACGCCTGTGAACTCCCAGCGGGTGAAGCAGGCTGGGAACAGTTCCTGACCCTGGCCGAGAGTCTGGTGCAGGTGACCACCAATCCGCGCCTGTTGCCCCTGCTGCAACGGGCCATCGGCGCGCCAGACCCCACCTCGGCGCTGGACAGTGTGCTTGCTTTGGTGGCGTCGCGCCCCTTGCGCACGTGGACAGATGCGGACGCCGACCGTTTCGTGGGGCAGGCGCGCGCTATGGGGGCGCTGTTTGTGGCGGAACGTGACGGTTTGGCAGGCGAAACCCTATTAACGCCAGAAGAGCAAAAACTTAGTGAAAAATGGGCAGAGGACTTGCAACGTCGTTTCCAATCATACTATAATGAAAATCGGCGGGTAGCACTGGCCGCTTTACGCCTCTTGCTACGCAATCGGCAACCCGATTCGTAAACTACAGTGACCCCAGGGGATGCCCTATGAATACATCGTCCCATCCTGCCGACGGACGCCCCGTACGGCATATTCTGTCTCTCTCTGGTGGCAAAGACAGCACCGCGCTGGCCATCTATCTGCGCGACCGGATTCCGGAATTGGAGTACGTCTTCTGCGATACGGGAAAAGAACTGCCGGAGACCTACGAGTATATCGATCGCCTTGAGGCTTACCTTGGCCAGAAGGTAGTTCGACTCAATTCGGATCGCGACTTCGACCACTATCTACAAATTTACAATAATGTCTTGCCGGATGCTCGTACCCGATGGTGTACCCGTAAGCTCAAAATTGAGCCGTTTGAACGTTACGTGGGAGATGACCTTTGCTACAACTATATTGGCATACGGGCGGATGAGTCCCAACGCAAAGGTTACATCTCAACAAAACCCAATATCATCGCCCGTTACCCGTTTATAGAAGATGGTATCACGAAAGAAGATGTTGTACGCATACTGGAAGAGAGCGGGCTAGGGCTTCCAGCATACTATGAGTGGCGGTCTCGTTCAGGTTGTTATTTCTGCTTCTTTCAGCAGCGCATTGAATGGATAGGATTATTGGAAAACCATCCCGATCTCTATCAGCAGGCGATGGATTACGAGAAAGTGGACGCCCAAACAGGCGAAAGGTACACATGGTCACAACGCGAGAGTCTGGAAGAACTGATGCAGCCCGATCGCATCGCAGCCATCATTCAGGAATATGAACGCAGGAAGGTATCGAGGCGAAATGGACGAGATCAAACCCTATTGCAGGTGTTTGGTTTCAGCGAACTCCTAGTCGAAGATGAGGGAGAAGCTTGTCTGATTTGCCATCTCTAGGCCAAATCAAAGAAGAAATCGAGACCCTGAGACGAGGCAGCAAGGGGGGGTATAAACGACCTCACAAGCTAGTGCTGCTGCTTAGCGTCATTGAGCTTGCGGACAGAGGTTTACTGCAAGAGAACAGAATCTACCTTGAAGAACCGCTGATAACGATCTTTGAGAACTACTTCAATCTTGTGAGAAAGAGTGATGATTGGTGTCAACCTGGTCCGCCTTTCTTCCATCTGCGGTCTTCAGGATTCTGGTTTCACAAAATAAAACCAGGCCGAGAGAAACACTATGCAACCCTGACAACGACGGGAGGAGGGCTACAGATCATTCGCGAGAACATTGATTACGCCTACCTGCGTGATGATTTCTTTCGGGCAATCCAAAACCCTGATTCTCGCCGAGAATTGAGATTCTTTATCACATCCCTGCTTAATCCCGATTTTAACGGAGAATCGAGAGAAACAACATTTGAAGGACTTTAAGGCGTAGAGATATGAAAACGAACCGTATTGGGCTGACTTTTCACGAGACATTTTCCTTGTCTCGACCTGCAGTAGGCCAGGTGCTCTCCACAGTGCCCCAAGCTCCACACACTGGATCTCTTGGAAAGTATCTTCGAGAGCACACGGCACTTGGCACTAGGTATATCAAGTCCATGCCCCGCTACGCGACTGGAGCGGGCCTGCTGGACTTTGACCGTCGCCTGACTCCCTTCGGTCAGTATGCGCTGAGCCACGATCGCCTGCTGGAACACCAGGGCACCCAATGGCTGATGCACTACTATCTCAGCGCGCCGCAGGGGCCAGGACCAGCCTTCTGGCATCACTTGGTGAGCAGCTTCTTCTACGTCGGCCACGAGTTTTCCAAGACTCACGTCGAGCGCGAGATCGCGACCTTTGTCGAGCAGACCGAGGGCCGCGCACTGGCCGAGCGCACACTGCGCACCGCAGCTACGATCTTCCTGGGTACTTATCTCAAGCCCGATGGGCTGGGCAGGCTAGGACTCCTGAACCAGCTACCCGGCGAGCGCTATCAGGTGACCGAACCGGTTTCGCCGCCGCCGTGGGCTGTGGCCTATGCGCTGCTCGATTACTGGGAAGCCCACTTTCAGGATCAACTGACCGTCAGCCTGGACACGCTGACTGCACCCGGCGGTTTCGCTTCGCTGTTCCTGATGGGAGAGCACGACTTCAACGAGGTACTGCGCGCTTTGCAGGCGGAGCGCTACGTCGAGGTCTATCGCGTGGCTCCACCGTACCAAGTGGTGTTGTTGCGGCGCGATCCTGTGCCGCTGTTGCAGAAACTCTATGGAACAGAGTGATTCGCTCGCAGAAGTGCGAGTATTGATCGGGTTATTGCGACGGCATACTCTGCGCACACGCATCGGGCTGTGGCGTATGCCGCTCAACTATGTGGGCCGGGAGCCGGATACAGCTACCTCGCTGCTCATCGAAGCATTTGACCTCCGCCAGGCGATCCAGCAGCAGCTTGCGGAGGGCACGCGCTACGTTCGCCTGACGTTTGAGAGGATTCTGGAGGCGCTCGATTTCGTCGCCAGCAGTGAAGGATGGACGGACTGTGTACTGGTCTACAACCTGGATTTGCTGTTGGCTGGTTTGAAACAGGACGAACGGCAAAGGGTGTGGGAGTCCTTGTTGGGGGGCTTGCCGTATCGTCGCCGCGCGCTGTTGTTGGCCGTTCCCGCCACAGCGACCCAGGTGTTACCGTCCGAGCAACTCATCGAAATATGGCAGCGCGAAGAACGTTTGGTGTGATCAGTCCTGCGTGGGGCAGGAGAGGTGAAAGACCAAGGTTCTGTTGAAAGATATCGTCGAACTGGATACCAAAGGCGAGTTTCACAGCGATGTACAACTAAGCGATTACGATAAGCCCAGTCTCAACCTTTCATTGCTGCAGTCCTATATTTTCTCTACCAGCGTTCCCGGCACCTTCGGGGCCAGCACCCAGGCCGTCGCCGCGCTGGATTTGCTGGATCACTTGATGAAGGCATTCCAGTATGAGAAGTTCGAAAACCGCTTCGTCGCCATCGCCAACTATGGGCACGGCAAGAGTCACCTGGCCCTGGTGTTGGCCAACTACTTTGCCCGGCCCGCGACTTCGCCGGAAGCCCGCACCATCTTCGAGCGAATCGATCACGCCCTGAACCAGCCAGCGAAAGCGCAGAGGTATCGCGAGTTCAAAGAGGAACGCGGCGAATTCTTGGTGCTGCGGCTGCGCGGTGACGATCCGCGCCCCTTGCGCGAGCAGTTCTTCCGCGCCTTCAAGCGGGCGCTGACAGAGCACGAGCAGACGAGGAGCGCGGAGCTGCCCTTCTGGACACGGCAGGCAACTGAATACCTGCGCAACCTGACGGCGGAGCAGCTTCAGCAAGCCAACGACTACCTACAGCGTCACGCTCTGGATGTGCCCGCCCTGATCCAGGAGATCGAAGAGTACCGCGAGCAAGCCTTCGACTGCTACGTAAAGCTGTTCATGCACCTGAATCACGGCGTACGCCCCGATCTGGAAGGGCATGTCAGCCTGCGCGAAGCCATTGAGTGGGCGGTCAGCGAGTTCTGTGGCGACAGGGGGCCGCTGGCCGGGCTGCTCGTCCTGTTCGATGAGTTCAGCCTGTACATTCAGCGCTATGCGCGTGACAGGGCCGTGGGCGAACTGCAGGACTTGTTGCAGGGGATCGAGGATCACCGCCGGAAGGCGGCCTTTCTGGCTTTTGCCCAGCACGACCCCGATGAAGTTGCCAGACAAACCCTGCACGGCGGACAACTGCTGCAAAATCTGCAGAAAGAGTTGGGCCGCTTGCCCAAACGCTTCGCGCTGTATTCGCTGATGGAGAGCGTGCTCGACTCGTACCTGAAGCAAACGCCGGATAGCTGGGAACAGTTGCTGGCAAACCACGAGGTCAGAGGGCAGATACTGGGAGAAGCGACAGAGGTCGCCTGGGACACTTTCTCCAAGCATTACGACGAAGAACTGGGCTGGACGTATGAGAAGTTTCGCGATGTAGTGACCAAGGGGTGCTTCCCGCTTCATCCCATGACCACGGCCCTGCTCTGCCACCTCAAGATGCAGCAGGGCGAAGACATCGGGGCCGCGCGCACTGTGTTGGGCTTTGTGCGCGACCAGCTTGATAGCCGCGCCGAGCATCCCGCCGTCATCAAGGGGCGTGTCAACTGGGTGCTGCCCATCGCGCTGGTGGACTACTTCCAGCACCGTCTGGCAGGGGACCTGCCCACCATGTATCAGTCGTATGTTGCGGCGATGCACAACCTGGAGCAAGTCCTCGGCGACGAGGCAACCGATGTTCACCGCAGCGTGCTGAAGGCACTGTTGCTGCAAGAGGTAGGGCGGTTGCCGCTGCGCCGCAAACAGGTGGAGCTGCTCGCGCACCTCAGCGGCCTGGACTCGCGCGATGTCCTGACAGCACTCAAGGAGCTGAGCGACCTCAACATCATCCAGTACGATCCGATTCACAAGCTCAACCGGTTCTGGCCAGTTGGCACAGACCCCAGACGCCTGGAAGAGGCCATTCGCGAGGAGAGCGATCGCCTGGCCCTGGAGCCGGCAGCTCTCATCGAAGAGCTTAACAGATTGTTCCGCAGCGATCCGCTTTACGAGTTTGGTAGCGTCAAAGTAGACATCGAGTGGGGCCATACAGACGACTGGGCAGCCCAAGAAGTCATCATTGCGCCAGAGTTTATGACCATAACCCAGTCCTTCGCCCTCAATGCTGGGAGATTACAAGAGGGTAGTCGCGGTGTCGTCGCCTGGCTGTTGCTGCGCGACGAGTCCGAACGCGACGCGCTGCACGAGCTGGCTCGCAGCTATGTAGAAGAGCAGGGAGCAGTAAGCGGCTCAAAAGAAACGCCGCTGCCAGTGATCGCCATCATTCCCAAGGAGCCTGTCCCCGAACTGGAGAGTATCTTCATTCGCCTCAAAGCTCTGGAAGCCGTGGGGAGGCGGAAGAATCTGCTGGAAGAAATCGGCCAGCAGACCTACAAGCAAGAGCTAGACCGGACGAAAGCAGAGCTTGGTAGGACGCTGCGACAACTGCGCGGAAACACCGAGCATATCTGGGACATCCGGCGTAGTCCGGGGCAAATCGTGGTTCCTCAGGCTTATCAGGCCGCCGTTGCTGCCAACGGGTATGGGCTAAGCATCAAAAATGTGCTCAAACAACTGTACGAGATGGCCTACCGCATCCGTCCACCAGAGTTCTTCACCCAATACCCCGCCTTGCCGACCAAAGGTCAGAACAAGTTGCGCCTGGCAGTCAAGACTGTTGCCAGGAACCTTCTGCACGATCGCATTGGCAGTGCCCTGAGCGGCATGGACAATGTGGCCAAAGACCTGTGCGAGAAATATCTGGCCAAGAAATGGGGTATGCTGACACCATCATGGGGAGCGTTAAGCCCTTATGCGTTGCAGAAGCCGACCTCGCTCAAGTTGCAGCCTGCCTGGGACTTGCTCGACCGCACCTTTGCGCCAGGCGTGCAGGATGCGCGGCTGTCCGAGGTCATCCCCAAATTGCTCAATCCGCCCTACGGTTTCGACTACAACACGGCAATGCTGTTGCTGTGCGGGTGGATCGGCTATCACCGGTCAGAGTTGCTGCTAAGCCTCAGAGGAGAGCGTATTGGACTGACGAAGTTGGAGGAACAAATCGACACCATCAAGTCCGCAGGTGATTTCCTCAACTGGGCTTACCAGAATGCCCTGGCGCTCTCTCGCCGTGATCCAGACGCCGCGCAGCAAGAGATGCAGAGCATCCGGGCCAGGATTATCAAGAAGCAACCCTTCTCTCAAGTGGAAGCCAGCGAGGCGCTGCAGGCGCTCGATGAGTTCGCGACCCAGGAAAAGCAGCCGTCGGACATGCGTCAACAAGCTGCCGAAGCCGCAGGGCGCTTGAGGAAAGCGCTTGAAGCCGCCCAAAGATATGACCAGGAAGTCCAGCAAATCCTGGCAAATCTCGAGCATCTGCACGAGGTATCCGATCTGCTCAAGCAGCGCCAGAGTCTGGCCGATCTGGTTATTGACGACTTGGTCACCGTCACGCAGCCAGCCATCGGCGAGATTGAACAGCGCATCCTTGACCAGCTCGAGCAGGCTGTAGAAGTCGAACGCCGCCGTGTGGAGGGGTTGGCTGATATTACTCTGGTTGGCGCGCTTGAACATAGGCTGCACACCCTTAAGGGACAACTGGAAAAACAAGGACTGGCACTCCTGGCACAGCGGGTGGCAGAACTCGAAGACACGCTGCAGAAACGGATCGCATTGCTCAAAGCAGCAGAGCAGGAAGCCGCCATCAAGAAAGAAATCGAGGCCATGACGGTAGATACTGGCTTGATCCGCCTTTACAACTACCGCCAACGTCTGCGCCAGATGCAACTCGTTTCCCCTGAAGCCAAACAAGCGCGTGATAAGAAACTAGAGGCCATTCAACGAGAGATCGACAAGCTGGAAGCGTTCGCTGGCAGCGTCACGGAGCATGTTCGCAACGTAGATCTGAGTGACCTGCAACAAGTACAAAAGAGGATCATCAGCGGTCAAAACCGCTACGCTGGCACAGAACACGAAGAGAAACTGGCGCAAGCGCTGGCCTATCTGGAAACACTTCAGCAATTCTATGCAGAAGTGCACGCCCTGAAGCAACTACCTCTGAGATCGCCTCAGGATGTTCAAAACGCTGAGGCAAGACTGGGGGAAATCGAAGCGAGTTTTGGGCAGAGCTTGAGCAACGTCCACCGGGAGGCTCTGACTCAGGTGCGCAAGAGCATTGCCGATCAGGTAGAGGCTGCCCGCCAGGAAGCCATCCGGTGGTTGGAAATGCGCGCACGCGAACTGGAGTCTGACAAAGTGCCCCTTGGCGACCTTCAGCGCAAACTGGAGCGTCCGCCGGCTTTCCTGCCCGCAGATCACCAGGCACATCTGGACAGTCTACGCGCCCGTGTGCAGGAACGGCTAGAGCAAGATCACATCGCGAAGATCGAAGCGCTGTTTCAATCTCTTGGCGCAGAAAAGCGCAAGGAGTGTCTGAACCGCTTGCTGCAGCTTGTCGCGGAGGAGATTTAGACCACAGGAGTATCAAGGGCGATGAGCCATTTCCTGTTGGATCGTTACGGTGATGCTCGCGTTCCAGAGGGCTACACCGTGATTGATAGTGAGGTCGGGTTCCTGGCCCACGCAGTCGGCGAGG
>DAOTZZ010000165.1:0-10273 GCA_034433965.1 Anaerolineae bacterium
CCCAGATCGCCAGCAGCGCCAGCCCAAAGGCCGGTGCCAGCAGCACGTGCCAGGGGTGAGCGCGTCGGCGCTTTGGCGAAGACTCCGCCGGGCTGTCCACAGCGGTCAGTCGCTCACTGCCTGGGCGCTCATGAGTCTGTGCGGAAACCAGATGCGCGTTGTCCACAGGGGCTAAGCGTCCTCGTCGTCCGATGTTTCTTCATCACCGGAGGGCAGTTCTTCCCAAGAGATCGGTTCAGCATCCAGCAAGGCTCTCGCTTCCAGGTAATACGCTTCGGGCACGATCACTTCGACGCCGCCCAGTCGTCCCACCGTCAGCGGGATGGCGCTGCCCGCCGCCTCGCGCAGCAGGAACACAGGAATTCCCGCGCTGCGCAACAGTCCAGCGGGGATGGCGGCGGCGGTGAGATCGGGCGCGCGGGCCACGACGTACCAGGTATGTTGATCCGGCCCTCGCCTGACGAGAGCCTGCGACGGGTCAGCCATGCGCAGATCATACCGGCTCTGCTCTCGTCCGGCAATGAGAAAGCGCAGACGGGCGGGGTGTGTGCAAAGGTTGCCAGCGACTTTGGTTCACCTGATGGCCCTCATCCCCGCGCGACGGGCGAAGAGGAGTGTACGTGCGACCGAAAACCAGTCGCCTCGCCCTGCGACGCAGTCGTGAGGGCGAGGGGCGCAGGGGTGAGGGGCAACAGAGTGCAGCAAACTGCCCAACATATTTGCACGCACCCGACGGGCGTTGTCAGCGGCGCGACCGCGTGCTATAACCGGGGGCCGTTGGCTCAGGGAACAGCGCGAGAGGAGCGATCATGCCGCTGGTGTTCGAGCGAGCCTTTCGGGTGCGGCACTACGAGTGCGACCCCTACGGGCACGTCAATCACGTCAACTATCTGCGCTACATGCAACAGGCGGCCATGGACGCCTCGGCGGCGGCGGGTTACGACGTGCCCCGCTACCAGGAGATGGGGCGGCTGTGGTTCGTCCGCGAGACGGATATCGAGTACCTGCATCCGCTGGTCTATGGTGACACAGTGATTGTCAAGACCTGGGTGCAGGACTTCCGGCGCGTGCGCTCACGCCGCGCTTACGAGTTGCGCCGCGCCAGCGACGGTCTGCTGGTCGCCCAGGCCAGCACCGACTGGGTCTTCCTGGACGCGCGCACACAGCGTCCGGTCACTGTGCCACCGGAGATGATCGCCGCCTTCGTCCCCGAAGGGTTGCCCAACCAGGGCACGCGCCGCGACTCCTTCCCTGCTCCGCCGCCCCCGCCGCCCGATGTCTTCACCATGCGCGTCCGCGTGGCCTGGCACGACCTGGACGCCGCCGGACACGTCAACAATGCCAATTACATGGTCTATCTGGAAGAATGCGGGATTCAGGTGGCGGAGGCCTACGGCTGGCCACCGGAGCGCATGTTTGCGGCAGGCTTCGGCATCGTCGCCCGCCACTATCGCATCGAATATTACCAGTCGGCGCGCTATGGTGATGAGCTAGCCCTGACCACCTGGTATTCACACCCCAGGCGGACAAGCGCGACCCGTCACTACACCATCACCCGCACCCACGACGGGGCGCTCATCGCTCGCGCCAGCGTCATCTGGGTATGGATCGATCTGGCGACCGGCCAGCCCATGCGCATCCCGCCGGACTTCGCCGCCGATTTCGCCGCCAACCGCGCCCTGGAAGACTTGTAGGCCGCATTCGGATTTGGAGGCAGAGTTCACCACAGAGGGGACAGAGGCCACAGAAAAAGACACGCAGTTCTCGATAATTTCACTCCTCTGCGCTTTCGGCCTCTCGGCGGCTCAAAGCCATTGCCCCGAAGCGCGAATGCACCCGCTTTATAGCAGAGTCTCTTTGAGCGCGATCAGCGTGGCATAGACCTGATCGGCGATCTCCGGCGTGGCCGTCCCCAGGCCGCAACTGGGCGTCAGCAGACCGCGCCCCAGCAGTTCTTCCGGCGCAATGCGCACGCCGCGCCCGGCAGCGCGCTCGCTGAGCTGCCGCAGCCCGGCCCACAGGCGCTCGGCCAGCTCAGCCGCGCTCACTTCGCTGATTGTCTCGTTGTTGGGGACAATGCCCCAGGCGACGACGCCACCGCGATCCAGGAAGGCACGCAGTTCCTCCGGGTAGAGCGCCAGCGCGTCCAGGTAACCGAAAGCGTCCAGGTTGAGTACGTCCACCGAGGTATCGAGCAGCAGCGACCAGTCGGTGTTGCCGCAACAATGTACGCCGGCCAGTCCCCCTTCGCTGTGAATGGCGGCGAAGACTTCGTTGAGCATGGCAATGACGGCGTCGCGCTCCAGGCTCACATAGGCCGAGCCGAACGACGCCAGGTAGGGTTCGTCCACGAAGATGAGCACCCGCGGGCGCAGGGCGCGCAATTGCCGTACCTGCCAGCGCGCATTCATCGCCAGCGTCTTCACCACCACGTCGCTCAGCAGGTCGTGGTACAGGATGGCATAGCGATCCTGGTCGGTCACGCTCAGCCCCAGGCTGACTGGTCCGGTCACCTGGCCCTTGGCCCATGTCCCCGGCATCACCGTCAGCACGTCCAGCATGGCGAAGAAGCCCGCCGCGTAGTCCGGCGTCAGGGCGAAGGCGTCCACATAGTCTTCCAGATAGAGCGCGTAGAAGGCTTCCAGGTCGGGCGTCAGGTCGCCCGTGGTGTTGACCCAGATGCGCTCGCGGGTGGGATCGATCACCACGCGCGGCAGCGCGGCGCTGAATTGCACGTACATGTTCTCGCGGAACGAGCGCCGCGAGAATTGCGCCCAGGCCGGAATATCGAGCGTGACGGCCAGGCGTTCGCTCACGCTGTGCAGGTCGGTATAGGGAACGCTGCCCAGGTGCGTCGTCCCCAGGCGCGGCCAGTCGGTCATCGAAGATACTCCCTGTCAGTCTGCAGCGATTTCGTGCTGTTCGAGCACACCACACTCAACCAGAAACGCGCGCAGGGCCTCGCGCTGCGTCTCGCTAAGGGGCAGGATAGGCCGCCGCGCCGGACCGGCAGGCAGGCCCATGATCGTCAGCGCTTCCTTGACCCCCACCGGGTACGAGCCGAAGCGCCCCAGCCCTTCACGCAAGGTTGCAACCCGCTCCTGCCAGGCACGCGCCTGAGCATGATCACCTGCGCGAAAAGCGTCGTAGAGCGCCACCGACCACGCCGGGGCGACGTTCATCGTCAGGCCCACGGCCCCCGCTGCGCCATGACACAGCGAAGCGTAGATCAGCGTGTCGCGTCCGGTGAAGACGCGGAAACCCGGCGGACAGGCGCGGATCATCGCCGCGGTGACCGTCAGGTCGCCGCTCGACTCCTTGACGCCGACAAAATGTGGGATGTCCGCGGCCAGGCGAGCCAGCGTCTCCGGCTCGATGCGCACGCCGCCCGTGCGTCCGGGGTTGGAATAGGCGAAGATAGGCAGCGATACCGCCGCGGCAATGTCGGCATAGTGCGCGTAGAGTTCCTGCTGCGACGGGCTGATGTAGTAGGGCGTGATGATGGCGACGGCGTCCGCTCCGGCCCGCTCTGCCGCGCGCGCGTAAGCGATGGCATCGCGGGTGGCGATCGCGCCCGCCCCGGCGATGACCGGCACGCGCCCGTTGACCGCCGTCAGCACCGCGTCGAGCATCGCCGCGCGTTCGTCGGCGTGCAGGGCATAGACTTCGCCCTGACTGCCCGGCGCGAAGATGCCGTGCACGCCGGCGCTTAGCACATGCTCTATCAGCGCGGGCACTGCGGCCAGGTTCAGCGAGCCGTCCGCGTGCATGGGCGTCGCCAGAGGGGGGATCATGCCGTGAAAGCGGGATGCGTCCATCACTGCCTCGTTTCGTAGTGCGCGCGAGAGAAAGGTCAGTTAACAGTCGTCAGTAATTCAGACAGACGCGGCAGACCTGCGCCAGCGCTGCGGTGCACAGCAGCGCCGGCCAGCTATCGGCGTACCCGGCTTGTTCAGTGCGCCGAAAAACTGATCGCCCTATCTCTTGTACGTGCCCATCAACTGGCCCTGCGCCAGGATGTGCCCTTCCATCGCCTGCAACAGCGCTTCTTTGGTTGCGCCGGGCGACAGGCTCAGGACGGTATCAAGGGCGTACAGTTTGAAGAAATAGCGATGCGTGCCGCTGGGCGGGCAGGGACCGCCGTAGTCGTTGCGCCGCCAGCTATTTTGCCCGTGCACGGCTCCGCCGGGCAGGTCGCGGTCGGAGCGGATCGCTTCGGGCAGCGCGGTGACGCTGGCGGGCAGGTTATAGACCACCCAGTGCACCCACGTGCCGCGCGGCGCGTCGGGATCGTCCATGATCAGCGCGAAGCTCTGTGTGCCCGCGGGCGCGCCACGCCATGCCAGCGGCGGCGAAATGTCTTCTCCCGTACAGGTATACCGGGCGGGAATCGGCTGGCCTTCGGCAAAGGCCGAGCTGCTCAGTTCGAGCGTCATGGCCGCACCCTCCTCCGGGGTCGGCGGGGCGCTTTGGTCTTTGTCCCCGCAGGCCCCCAGTATTATAGAGAACAAGACCCCGATCAGCCACAGACTGCGCCAGGGGTGCATCGCCTCATCCTCACAGGTGCTTTCGATAGTTCTATGTAGCGCCTAATCGCCCGCCATACGCACCCGTTCGCCGGTTTGCACGCGCCACAGGGTCGCGTAGATACCATCAGCCGCAACCAGGTCTTCGCAATGACCAGGCCCAGTGTAGGGCGAAAAAAGCTCTTGTCAAGCCCCTGGCCATATGCTATGATACGCGCACACTGACCTGTGCCTGTAGCTCAGTGGATAGAGCGCTTGCCTACGGAGCAAGATGTCGGGGGTTCGAATCCCTCCAGGCACGCCAGACTGACCGCCAGCGAGACGACCGCTGGCGGTCGTTTTTTATGACCCCCCTGCAGGGGCACGGCTGGTCACAGGCAGCACGATGAACCCCTCCGCCACTGCCTGGCGCGCTTCAGCGTAGGCGGCGGGGACTTCGTCGTTCGCCAGCAGCGAGGCATCCGGCGAGTCAATCTGCAGATCGGCCACGAACAGCGTCCCCGCCTCGTCATTGAGCAGCGTCAGCAACCCGCTGTGCAGATCACCGGCCAGGTCGCGGAAGCGGTAGGCGACCAGAAAGCCCGTTCCCGCCTCGCGCTGAATGGCTTCTGCGCCCAGCACTTCCTCTGCTGCCACCAGCTCGCTGGACGCAGCCCAGGCTTGCGCTGCCTCGGCGTTTTCCAGCGGAGTCTGCGCCTCCGTCCACACGCGGACGCGCTCGTCATTGTTCCCCGTGCCCAACAGGAAAGTCATGGGGCGGCCAGGGCTACCGGCCACCTGCGACCACCCCACAGGATGCTTGAGAACCCACCCGGCCTGTTGATCAATCGCGGCGGGCCATGCGGCGGGCAGTGCCAGCAGCGTCTTGAAGCCGGAGAAGGCCGACACCACCAGCGTCTGCAATCGATCGAGCAGAGCGGGATTGTTGGCGGGCACGACCAGCCGCGTGACGAAAAGCCAGTCGTCGAAGAGGTGGGCTATGCTGCGGCCCAGGTAGTCGTGACCCTGCGACGCCAGCGCGAAGTCCACCACCACGCTCTCGTCAGTCACCTGCCGACCAGTCTCCTGCCAGCGATCGTAGTCCTGCCAGGCTCCGGCGAAGTGTTGCTCGGTGAGGAAGTTCTCGCTCAGCGCCGCCAGACTTTCGTACTGCACGCCAGGTTGGATATAGTTATGGATGACAGCCAGCCGCTGCGGGCTGGAGATGACCACGCGAGCCGCAGCACTGGCCCCCACTGACTCTCCTTCGTCCACGTACCAGTCGGAGCCAGCGGGCATGAACGTCTGGAACAGCCCGCTGCTATGGATGTAGACGGGGCGGCCCTCCAGTTGAGGGTTGGGGTCGGGGGTGGGGATGATCAGTTCGGTGGGGTGCGGCGTGGCAAAGGGATCGATCTCGCTGCTGGAAGAACGGCTGCCCAGGTCGGGTGCAACCAGGGTCAGCACAAAGGTGACGATGATGATCAACCCGATCGAAGCGCCCAGCAGGGTGGCCCGACGCTGGCCACGTCGTCTAGACTTGTTCATACCGATACTCCCGTTGGCGAATTCGGCCTGAGCGATCGTGCTGGCCAATCAGTCTTGCAACCCCAGACTATACCGCATCCAGGCCCGGAGGGTGAACCCATGTTGCCGGAAAATCACACCGAACTTACCGAAAACCGCACCCCGCCGCCCGAAATCGAACCGATTGGGTTGGAACAGGCGCAGGCCATCCTGCAACGCGCCCTGGCCCCTTACCTGGCCGATGGCTGGCGGGTGCTGGAGCGCAACCCAACCATGGCTCGCCTGACGCGCGGCGACCGCAACCTGGACGTGCGCGTTGACCTGTTGGGCGAAGTGGAAGTCAAGGAATCGGCGCTGACGCCTCTGCAGGACAGCGGGCGACTGGTGGCCTGGATGCTACTGCTGACATCGCTCCTGCTGGCGCTGGCGATTGCAGCGGCGCTGGGCATCCTCTAAACGCGCTACGGCCCGTGTGGTTTCGTGTTAAGATAGAAACAGATTACTATTGTTGAACCGTAAATCTGGCTGGTGGAGCTGCGTCCACGACCGAGATGTCCGAGACCCCCGATGTAGATAGTCTGTTGCAGCGCAATCAGCAGCTCTCGCAGGAAATCCGCCGCCGTGTGGATCAACTCTCCGCGCTGAACACGGTGGCCGCGGCGGTGAGTCAGTCGCTGGATTTGCAGGTCACGCTACAGACGGCACTGAAGGCTATCTTGAAGGTGATCCCGGTGGACTCGGCGGGCATCAGCCTGGTGGACGAGGCGGCGGGCGAACTCGTCTTGCGGGCGCAGCACGGCTGGCGGCACGACTTCGTCACACAACCGATGCGCATTCCCCTGGGCAAGGGTATGTCCGGCTATGTGGTGGCCAACGACGAGGTGCTGGTCACGGGCGACCTCTCCGGCGATCCGCGCCTGGCCGTGCCCGAATTTGCCGACGAAGGCGTGCAGGCCATGGCGCTGGTGCCCATGCACGCGCGGGGGCGCGTGGTGGGCATTCTCAGCGTCATGAATCATCAACCCTATCAGTTCAGCGACGATGAGATCAGCGTGCTGCGGGTTATTGCCGATCAAGTGGGGGTGGCGCTGGACAACGCCCGTCTCTACGAAAGCGTCAAAGAGCAGTCCAGCCGCCTGGAAGCGATTCTCAATTCCACGGGCGACGCCATCATCGCCACCGACAATCACGGCAAGATCAACCTGGTCAACGCCACAGCGGAGCACCTCTTCGGTCTGCGCCGCGCCGATCTTTTTGGCCTGCCGTTGCGCCAGGCTCCGCTACACCCCAAGCTGCGGGCGGGTCTGCGCCGCGCCATGAGCGAGGGGGGCGGAGCCAACACGGTCTTCGAAGTGCCACTGGACGATGGGCGCTTTCTGTCGGCTATCGTCTCGCCGGTGTATTCGCATCAGGAGCTGGAGAGCGACCGCCAGGCCGAAGGCTGGGTGATGGTGGTGCAGGATGTGACGCACCTGCGTCAGGCCGAACAGACGCGCGTCAACTTCATCCGCGACGCCGCGCACGATCTGCGCAATCCCCTGGGCGTGACCATGAACGCGCTGACCATGCTCAAGGAAGAATTCGGCCAGCAGGAGGGCTGCGCCGAGATCGTAGACATCGGTTTGCAGGGCGTGCACCGTATGCAGGCATTGATTGACAGCCTGCTCAACCTGGAACACTTCGAGAGCGGCGTGGGGCTACAATGCAAGCCGGTGGACGTGCGCGACCTGATCGAGCGCTGTGTGGCCGATATACGGCCAGCCATTCAGCAGCGTCAGCAGACGCTTGTCTGCGAGGTGCCGGAAGCGTTGCCGCCCATCCAGGGGGACATCAACTGGCTCCATCGTGCCCTGACCAACCTGTTGAGTAACGCGAACAAATACACGCAGGAAGGTGGGGTCATCACTGTGCGGGCGTATGTGCGGGACGACGATCTGTTCATCGAGGTTGGCGACAACGGGCCGGGTATTCCCACCGAAGCGCAACCGCGCCTGTTCGAGCGCTTTTATCGCGTGCCGAGCGTGGATCACGAGATCAAGGGGTCGGGGCTGGGACTGGCCATCGTCAAGTCGGTGGTCGAGCAGCACGGCGGGCGCGTCTTCGTGCAGAGCCGGCTGGGACAGGGCAGTATCTTCGGCATGGCCTTTCCGCTGAGCGCGCAGCAGGGCCAGCCCTCAGCGCAGACTTCGTAGGGCAGGGCACACAGGGCAGAAAAAAAGTCAGGGGGCACCTGTCACCAAGTGCCCCCTGTTTTGTTAGAAGAACTGGCTTACTCGGAAGCGGGCGGGTTCAGGAAACCGTCGAACAGGGCGGCGAAGTAGGTGAAGCTGCCGTCGCGCCCGACATGCAGCGGATGTGCCGCATCCCACTGCACGACGTAGGACATCACCACATCGTTGGCGTCCAGCGTCGAACCATCGTGGAAGGTGACGCCAGGCCGCAGATAGAACGTCCACTCGGTCAGGTCGTCGCTGACTTCATAGCGCTCGGCCAGACCCGGCTCAACCGCCGTGCCGCCCACCTCGAAGGAGAGCAGCGACTCGAAGATCTGCTCGCCAGCGCGCAGCGACTCACCGTCCGTCTCGTCCGCCAGATACAGGCCGATGGGTTCGGCGTTCTGCATCCAGACCAGCGTGTCCTGGCCGGGGATTTGCATGACGGCGAAGTACTCGTTGCCCAGCGGGCTGGCGTGCGCACCCTCAACCGTCGCCTTGAAGGCGGTAGCCGACGCACCGTGTGCCACCGGGATCATCGGCACCAGGTCTTTGATGGCCTGGTTGGCCTGACGGTAGTACACCAAACGCTCCGCCGGATCGGCAACAGCGGCGGCTTTCTGCAGCGGCTCGGTGATTTCGGGGAACTTGTCGCCAAACTGATCCGACGCGCCCACGCCGAAGTGATAGTCCAGGAAGTTGGTCGCATCCGGATAGTCAGCGTTCCAGCCCAGCAGGTGCACGGGCAGTTCGCCGCGATCCGCCGCGTCAATGAACGCACCGGATTCCATAACCGTGATGTTGACCGTCACATTCAGGTTCTCCTTGAGCTGAGCCTGAATGTCCTCGGCCACGCGCCCCGGCTCCGGCAGGTAGGAACGGAACACATCGCGGTAGTAGAGATCAATGGTGAAGCCGTCCGGATAGCCCGCTTCGGCCAACAGGGCGCGCGCCGCTTCCGGATCGAAGTCATACCACGTCACTTCGGGCGTGTAGCCGAAGATGGTGGGCGGCATGAACTGCGTGGCCACGATGGTTCCCGCCGGATAGAAGTTGTCTACGATGCGCTGCCGGTCAATGGCCATGGCCAGCGCCTGACGCACGCGCACATCGTTGAGCGGCGGATAGCGGTTGTTGAAGCCGATGTAGAAGATGTTGGTGCCAGGACGATCGTAGAGCACCAGGTTGGGATCGTTGCGAATCTTCTCATAGTCGTCGGGGCTGGGGTTGTCAATGCCGTCTACCGTGCCGGCCTGCAGTTCGGTCAGACGGGCTGCGCCCTCGGAGTTCCTGCGGAAGACGATGCGCTCGGTCTTGGCTGGCTCGCCCCAGTAGTTGTCGTAGCGCTTGAGCACCAGGCTGTCGCCGCGCTTCCACTCTTCCAACACGTACGGGCCGGTGCCGATCGGCTTGTCAACCAGATCGCCACCACCACCTGTCGCCTCCAGGTATTCTGCGCTGTTGATCGAGAAGGCGGAGAAGGCCACCTTGGACGGGAAGGCCGGGTCCGGTCGGCACAGCGTGAACTTGACCGTCAGTTCGTCGAGCGCCTCGATCTTGTAGATTTCGCCCCCGTAGCTGCAATCTGGCGCGGAGTAGGACATCGGCTGGAAACCCTGGGCCTTGGCCCCGCCGGGCGCAGCCACGAAGGACAGCGCCATCACCGCGGCGATGAGCAATGAAAAAGCGGCATAACGCTTGCGGGTAAACATCTTGTCTCCCTTCTACTCTCCAAGTGCGAACGTGCTAGGAACAAAACGGGCCGAACAGGTCATGGGAATCGTATGGCGTCGCGGCGATACTCTCTCCTTTCCAACTGTCGAGGGTAACGTGCCGGGCGCAAACCTGGCCTAAGAGGGATTATCCGTGCTGTTTGAGAATGATATCGGCACTAACAACCATACCCTATAAGTAAGCCTTAAGCAAGAAAAGATGAAATGCATTCGGGAATGAACGATGCCTGCTGCCGTATGGGGCTTATTGCCTACTTCCGCTGCCGGGCACGCGCGCCCTGCTCTGGGCAGGCCT
>DAOTZZ010000166.1:0-25169 GCA_034433965.1 Anaerolineae bacterium
CTCCGAAGCCGTCACAGTTCAATCCCAATGTGCCGGAGCATCTGGATCGCATCCTGATGAAAGTGCTCTCCAAGGAGCCGACGGCGCGCTATCGCACAGCCGATCAGTTGGGGCGCATTCTGCTCAGTTACCGGAGACGGGGACAGATCACCACTGATGTAGTGCCGGAAGTGGGTTCCGAGGCTTCTTTTCCGGCCACAGCCGCCACCATTCCGCCGGAAGCGCCGCTCCCTTTGGCGCGCAACGCTGCTGCGCCTTCTCCGGTGAGTGCGCCGCGCGCGCCGGCGAGCGGCGGACGCTCGGAAGCGCCGACCTACATCTATTCCGACATGCCCGCCCACAGCCCGCCGACTATGCCGGGAGTGCCCTCAGTCGCGCGACCTGGCTATGCTGCACCGGTTCCCCCTGCTCCTATGATCCAGTCGCGCTATCGGGCAGTCGAGGAGCCGCCACAGCTCGATCTGGTTACGTTGGTGCTGGCCTTTATCGCTTTCCTGGCCGTCATGCTGCTCATCCCTCTGTGGATCGCCGTGTATCAGGCCTGGATGGGCTGAGGCAAGACATTCTTATGCAACATTAATTCCCCTGGTGAGCAAAAGGCTGGTTTTTAACTCTCCCTTCCTGTATAATTTTGATTAGGAATTATGCAAATCTATCACGCGCTGTCAGGATAAGCAGCTCGATCGCTAGCCCAGACTGTGGAGACAAATCGGGTTGGGAAACGTGTTGGAGGCAGGGAGTGAATAACCGTTCGCGCAATCTCTTCGTGTACATCCTGATTATCGCAGCCATTGCTGCGATAGTCTTTGGGGTGCGCAGCAACAGTTCCGATGCAAAGCAGTTGACCGCGAGCGAGTTGGCGCGCGATATCAACGATGGACTGGTGCGTTCCATTGAAATCTCGGACGAAGGCGAAGTGACCGCCACGTACCGTAACAATGAGACGCGCAAGACCCAGATCAACCCTAATATGGATGATCCCGCGGCCTTGCTGGAATCGCTTGGTGCTTCGCGGGAAATGCTGCAGCAGATTGACTTCGAGTTCACCAAGCCCAGCAATCTCTTCAACTGGATCGGGCTGATCGGCACGTTCTTGCCGCTGCTGCTCATCGGTGGTTTCATCTACCTGATGCTGCGCCAGGCGCAGGGGTCGAACAATCAGGCGCTTTCCTTCGGCAAGAGCCGCGCCCGCATGTTCACAGGTGACCAACCTTCGGTGACCTTCGATGATGTGGCCGGCGCTGACGAGGCCAAGGAAGAGCTGCAGGAGGTCGTCGAGTTCCTCAAGGACCCGGAGCGCTTCATCCAGCTTGGCGCACGCATCCCCAAGGGGGTACTGCTGGTAGGCAGCCCCGGTACAGGCAAGACATTGCTGGCCAAGGCAGTCAGCGGCGAAGCAGGCGTGCCGTTCTTCAGCATCTCCGGCTCCGAATTCGTCGAGATGTTCGTCGGTGTGGGGGCCAGCCGCGTGCGTGACCTGTTCGATCAGGCCAAGCGGCACAGTCCGTGCATCGTGTTTGTGGACGAGATTGACGCGGTAGGACGTCATCGTGGGGCTGGCCTGGGGGGCAGTCACGACGAGCGCGAGCAGACGCTCAACCAGATTCTGGTCGAGATGGATGGCTTCGACACGGACACCAACGTCATCATCATGGCCGCCACCAACCGTCCGGACATCCTCGATCCCGCCTTGCTGCGTCCTGGCCGTTTCGACCGCCGGGTGGTGCTCGACCGACCCGACATGCGCGGACGCGAGGCTATCCTGAAGGTCCATACGCGCGGCAAGCCGCTGGCCTCCGATGTTGACCTGACTGTGCTGGCCAAGTCTACGCCGGGCTTCGTCGGTGCTGACCTGGAGAATCTGGTCAACGAGGCGGCGATTGTGGCGGCGCGTAAGAACAAGAAGAGCATCAGCATGCGTGACTTCGAAGAGGCCATCGAGCGCGTGGTGTTGGGGCCTGAGCGCCGCAGCCGGATCATCACAGAGGAAGAGAAGCGCCTGATCGCTTACCACGAGGCGGGGCACGCGGTTGTGTTCCACATGCTTCCGAACTGCGATCCTGTGCGCAAGGTCACCATTGTGGCGCGAGGCATGGCAGGCGGTGTGACCTGGGTGATGCCCGAAAACGACTCGATGCTCGGTACGACGCAGCGTTACATTGACCAGATCACCGGAGCGCTCGGCGGGCGCGCGGCTGAGGAAATTGTCTTCGGCGATGTCACCAACGGCGCGTCGAGCGATCTGGAAAATGTCACCCGCATAGCCCGCACCATGGTCACTCGTTGGGGCATGAGCCGCAAACTGGGGCCGCGTGTGTTCGGGCAGAAGGAAGAACTGGTCTTCCTGGGCCGCGAGATCGGTGAGCAGCGCGACTACAGCGAGAGCATCGCCGAGCAGATAGACGAAGAGGTGCACGCCATTGTCTCCCAGGCATATGAGCGGGCGCTGCAGGTATTGCGCGAGAATCGGGACAAGCTGGAAGCGGTGGCCCAGCGCTTGATGGAGGTCGAGACCATCGGCCGTGAGGAATTCCTGGCGCTGATGGGCGAGCCGCCCGAAACACCTGCGCCCACGCGTCCCAGCGAACCAAGGCCGTCCGGCGCGGCTGAAGCGCCAGAGGGCAAGACAGACAGCGAAATGCCTCCAGCGCCGCTGGGAACCGCGCCTTCCCCTGCCTGATTACCCTCTAGTGCCAGTTGCTCAGCCCCCGTCTAGCGGGGGCTGAGTTCTTTTTCCGCAGCCTTGCTTTTGTCAGATGTCGCCTGCGTGTACAATGCCTGCAAGTCGATCTGTGTTCCTGGTCACGCTGACCGGAATCACCGCGGGAGGCCCCCATGAGCCACAACAGGCATCCCAAATGGCTGGACCTGCATCACCGTGCCACAGTTGTTGATATTCACGCCCATCCCGCCCTTAAGGCAGTGCTGTTCCAGCGCACCCTGATTCGGCGCGACCGCAGAGTCTGGCCGTTCTTCTGGCCTCTCAATATGCGCACCAGTTTCCCCGCGCTGCAGGCTGGCGGAGTGGATGTGCTCTTTTCGGCGATCTATGCGCCGGAAAAACCCCTCATAGAGGATATTCCGCTGCTCAAGGTGTTGCGTTGGGTGCCCTTCAGCTATGTGCGGCGCATGTGGCGATTGCTGGTCGAGCCACCCTATGCCCAGGTGACTTCCTGGCTGCTGGACGATCTGGAAAGCCGGCTGAACAAATATGCGCGGGAAAACGCCTCATCTGCTGAACAGCGTGCGGTAAAGCTCGCTCGCTCTCTGGATGAACTGGAAGAGATGCTGGTTCAGGGTGCTGCTAGCCCCATCGCCTTTGTGCACACACTGGAAGGAGGGCACTGCCTGCAAGGAGAGACAATTTCCGAACAGGAGATCGTCACCAACCTGGAGCGTTTCTTTGACCGCGGAGTGGCTGCGCTGACGCTGGTGCATTTCTATCCCAATGCCTTGGGAATGCCAGTGTTCCCCTACCCTGCCTACGTACTGCCCCTGCTCCCACAACGCCGTCTGAGCCACCTGATGGGAGCGATTGACCTGACCCAGGGGCTGACGCCACTTGGCCGCAGTGTGGTGCAGCGCATGACCGAGATGGGAATGCTCATTGATGTCAGTCATTGCACACCAGCGGCACGGCGTGACGTGTATCAGATCGTCGGACAGAGCGGGAAGAGTTCGCTGGTAGTTGCGACTCATGCAGGCGCTTACGCCTTGAACCCTTCCCCCTACAATCTGGAAGACTGGGAAATCCGCTGGATTGCCAATCACGGTGGGGTCATAGGTGTCATCTTCATGAATTACTGGCTGGTACCCTATCAAATCGGCTTGGGTCTGGATGCTATCGCGGCCACGGTCGCCCACCTCGTCCAGGCGGCGGGTGGGTCCACAGAACACATCGCTATTGGTACCGATTTCGACGGCTTCACCGATCCGCCCGACGACCTGAAGGACGCCTCGGAGCTGCCGCGCCTGACAGAACGTCTGCTTGCCGAGCACACCTCACCCAGCCGCAGGAAGTACACGCCGGATGATCTGGAAAATATCCTGGGACGCAACGCGTTGCGCGTCTTGCGCGAAGGCTGGGGACGGCGCTCTGCCACTTAGTGTAACAGGCAGACCCGACCTCAATGGATTTGTTGCGCCTGCTGTTCGCGCGCCTCCATTTCCATACGTGCCAGTTCGCGCCGCAGAATCTTCCCTACAGTTGTGCGCGGTAGCTCGTTGACAAAAGCGAAGCGCTTGGGCACCTCGTAGGGGGCAAGCTTCTGGCTAGCGAAGGCGATCAGTTCCTCTTCGGTGACCGTCTGACCTGGCTTGAGCACGACCCAGGCTTTGAGCGCTTCTTGCCCTACCTTGGCAGGATCAGGGTGGGGGATCGCCGCCACGCCCACCTCCTGGATAGCGGGATGCTCCATGAGTACATCCTCGACCATCCGCGGATAGACGTTGAAGCCGCCAATCAAGGCCATGTCCTTTTTGCGATCCACAATGTAGAAATAGCCATCCTCGTCCATACGCGCAATGTCCCCGGTGTACAGCCATTTCTTGCCCTCAGCATCCTCGCGCAAGGCGTTGGCCGTTTCGGTGGGCATCCCATGGTAGCCGCGCATCAACTGCGGACCATGCATGATCAGTTCACCTACCTCTCCCACTGGCACATCGGTGATACCTTCATCGAGGTCTACAATGCGCACCTCCATATCCGGGAGCGGCAGGCCGATCGAGCCGGTACGGTTTTCACCTTTCAACGGATTCACATGAGATGCGGTCGGGGCTTCGCTCATCCCAAATCCTTCGAGCAAAATTCCCCCCGACAATTCCTCGAACCGGCGCTTAGTGGCGGGCGGCAACGGGGCCGATCCGCTGATGCAGGCATAGATGGAACTCAGATCATATTTGCCTGCCACCACGCCCGGATGATTGTTGATGGCGTTGAACAACGCCGGTACACCCATGAACAGAGTAGGCCGATAGCGGTCAATTTTGGCGACCACATCGGTGATGTCGCGGGGATTGGGCACCATGATCATGGCTGCTCCCAGGGACACGGCAAAGCTCATCACCGCGACCATGCCGAAGACATGGAACAAGGGGATGGCCGCCAGAAAGCGCTCTTCAACATCCTTGCGTGCCAGCCAGGCCTGGCACTGCAGCGTGTTGGCGACCAGCGCCTTGTGTGATGACATAGCAGCCTTGGGAATGCCCGTAGTGCCACCAGTGTATTGGAAAATGGCGATGTCGTCTCCCTGAACATCTATTGCCGGTCGGTGACCGGTGTAACGCAACAGCAGGTCCTGTAGCCAGTGATCTTCTGCCCGCTTGACAATGCGGTGCCCTTCCTTCTTCTCTTTTGCCAGTGTGAAGAGCGTTCGGGCGACTGGAGGTAGATATTCTTTGATGTTGGTCGCGATGACATGCTGGACTTTGGTCTGAGACTGAATGCTCTTGACCGCTTCGTAGAAAAGGGTCAGGGTGATTGCCACAGTGGCTCCGCTGTCCAGCAGTTGCTCGGCCATCTTGGCGGGCGGAAAGGTGGGATTGACGGCGACCACGATTCCACCTGCTTTGAGCGTCGCGTAGAAGGCCATGACAAACTGGGCACAGTTGGGCATGATCAGGGCGACGCGGTCTCCCTTCTTCAACCCCAGATCGACCAGGGCCGCCGCCAGAGCATCAACGCTGCTGTTGAGTGCACTATAGGAGACCTCGCTGGCTACGTACCCTAGCAACGGGAGGTGCGCGGCGGTGATGATGGCAGGCGCGCTGCCGCGTGTGGCCGCGGCATGTTCCAGGAAGTGATGCAGGGGATGATCGGGATAGGGAGCGAGACTGTGCGGGACATCTGGATCGTAGCGTTTGAGCCAGGGTTTATCTTGGTAAGTCACCATGATCTGTTTTCCTTTCCCTTGTGCTGACGTGCTATACTTTTTCTCATGCGGGCTCCGGTTTGCGGCGACACCGAAGAAAGGCATATTCTGCAAAAGGGACAATTGTATTGATATCATTGATTTTAAAGGGTGTTTGGGCAAAGTTCAACGGACCTGAATTCGTGCGATCGGGATGGGGCGAGTAGGACAAATGGGTGCACGCCAGTTACCGCTGTTCCCCTCCGACACCGAGCATGCGCTCACCAGCCAGAGTCATCTGGCTGACGCATACGGCCCCTTCCTGGCCTACTTGCGTCGCGAAGGCTGCAGCGAGCACACCCTGAAAGCGTTCTCGTCTGACTTGCGGCTGGTCGAGGAGTTCTTCGGGGAAGAGTTCGCTCTGAAAGACTTCACCACGACCCGCCTGAACCGTTTTCTGGACTGGCTGGAACACGGTCGCGGGGTGCCTTGCAGTCGCAAGAGTTATGCGCGCCGGGTGACCACGTTGAAGGTCTTCTTCAAATTTCTCCGGGCGGAGCGCGTGCTGGCGCACGATCCGGCGGAAGCGTTGCTGCAGCGTTCTGGGGCGGCTCCACTGCAACCCATTCTGTCCGAAAGTGAGATCGTGCAGCTCCTGGCGTACACGGCCAGCCTGCGCGTGGCAGAGCCCCCCGATCCGCGGCCTGATCTGCTGGTACGCCTGCTGCTGGATACTGGCATCAAGAAGAGTGAGTGTATGCGTCTGCGCCCCGATGACGTGATACGGGACGATCCTCGTCATCCCTATCTGCTGGTACGGCATCCTCGTCCGGGCAACGTGTACCGCGAGCGCAAGATCGCTCTTGATCCAGACTGGCCAGCCGTGCTCGACGAGTATCTGGCTCAATACCAACCTGCCGATACCATCTTCGATTGTACGGCACGCAATCTGGAATACGTGTTGCATGATACGGCTATCGCCGCGGGTGTGACCTCGCGCGTCTCGTTCGAGATTCTGCGCTGGACGAGCGCTGTCCGTGACTATTGCAATGGTCTTGATCCAGAGGTGTTGCGCGAGAAAATGGGACTGAGCCGGATCAGTTGGCGCGAGACCAGCCAAAAGATTGCGCAACTTGCCGGGCGCTATCGCTCAACGCCAGACGCGACACAGTAGCCCTTTTAGATATGCCCCTTCCGGGAAAGTGAGCGCTACTGGATGGTCGGACGCCTGCGTCAGCCAGCGGATGATCTGTGCCTCGCAGCGGGCGTCCAGCGCAGCGGAAAACACGATCTTCTGGAACAGGTCCGCGCTGATCGCGCCGGAACACGAGAAAGTGACCAGAATGCCCCCAGGCTTGAGCAACTGACAGGCGAGCAGGTTGATGTCTTTGTAGCCCCTGGCGGCGCTTTCCACCTGTCGCGCCGAATGGGCAAACTTGGGGGGATCGAGGATGATCAGATCGAAGGTGCGTCCCTCTTCGCGCCAGTAGCGCAGCACAGAGAACACATCCCCCTCGACAAAGTCGTCCTCGTTGATGGCATAGCCGTTCAGGGCGATATTGCGGCGGGCCAGCCTGAGCGCTTCTGCCGAGCTATCCACGTTGACCACACGCCTGACCAGGCCGCCCAAGGCGTAGACGGCGAATCCTCCCGTGTAGGCAAAGGCGTTCAACACTTCGCGTTCAGCGGCGTGCTCGTCCCAGCGAAACCAGTCACCGACGATCTCACGGTTCTCGCGCTGATCGAGATAGAAACCCGTTTTGTGCCCTCCGCGCACGTCAACCAGAAAACGGCGCCCGTTCTCGTCTATCTCAATCAGTTCGGGTGGCTCCTGCCCCGCCAGTAACCCACAGGTATTGGACAGCCCCTCCTTGGCCCGTACATCCACATCGCTGCGCTCGTAAATGCCGGCGGGGGCCAGCAACTCGTTCAAGAGGCCGACGATGAGCGGCTTGCGCACCTCAATGCCCAATGTGAGCGCCTGAATGACCAGCCAATCCCCATAGCGATCCACCACCAGGCCGGGCAAACCGTCGTTCTCGGCGTTCACCAATCGGTACGCGACCGGTTTGCCCTGCGCAGCCAGACGGTTCTGCACATGCCGCCCCTGAATGGCGCGTTGCAGCCGTTCGCGCCAGAAGCCTTCGTCTATATTCTCATCCTGGTTCCAGGACAGCAGACGTACCCGAATGGCGGAATGGCTGTTCCAGTAGCCACGGGCCAGGAATTCGCCCTGTTCATTGCGGACAGCCACGATTTCGCCATCAGCAGGTTCACCGGCGACCTTCTTGATCGCGCCGGAGAAGACCCAGGGATGTCGGCGCAGGACTGCTTTTTGCTTCTCGGAATATACGATGACCGCTGTTTCGCTCATCGCTTATCGCCCAACATGGCCAGCAGTCCCGCTTCGTCCAGCAGAGGTATGCCAAGTTCTTGCGCTTTGGTGAGCTTGCTGCCCGGTTCGTCACCGACCACCACATAGGAAGTCTTCTTGCTGACGCTGCCAACTACTTTGCCGCCGTGCTGCTCGATCAGCGCGGTTGCTTCATTGCGCTTCAGCGTGGGCAGGGTGCCGGTGATGACGAACGTCAGCCCGGCCAGACGGTTGGAAAGGCGCGGTTGCGGGGCAGCATCCTCCTGAAGCCGCACACCAGCAGCGCGTAGTTTCTCAATGAGGGCACGGTTACGCGGGTTGGCAAACCATTCCACAATTGCTCTGGCCGTGTGAGGTCCCAGTCCTTCCAGTGTCTGCAACTCTTCTTCTGTGGCAGCCGCCAGACGATCAATGCTGTGGAAATGCCGGGCTAGCAGCTCAGCAACGGTGCTCCCCACTCCGCGAATCCCCAGCGCGGCGATCAGACGGGCCAGGGGGCGTTCTTTAGCCGCGCGGATACTTGCCAGCAGATTCTGTGCCTTCTTCTCGGCGAATCCTTCCAGTTGCAGCAGGTCGTCGGCGGTCAGGGTGAAGAGATCTGCCTCGTCGTGAATCAACCCCTGCTCCAGCAACTGACGGACGCCACGCTCACCCAGACCCTCGATATCCATCGCCTCGCGCGATACGAAGTATTCGATGTTCCGCGCGATGCGTTCCGGGCAGGCCGGGTTGGTGCAGTAATACGCCACTTCGCCCTCGTCTCGCCCGACAGGGGAACCGCAGGCCGGACAGGTCGCCGGCGGGGTGATGGGGCGCTCGTCGCCAGTGCGCGCAGCCACGATTGGCCCGACGACGTAGGGGATCACCTCGCCGGAGCGCTTGACGATGACGCGGTCCCCGATGCGGATATCTTTCTGGGCGATCAGGTCGTAGTTGTGCAGGCTGGCCTGACGCACTGTGACGCCGCTGACGAAGACCGGCTCCAGAATTGCCGTGGGTGTGAGTACGCCGGTACGACCTACATTGGCTGCCACATCGAGGAGGCGGGTCGTCGCCTCTTCTGCGGGGAACTTGTACGCCACTGCGCCGCGCGGGTCTTTGCCCACTACCCCCAAATCATGGTAAGTGGCCAGATCGTCAATCTTGATCACCAGCCCGTCAATTTCGTAGGGCAGATCGTGACGGCGCGCCTCGAACTCCTGCACGTAGGCAATGACATCGTCGAGGTTGTCGAAGCGGCGGATCACGTCGTGCGCGGTCAAGAAGCCCAGGTCGCGCAGATAGGCCAGTGTCTCCCACTGAGTTGAGGGAACAACGCCATCCGTTGCCACGATGCCGTAACAGTAGGCGGTGAGCGGGCGCTGGGCAGTGATGCGCGCGTCCTTCTGCTTGATCGCTCCCGCTGCGGTGTTGCGCGCGTTGGCAAACGGAGGTAGCCCTTCTGCCACCATGCGTCGGTTCAATTCGGCAAAATCTTTCTTGTGGAAGATGACCTCTCCGCGCACCACCAGCCAGTGCGGCACGGCAAGACCATCGCCGGAGACGGGAATGCGCAAGGGAATGGTGCGCACGGTGCGCACATTCGGCGTGATGTCGTCGCCCAGTTCGCCGTTGCCGCGCGTCGCGCCTCGCACCAGCACCCCATCTTCGTAGGTGAGCACCACGGTCAACCCGTCGAACTTGGGTTCCACCACATAAGCCAGACGGGCGTTTTCCGGCAGCAATCGTCCTATTCGCTCGCGCCAGGCGCGGATTTCGTCCGGGCTGAAGACATTGCCCAGGCTGAGAATGGGCGCTGGGTGGCGTACCTTGGGCAGGTCT
Organism: Anaerolineae bacterium; assembly: GCA_034433965.1. Taxonomy (GTDB): domain Bacteria; phylum Chloroflexota; class Anaerolineae; order Aggregatilineales; family Aggregatilineaceae; genus UBA2029. The sequence goes on from DAOTZZ010000166.1 coordinate 10,045, forward strand.
TCTTGCAGGTCACTGCCGACTCGCTGCGTGGGTGAATCCGGCGTGATCAGTTCGGGGTGCTCTTCTTCGAGTCTCTTCAGCTCGGCAAAGAGCGCATCATACTCGCTATCAGTGATGATCGGTGCGTGGAGCACGTGATAACGGTAGTTGTGCTCGTGCAGCAGGCGGCGCAACTCTTCGACGCGCACTTTGATCTCGCTGTCGTTCACGTTCAACCTCACTCACTTGGCGTAACCACCATCAGGTAATTGCGCGCTGCCCAGCCGAAACGTTGCGGGTCCTCCGGATCTTCCACGCGCCACCATTCCAGGCCGTCTATGGTTTGAGGGCCATCCACTACCGCGAAGACCTCGTCCTCGGCGGCCAGAAAACGCGGTGTGCCACTGTAACCGGGCGAAGACCGGATATTAAGCCCGCTCGATCCAACGCCCACGACGCGCACCAGGACGCCAATCGCAAAATCCCCCGGCGGCAGGGTCGGGCTGGGGACGGGAGTGGGCAGCGGCAGTGTGGCGGTAGGCTGTGCCGGGCGGATCGGCGTTGGCCATAGCGCCTGGTTTGCTCCGCTGTCCTGGGCCGGAGCGGCCAGAAAATCCTGGCTGAGCGTCGGCTGCGCGGTGATGATCTGCACGCGCGGCGGTTGGTCGCCGGGGATGTTCGGTTCCATCATTGCGGAGAGCGCGAGCACCAGGCCCAACGTGACGATGCCCACCACCCCAATCAAGACCAGCAGTGACCACCAGGGGAAATACAATCCACTCTGGCTTGGGGAACGGGCGACCGCCGCTCTTGGTCGTCCAGGAGGTGCAGGAGTAGCCGACCATGCTGTTCCTGGCGGCGCGGCATTCACCGGTGACGGAGCAGTCACCGTCTGTCGTCGCTCGTGCCGCTGCCGTGCCTTGCGAGCAGGCTGTTGAGCAGGCATCTGAGGCGACCCGGTCAATGGTCTGCTTGCTGGCGGCATTTGCGAGGCCGGGGGGAGCGGTCGGGTGGGCTGTAGCGCATCCGTGTCGCCCTGTCGGGCTGGCCCGGTAGCGTTCGGAGGACGACTGGAGGGCGTCGCGCGATCCTCCGGCTCGCCAGTGTCGGGTGGCTGCATCCGCTCGCTCATGGGTTTTTGCACCACACCTGTCAGCTCAACGTGATACCACGTTGCCTAGTATACCACAGGGGCACCTGGGCCGGGCGCGGGTTTCTTGACAGTCCGCCAGCGCATGCTGTACGCTTGGCCGCAGGATCGCAGAGCGGAGGCCGCCATGCCGTACTATGAGTATGTAGGCAATGTCCATGTCCACACTACCTATTCAGATGGGGAAGGATCGCATCAGCACATCGCTGAGGCGGCGCTGCTGGCAGGGCTGGACTTTCTTGTTTTCACCGACCACAACGTGCGGGTCGGGGGCATCGAAGGTTACTACGGAGACGACGAGCGGGGCTATGTGTTGTTGCTCTCCGGCGAGGAGGTGCACGATCGCACTCGCAACCCGCAGTGCAACCATGTCCTGGTCTTTGGTGTCGAGGGCGAAGTGTCCCCATTGGCTCACAGCCTTTCCACCCTGCTGCACGAGGTTGACCGATTAGGTGGTCTGACATTCATCGCCCACCCCGATGATCAGGCTGTGGCGTGGCTTGGCGAACCGGCGATTCCCTGGGCCGATCGCTATGTGGATGGTTTCACTGGCCTGGAAATCTGGAATTACATGTCGTGTTTCAAGGATCATCTGCCCGACCGCAAGCGGGCGCTTCGCCATATCTTCCGACCTGAGGAGGTGATCATTGGGCCATCCCCGGCCACGCTGGCCCTGTGGGACGAGCTACTGGAACAGGGGCATCAGGTAGTGGGGATTGGCACCGCAGACGCCCATGGCACGCGCGTCCGGCTGGGGTTGCTGGAACACGAAGTCTTCCCCTACGATTTTCTGTTTAGCGCAGTCAATACGCATGTCCTCACCAAGTCTCCGCTGAGCGGAGAGCTGGAATACGACAAGGCTCAGCTCTATCAGGCGCTGAAGGCTGGTCGTGCCTTCATCGGCTACGACATCCCTGGCGCGACAGCCGGTTTTCGCTTCTCTGCACAGGGACAGAATACCACTGCCATTATGGGCGAGTCGATCCGCCTGGGTCACGGCGTGACGTTGCAGGCGATGGCTCCGGCGCGGGCGCGCATTCGCCTCATTTGTAACGGCATGGTGGTGGCCGAAGAAAAACAGGCGGAGAATCTGACACATGTCGTCCGCTCACCGGGGGCGTACCGTGTGGAGGTCTGGAAGACATATCACGGCGTCGAACGCGCCTGGATTCTCAGCAACCCCATTTACGTGGAGCCGAACCCAGGCTCACTTCGCCCCTAATCTCGATTCAGGTTCGTCACGGACATTTCTTTGTGTTATACTATAGAACTTGCGTTCGGCTGAGTGCGGAGCGATGCCATGCCTGGCTTTCAGCTTGTATCCGACTATCGTCCGACGGGGGATCAGCCCCAGGCTATTGAGGCGCTCTTGAGAGGTTTGGAGGCGGGGTACCGTTTCCAGACGTTGCTGGGCGCGACGGGCACTGGCAAGACCTACACCATTGCCAATGTTATTGCAGCAGCGCAGCGCCCTACCCTGGTGTTGGCCCATAACAAGACTCTGGCTGCTCAATTGTACGCGGAGTTCCGGGAATTCTTCCCGCACAATGCTGTTGAGTACTTCGTGTCCTACTACGACTACTATCAGCCAGAAGCCTATGTCCCTCGCCACGATCTGTACATCGAGAAAGAGACAGAGATCAATGAGGAAATAGACCGATTGCGGCTTTCGGCTACGGCCGCTCTCCTCAGCCGGCGGGACGTAATCATCGTGGCCTCTGTGTCGTGTATCTATGGCATCGGCAACCCGATCACCTGGGGCAAAGCAACTCTGGAACTGCGCTCCGGCGCACAGTTCCGCCGCGACCTCATCCTGCGCCATCTGGTAGGCATTCAGTACGGGCGCAACGATTTCGAGTTGCGACCGGGTACTTTTCGGGTGCGTGGAGATACTCTCGAAATCATGCCCGCCTACAGCACTTCGGCCTACCGGGTGGCCATGTTCGGCGACGAGATTGAGCGGCTGATCGAGTTCGATCCACTGACTGGTGAGGTACTGGCGCAGCACGACGCGATCAAGATCTTCCCCGCCAAGCAGTTTGTCACCGAAGACGACCTGTTGCGGCAGGCACTGCACGACATTGAGCAGGAATTGGATCAGCGCGTCGCAGAACTGAAGGCTGCCGGACGTTTGCTGGAAGCGCAGCGCCTCGAACAGCGCACCCGCTACGATCTGGAGATGATCCGCGAGCTTGGCTATACCAGCGGTATCGAAAACTACTCCCGCCATCTTGACCAGCGACCACCAGGAAGCCCGCCCTGGACGCTGCTCGATTACTTCCCGCCCGATTTCTTGCTGGTGGTAGACGAATCGCATATGACCATCCCTCAGGTGCGGGGCATGTTTGGTGGGGATCGTTCGCGCAAGGAGACGCTCGTTGAATACGGCTTCCGCCTGCCCAGTGCCCTGGACAACCGTCCGCTGAGCTTCGAGGAATTCGAGCAGCGCATCGGGCAGACGATCTTCATGAGCGCCACCCCTGGCCCCTATGAACAGGAGCATAGCAGCCAGGTGGTGCAACAGGTCATCCGTCCGACCGGAGTGCTCGATCCCACCATAGAGGTACGCCCGACAATGGGCCAGGTTGACGATCTGCTGCGCGAGATTCACGCGCGTGTGCAGCGCGGTGAACGCGCTCTGGTGACCACGCTCACCAAGCGCATGGCGGAAGACCTGGCCGACTACCTGCTGGAGATGGGCATTCGTGTGCATTACCTGCATAGCGAAATAGAGACCATCGAGCGCGTGGAGATTCTGCGCGATCTGCGTCTGGGAGTCTACGACGTGGTGGTGGGAATCAACCTGTTGCGTGAAGGTCTTGATCTGCCGGAAGTATCGTTGGTGGCGATCCTCGATGCGGATAAGCAAGGCTTCTTGCGCTCTGCCCCTGCCCTCATTCAGACGATTGGCCGGGCTGCGCGTCACATCAACGGCCATGTGATCATGTATGCGGACAAGGTTACCGAGGCGATGCAGGTCGCCATTGAAGAGACGCAACGCCGCCGCGCTATCCAGCATCAGTACAATGTGGAGCACGGAATCGTGCCAGCCAGCATTGTCAAAGAGGTGCGCGATCTGACAGCGCGTGTGCAGCATCTGGCGACTGAGGCTGCACAGCGGGAGCCTCAGCGTGCCCCTACGCCAGCCGACCTGTCCAAAGCGGAACTGAACAAGCTGATCCAAACACTAGAAGCCGAGATGAAAGCGGCGGCCAAAGCGCTGGAATTCGAGAAAGCGGCTGTGCTGCGCGATCAGTTGCTGGAGTTGCGCCAGGTGCTGGTGTTGAAGGAGGCCGAAGCGGCTGATCCCAGTCTCACTCTGGTGAAGCACAGCGCACGCCGCTTCGACCTGTGAGGCCGATCTCTCACTGCCCTGCATCGCGCTGGCACGACGAGCAACCGGCGTAATCGGGCATTGCCAACACAGCGTGGATCGGTTATCTTTTGAAAATCGTGTGCCGCTGAAAAAACGCGGCTATGGTTGTTTGTACGTACAACGCAGCCTCGTCATAGTCCGAGACTTGTGGTGACGGAACCATGCTGATCACGCGCGAACAGCTCGAGGCGCTTGAGCGGAGCACACTGGCTCCATATGCCCTGCTGAGCGGTGAAAGCAAAGGGCGCGAGTATCCTGAAGAGGAGCCGGAATTCCGCACGGCATTCCAGCGCGACCGCGACCGTATCCTGCATACGACGGCCTTCCGGCGTCTTGAATACAAGACACAGGTTTTCGTCAACTACGAGGGCGATTACTACCGCACCCGCCTGACTCACACGCTGGAAGTCACGCAGATCGGGCGCAGTCTGGCGCGTGCGCTCGGCGCGAACGAAGACTTGGTGGAGGCGATTTGTCTGGGGCACGATCTCGGTCATCCGCCTTTCGGGCATTCCGGTGAAGCGATTCTCAACAAGCTGATGGCCGATCACGGCGGTTTTGACCATAACAAGCAGTCCTTGCGTATCGTGACCAAACTGGAGTCGCGCTATCCTCACTGGCCAGGGCTTAATCTGACCTATGAGCTGCGCGAGGGTATTGTTAAGCACGAGACGCAGTACGACCTCAGCGATTCGCGAGCGGAAGGCTTCGATCCCACGCTACGTGCCAGCCTGGAAGCGCAGATCGCCAATGTCGCCGATGAGCTGGCTTATAACGCGCATGATCTTGACGATGGTCTCCGCTCCGAACTGATCACAGCCGATCAGCTTGACGGGTTGGGCATCTGGCAGATGCTCAAGGAGAGTATCGGCTGGGACGGCAGAGAGTTCAGCGAGCAGATCCGTCATCGGATGATCCGGCGCATGTTGGGCATTGAAATTGACGATGTGATCAAGGCTACCGGCGCGGTTCTGGAAGAACTCAAGCCGACTTCGCCGCAGGCCATCCAGCAACTGCCGTATAATGTGGTGCGGCATTCGGATGAGTTGGCGCGGCTGAATGCGGAGTTGAAGGCGTTCCTGTACCAGCAGATGTACCGGCACCATCGCGTGGTGCGCATGGCAGTGAAGGCCGAACGCTTCATCACCCAAATCTTCGAGACGTATATCAAAGAGCCCCGGCAACTACCCCCCACGGTGCAGCAGGCCGCAGAAGAACGAGGTCTGCATCGGGCCGTCACCGATTACATTGCCGGGATGACCGATCGCTACGCGCTTCAAGAGTGGCAGAGGCTTTTCGACCCTTTCACGCGCACGTGACGCAGGTGTTTTCAATGAGCAGAACATGAGGGTGACAACATGGCTGAAGAGCAACAATTCCTCACAGCAAAAGGGGCCGCTGAGCTTCGTGCGGAACTGGAAGAACTCATCAACGTCAAACGTCCCAAGTTGGCCGCATTGCTCAAAGAGGCTATCAGCCAGGGCGATCTGTCAGAAAATGCGGACTACATAGATGCGAAGGAGCAACAGGCTTTCCTGGAGGGACGGATCAAGTATCTCGAAAACCTGTTGCGCTCCGCCGTCATCATCGAAGACAATGATGACGGGAATGCGGCACATATCCAGCCCGGTTCTCTGGTGACCGTTCAGGCGGACGGTGAACCGCCGGAGACCTATCGGATCGTGGGGGCTGCTGAGGCTGATCCTCGCAACGGAAAGATTTCCAACGAGAGTCCGCTGGGGGCGGCGTTGCTCGGTCGGCGCGCGGGTGAGACGGTGCGCGTCACTACGCCAGGGGGAGTGACCGAGTTCAAGATTCTCGAGGTAGTGCGCTGAGCGCTCTTGGCCAAAGAAAGCGGGGCCTGTCACCAGCACAGGCCCCGACGTTTTTCAAGCGCGATCTCTCAGTAGTTGAGCAGTTCGGCGGTATCTCCAAAAGCTGCCGAGGCGTCGGGTTCCCCGGCTCCGCCCTCAGCTCCTTCCTTAGCCCACACGGCAATTTCGACCACCAGCCGCTCGAAGAAACTGCGCGGTGGCAATGCTCCTTCCCCGTACTGCACGTCCACGATGCGCACCTGCGCGCGCAGCGTCTGAGTTTCGAGAACAGTGGTCATGCCTGGCGTGGCCAGCACAGCCTCGCCTTTGGAAGCCAGCTTGGTGCGCAGCGCCTGGTCGTAATAGGCATGTTCCGACATGATCACTTTGGTCACTGTCGTGATGTCATTCTTGTCGAATAGCCAAACCTCTGTCGCTGTGACCTTCTTGGGTTCCCCTACCCCGATCGTTTCGCCAATGCTGGAACCGCACTCTCCCAGGAACATGCCCTTCGCGGTCTCGATGGGGAAGGATTCGTCGTACAGGCTATCGCCCAGGACGTAGGTAGAAACAAACTGGCACACCGGTGGCACTTCCCCACGCGCCGTGAAATCCGTCTTCTCTCGCGCTGCATCGCGCTTGGCAGCCAGGATGCTCGTCGGCGCGGGAACCGCCGCCCCCCCGGTGGGGACCGTTGCTCCGGAGATGGCTTCCGCCCTGCGGCGTGACAACCCCTGGCGCGGCACAGCCCAATAGAAGGTGAAGAAGACGGAGAGGATCAGTCCTATCACCGCCGTACCGACGATACAGGCCAGCGGCCCCAGAATGCCTCCCAGAAAGCTCGTCTCGATCTTCTGAGCCTGTTTGCTGGCCGCTGCCCGGTTCTCTTCGGCGATGGGCAGCAATGCCTGCAGCTTACGGGCCAGGTCTGGTTCAGTGACCGCGTTGGCATCAATGAGGGTCTGGATCATGGCGGGACTGACCCCGCCAGCCACAATCTTGCGTTGCGCTTCTGCCACATCGCCCGTCTCAGCGTATTCGACGGCGATCATTTTGATCCATTGATCTTTGTAGCCAGCGGCAAGGTGGACTGGCTCGGCATCGCGGAACTTGATCGGCGCTCCCTGATAGGCCCATACCAGGCCGATGATTACCCCCAGGAGCACAAAGCCAAGTCGGTAAAGAGAGGGCGCGAGAGTGCTTAAAGCCGCCTTGCCTATGATATTAAACTGTCCTGTCAGGCGCTTTATCATTGAGATCTCGCCTTTCTTATTGCGCTATCGAGCCAGAAAGCTCGCTTTCCTCACCTGCGCTGTGAGCATTGTACATGAACACTCCAGGCAACACAAATCCAACGTGAGTCCTTTCGGAAGCTATGGGCAGATGGCTCCCAAACAACAGACCGCCCATTTGGGCGGCCTGTTCTTCCCTGTCAAACTGGCACTGTCGAGTGGGTTTACCCCTTCACCGCGCCCGCCGTCAGACCCTCGATGATGCGGCGCTGGAAGATCAGCACCAGCACCAGCACAGGGACGGTGACGATCACCGTAGCTGCAATACGGTCAGCGATAGGGATTTCATAGCCATAGCCGCCGAAGTTGGCAATGGCCACAGGTACTGTCTGCGCACTCTTGTTGACCAGCGTGAAGGTCAGAGCGAACAGATATTCGTTCCACGCGGCAATGAACGCCAGCAGGCCCGTCGTCACCAGTGCTGGAGCGGTGAGCGGCACCAGGATGCGCCAGAAGGTTTGAAATGGCGTCGCTCCATCTACCAGCGCTGCCTGCTCGATTTCCGCGGGCAGGCCCTGGAAGAAACTGGTCAGCACCCAAACGGTGAACGGTAACGTGAAAATCGGGTAGGTGAAAATCAGGGCAGCCGTCGAGCCGAAGATATTGAGGTCGTTGACAATGGCGAACAGGCCCGACAGGATGGAAATCTGCGGGAACATGGTCATCGCCAGCACGGTGTACATCACGATCATGCGCCCCTTGAACTGCACCCGCCCCAAGGCATAGGCGGCGAACGATCCGACGACCAGCGAGAACACAACTGTCACGCTGGAGACGAAAGACGAGTTCAGCATGGTGCGCATGAAATCGCTGTCTTCGAACAAATTCTGATAGTTGATCAGTTGTGGATCTTCTGGCAAGTAGCGAGCAGACACCAGCACCTGCGCGTTGGTGCGGAAAGAGATGCTGATGGCATAGGCGAAAGGAGCCATTGTGTAGAAAGCAATTGCCAGAATCAAGAGCCAGAACAGAGCACGACCCACCAGGTCAGTGATGCGTCTGGGTACGAGAAGAGTCTGCTGAGAGGCAATCCTCGGTTTGGCGTTCATTCTCGCTCAATCCTCACAAACCTGACGTACAAAACGGTGAAGATGAAAATGAGGATGAAGATCATCACGCCCACGGCAGAGGCATAGCCATCGGAACGGGTCAAGACCAGCCGGTTGTAGTTGTACGTGGCCATGGACGGGCGCGTCGTGTCCAGCAACACCTGGAAGACGTCGAACACGCGCAAGGCGTCGAGCGTGCGGAAGATCAACGCAACGGCGATGGTGGGGCGCAGCATCGGCAAGGTAATCGAGAAGAACTGCCGCACCTTCGACGCCCCGTCAACGGCTGCTGCTTCGTAGAGATCGCTGGGAATCACCTGCAGTCCGGCCAGCAGCAGCAGCGCCATGAAGGGGGCCGTCTTCCACACATCCACAGCAATGATGGAAGCCATCCAGGGGCCGTTGGCAGAAAACCATTGCTGCGGCCTGGAGATGATGCCCAGGTCCATCAGCAGTTTGTTGAAGATGCCGGTCTGATCTCCGCGCAAGATCACTGACCACAAGACGGCGGAGACCACCGTCGGGATCGCCCAGGGTACCAGCATGGCGGCTCTCATCAGGCCGCGCCCCTTGAAGCGCGAGTTCACCGCCATAGCGATGATCAATCCCAAGAGCAATTCCAGGATCACCGAAGCGACTGTGAATTTCAGAGTGTTGCCAACGGCGTTGAGAAAAGTCGGGTCCTTGCCCAGGATGCGCAGGCCCTTGTCGCCAAATGGCAGAGCCAGAGTGGAGACTTCGCTATAGCGGGCATAGCGCTTGCGTTCTGCACTGCTCATCTCGCGAAGTTTGTTGCGCTCTTCCTCCTCAACGGCTGAGGTCTGCCAGACGATGCTCCCATTAGGCGAGCGGGCGCATTCGCCGGTGTCATCCTTCTTGCACTCAACCGTCGTCAGCTTAAAACTGAGCAATCGCTTGTAGTTATCAAACCAGATCAGGCGGGCCGGGCGGTTGGCGCTGAATTCATCGTCGGTCAGACTCTTGATGAAAGTCTGTTCCAGCGGTCGCGCCGCCACCAGGATGAGCACAGTCAGAGTTGGCACCAGCAGCGTCCAGGCAAAGCGTGTCTGGCGCGACATCAACGTCTCGTCGCCCTCAAAGATTTCGTCTATGACTTTGGAAAGCCAGCGATACGACAGAGCAAGCGGTATGATTGCCAGCAAAAAGGGCACAGCGTGACTGATCGCCTTGCCGTAATTGAACGGCGCGTTGCCCACCAGTCCACCTTTGCCGCTTACCCAGAAGGCCCAGATCGCCCCAACCATGACCCCGATCATCAACCACAGGAAAACGACCAGCGCCCACCGCGCTGCGATGATATCGTAGCGACGCAACTGACTGCCCAGTCGAATCAGAAGCACACCCAGGCCAATCACGACCAGGGGCACGACAAAGCCGAAACTTTTCAGGTAGGCAATGGTGAGGGTAGGAGCGACGTTCTTGGGGACGACCCGTTCTTCCTGAGAAAAAGTCCCGTCTGGTTTGGGACGGAGAAAGCCTATTGTGATCTCAAAATCGTCTTCTTCGCGGCTGACATCTTTCTCTGCCAGACGAGCCTGTACCTCGGCCAGGCTCATGCCACTGACCTCTTCACCGTCAATACTCACCAGCCGGTCGCCTTCTTTGATTCCGGAAGCGCCCGCCTGCCCTCCCTCGATTGGGCGAAGCTCGAAGAATGGCTGTTCGCCTTCGGGTGACTTATACACGACATTCAGGCCCACCCCTGGCACTTCCGGCCCCTGCGTGGCTTCGCGAATGGTGTCGTTGGTGGCGATCGCGTAGAAAAGGTAGGCGAATGCGAACAGGCCGATGATCATCAACAGGCCGCTGATCAGTTCGACAGCGATCACCTCTTGCTCGCTGGGACGCCGCCGGCCCACTGCAGGCGGAATGAGCGTCATTGCACCAGCCTCCCCTCTGATACAACTTGATGAATGCAGACTGGGGGCAACTGCCTGCCCCCAGCCTTGATCAACGATTCGTCATGTCAGCAGAGCGACTGCTGTGGGCAGCCTAGGGAAGCTCAAAGCCCAGGTCTGCCAGGGCCAGTTCCAGCTCTGCCATGGCGGTCGCAGCATCCGTCTTGCCAGACAGGATGTTGTTGACAGCGGTGTAGTACAGCTCGGAGACACGACCATACTGAGTGCCAGCTACGCCGCCCGGACGGGCCGTCGCAAAGTTGAGCACGTCACCCGTGTAGGCCAGGTAGGGCAACACCTCGAGCAATTCCGGATCCTCATACAGAGTGGGCAACACGGGCGCTTCGCCACGGGCCAGATGGAACAGTTTCAGGGCATCGTAGTCGGTCATCCAGTTGATGAAAGCGACGGACGCTTCAGGATTGGCCGAGTACTTGGAGACGGACAGGCCCCAGCCGCCCAGCGTCGCAGCGCTCATACCCGGTTCCTTGCCCGGCAGTGGAGCCACACTGAACTTGTCCTTGATCACGCTGTCTTCGGCCTGGCCCAGCGTGTAGGCATAACCCCAGTTACGCATGAAAGCGGCATTCCCCGCCTGCCAGACGGCACGGGCGTCCTCTTCCTGGTAGTTCACCACATCCGGAGGCACGAAGTCGCCCACCCAGCTCGCGATCTTGTCAAAGATCTCGATGGTCGCCGGGTCGTTGACCTCGATCACGCCCTCTGGGCTGAGGATACGACCGCCACCATACGACACCTGCCATTCGAGCGCATCGCAGGTCAGGCCCTCATAAGCCTTGCCCTGGAAGACGAATCCCCAGAAGTCGGGATTACCGGCAGCGCGCTCGCCTTCCTGAATGGTCTTGGCCGCAACGGCCAGTTCGTCCCAGGTCTGCGGCACTTCCAGACCATACTTCTCCAGCAGGTCTGTACGGTAATAGAGCATGCCCGATCCAGCGAACCAGGGCAGCGCCACCAGACGGCCACCGATGGTGTACGCATCGATCAGGGCCGGATAGAAGCGGCTGAGCGCCTCTTCGTCGAGGTATTCGCTGACATCCAGCAGGTGCTCGGCAATCAGGCCCGGCCAGGCAACGTCAATCATGAAAACGTCCAGCTCTGGGCTCTGGGCCGCGAAGAACTGTTGATACTGCGCCAGCGTGTCAGTAGTGCTTTCGGGCCGCTCCACGACCTTAACGGTCACATTGGGGCAAACCTCAGCCATGAACTTCTCAACGATGCTGACATATACTTCGTGCTCGCCGCCGACCGTGCCAGCGATGAAGGTCAGGTTGACCGGTTTGTCGGTGCCGCACCAAACTTCGCCTTGAGCGCCCGCCCCGCCGCGCGGAGCAACGCCGACCAGCAGCATGACAATCAACGCAAGAACACCAAGACGCTTAAACATTTTCCTTTGCTCCTTTAGCATATGACCGACAGATAAGTAGGACACGGGAAACCTTGTGTCTCCCGACGTTGGGAGATACGGACGTTCGTTTTGCTGATTCTCACCTCCTCGGCTGAATTTTCGGTAGGTCTGCAAGACAACTTTCCAGGCAAGCAAAGCGGCGTCTAGTTGGTAAGTACCTCTATATTATACAATCTGGTTGTTCTTTGCAACCTGTCTTAGCAGACAACTTCGCTTGGATCTTGCTGACAGGGTAAGTGGTGAGGTGAGCAATGGTCAACTTCAGCGCAGCCATTGTTGCCGGTGGCAGGAGTTCGCGCATGGGGCGCGACAAGGCGTTTGTACCCTTGTATGGTAAACCCCTGATTGAGCATGTGCTTGAGCGCATTCGGCCACTGGATGCCACCCACACCTTGCTGATCGCCAATCGTCCTGCCGACTACGTCTATCTGGGACTGCCAGTGCATCCCGATGTACTGCCAGACAAAGGAGCGCTCGGCGGCATCTATTCCGCCCTCACCTACAGCCCCTCTGATTGCTGCCTGGTGGTGGCTTGCGACATGCCGTTCCTCAACACGGCTCTGCTACAGCGCTTGATAAATCTATGTGATGAAGCGCCCGAAGAGCCGTCCGACGTGATCGTGCCCGTATTCGATGATCGGCCTCAGGGCTTACACGCCGTCTACCGCCGGACGTGCCTGGAACCTATTCTCGAAGACCTGAAGAACAATCGTCTCAAAGTCATCGGCTTTTATGATCGGGTGAGAGTGCGCTACGTGTTCCCTGAGGAATACCGCGATCTCGACCCGGAGGGCCGATCGTTCCGCAACATCAACACGCCCGACGAGCTACGCGATGCCGAGAGCGAGAATTGAGCCACCCTCAGTACAGAATGCGGCGCGGGCGATATTGAATGGCCTCAGCGATGTGCGTTACCCGAATGACTTCGCTTCCGTCCAAGTCGGCAATCGTGCGGCTCAGCTTCAGAATACGGTGATAGGCCCGCGCGCTGAGTTGCATCTTGCGCAAAGTGGTATCGAGCAGTTGCTTGGCCGCTGGCTCCGGTTGGCAGAAGCGCCGGATATCGCTGGCTCCCATGTCGGCATTGCATTGCAGGCGTGGCTCGTCTTTGAAGCGCTCGTGTTGCAGAGCACGCGCGGCCTCTACTCGTTTACGCACCGTGGCTGACGGTTCTCCGCGGCGTTCGTCGGTGAGCTTGTCGTAATCCACACGTGGCACATCTACGTGAATGTCAATACGATCGAGCATGGGGCCGGAGAGTCGCTGCTGGTAGCGGCGGATTGCCGCAGGTGAACAGGTACACTCGCGCACGGGATCGCCGTAGTAGCCGCAGGGGCACGGATTCATGGCGGCAACCAGCATGAAATTGGCCGGGAACGACAGCGCGACTCGCGCCCGGCTGATGGTCACCTGCTTATCCTCAATCGGCTGTCGCAGAACTTCCAGGGTGTGGTTGCCGAATTCCAGCAGCTCGTCCAGAAAGAGAATGCCCCGGTGTGCCAGTGAGACCTCGCCCGGCTGAGGCCACGATCCGCCGCCCACCAGACCGGCCTCGCTGATGGTGTGATGCGGTGCCCGGAAGGGGCGCACACGCATCAGCGGTTTGTCGGCGGGCAGCAGGTCAGCGACCGAATAGATGCGCGTGACCTCCAGGGCTTCGTCCAGAGTCATGCTCGGCAAGATGCCAGGTAAGGCGCGCGCTAGCAGCGTCTTGCCGACGCCCGGCGGTCCTACCATCAGCACATTATGCCCGCCGGCTGCCGCCACTTCCAGCGCGCGCTTGACATGTTCTTGGCCTTTCACATCGGCAAAGTCGGTCAGCCCATCCAGATGTTGTGGCGGTGTGGGATCAATATCGGAGCGGACGTATGCCGGAATGGGAGCCAGATCGTACAGGTGCTCGACCAGGTGTCCCAGCGAACGTACCGGGATGATCTCGATCTCCGGCACCAGAGCAGCCTGTGGCGCATCCTCTTCGGGCACAAAGAGCCGTTCGTAGCCGTCTACCCATGCTCGATGCGCGATAGGCAGAATCCCACTCACATGTCGCACCGAGCCATCCAGTGACAGCTCGCCTACAAACACCGATCCTTCGAGCCTGGGCAATGGCACCTGATCCGTTGCTGCCAGCACCCCGATAGCCATCGGCAGGTCATAGGCAGGGCCTTCTTTGCGCAGGCTTGCCGGCGCGAGATTCACGGTATAGCGCTTGTTCGGGAATTGTAGCCCGCTGTTGCGGATAGCTGCCCGCACCCGTTCGCGGCTCTCCTGGACAGCCGTATCGGGCAGACCGACGACAGTGAATGCTGGCAATGAGTTCGGATTGTAGTCCACCTCGACCTGGATGATCTCTCCGTCGAGGCCCACTACAGCGCAGGAATAGACCGTAGCTAACATGATGTATCCGCAAGAAGGTGGATATGAACGACCCGGTACGGGCAACAGTATAGCGCAAACCGCGTTTGATGCCTGACCATACCGGATAGAGTGCTCAGGGGATGGCATCAGGCAGAAAGATCACACTGGCCTGCGCCAGATATCGCTGCCGAATGGGCGCGGTGAGGGCATACGCTTCGGCGGTCATTGCGCCCCAAAAATCCGCTGGTTCGGCGATCTCGCCGCGCATGGCCTCGGCATAATGGGCCAGCCAGGCGAAGAATGCCTCGTCACCCATCGCCGACCGCAGGTCGTGCAGCATCCGCGCGCCTTGCAGATAGACCGTATTGATGTAGGGACGGGGCGCGTCGAAAGCAGTGACAGGTGTATCTACAAAACCGCTCGGCGTGTAAGCGTTGACTCGAAAGGCCCACCACCACTCGACCAGCTCCGGGTAGTAATGTTCGATGAAAAGCAATTCACTGTAAGTGGCCAGTGCTTCATCCAGATAGGGTGCGGCTGCCTGATCGTTCCCCACCGCAGCGTACCACCACTGGTGTGCTACCTCATGCGCCGTAATGAGCGTCAGCCAGTCATTGGGTACCCCCTGCCAGGTGCGGAACCACGCTTCACTGACGAAGACCAGCCCGCTGAACTCCATCCCATCCGGGAAATCACCTTCGACGACTACCAGACGGTCGAACGGGAAAGAGCCAAAGCGCTGTTCGAAGAGATCGAGCG
>DAOTZZ010000167.1:0-12305 GCA_034433965.1 Anaerolineae bacterium
TTGGCGGGGGCGGCAGCGCTGCGACTGGGGAGCATCATCACCCGTCCGCCGGCTGACATGACCGCCAGCGAAGCCTGGCTGCTGGCCGCGGCGGATACGATCAAGATCGGGGTCGGGCTGGTGCTGCCCTTACTGGTGCTGGCGGCCATCCTGGAAGTCTCGCTGACCCCGCGTGTGGTCGAGTTTGTGCTCAGCCTGTGATCCGTGCTATATACAAGCTGTCGAGGGGGATTTACTTTGCCTCCTCGTGCCTGGTTTTTCGCTGATGGCTGAGCGCCGACGGCTTAGCTACCCTACAGGACACGCTGGTGGCCCGTCTGATCATCCTGGGTTCGGCGGCGGCAGTGTCGGACGCCGAACACGACAACACCCATTTCCTGCTCCAGGGCGAGCGTGGGCGCGCCGTGCTGGTAGACTGCGGCTCCAACCCGCTGGGCAAGCTGGCCCGCCATGGCGTGCAGCAAGAGCAGCTCACCGACCTGATCCTGACGCACTTCCATCCGGATCATGTGTATGGTGTGCCGATCCTGTTGATGCAACTGTGGCTGGTAGGACGGCGCGAGCCGCTGCACGTGCACGGCCTGCACCATTGCCTGTATCGCTTCGAGGAGATGCTGACGGCGTTCATGGTGGAAACCTGGCCGGACTTCTTCCCGCTCCACCTGCACCGTCTGCCAGAACAAGCCGACACGCTCCTGCTCGATGATCCGGATTTTCGCATCCGCGCCTGGCCCACCCGCCATTTCATTCCCACCATCGGCCTGCGTATCGAGGTCAAGTCGTCCGGCCAGGTGATCGGCTATTCGTGCGACACCGAGCCGATCCCCAATATCATCGCCCTGGCCCAGGGGGCCGACCTGCTGTTGCACGAGGCAACCGGCGCTGGCGAGGGTCATTCCAGCGCTGCGCAGGCCGGTGAGGTGGCGACGCTGGCTGGAGCGCAACGCCTGCTGCTGATTCATTATCCCGTGGGGGACGAGGCCGATCCCGCCCGCCTGGTCGAGGAGGCGCGGACAACCTTCAGCGGGCCGGTGCGCCTGGCCCAGGATCATGACGTATTCGCCATCTGAGGGCGCGAACTTCTATCTGCAGGCAACAGCGGGTGGAAAGTTGAACCGCAGAGATCGCGGAGGAGAGCACAGAGTCCTTCCCCTCCTTATGGATAGGTACGGCAATCTCTATCGTGCCTCTAATTGAGCGTGGGATGCCGCTGTGGTATCATCTGCATAGACTGAAGCAGGTCAAGCGTCGTCGCGCGCTGCCAGAGCAAGCGCAGGAGCAGCCATGCCAGACGAAACCTCCCTGTACAACGAGCCAGACCAGCCCTCGGTAGACATCAGCTATGAGTTGGCCGGGGGAATTATGCGACGATGGGTCGTCGTCCGGCATGCGACCGTCTGGCGTCCCCCGACGGACGTTTACGAACAGGATAACCGCCTGATCGTGATGGTCGAGATCGCGGGGATGCATCACAGCGAGATTCAGGTGATGTTGCAGGGCCAGCGGTTGATCATTAGCGGGGTGCGCGAGCGACATACAGCCCGCGACTGTGCCTTTCACCAGTTGGAAATTCCCTACGGGGAATTCCGCACCGAAGTGAGCCTGCCCTGGCCGGTGCTGCGCGATGAGGTGACGGCTAGCTATCGCGATGGCTTTCTGCGCGTGGAACTCCCGCACGCTCCGGCTCAGAAGATACAGATCGTCTCCGTGGACGAGGACTTTCCCGGCAAGCGCGACGCTACCGACGATGAGGGAAGCGACCTATGACCAATCCCGATGAGCAGGTAGAGCATCCCCTCCAGCCAGAGTCTGCCTCTGCTGCTGAAGCCGAGCAGCCGCGCGACGTGAACGTCACCGAGGGCGCGGCGGACGAGGAAAAGAAGACTCAGTCGCGGCAGGTGGAGGAGCCGACCTTTGCTCTGCCGCCGGAACTGCCTATTCTGCCTCTGCGCGGTTTGGTGGTCTACCCGCATACGACCATCCCCCTGACGGTGGGGCAGCCGCGCTCGGTCAAGCTGGTGGACGACGCCGTCGCTGGCGACCGCATCATTGGCCTGGTGGCGTCGCATAACCCCGAACTGGACACGCCCGGCCCCGACGAGGTGCATACCTGCGGCACAGTGGCCCAGATTCACCGGTTGTTCCGTGCCCCCGACGGCACGATCCGCCTGCTGGTGCAGGGCATGGCCCGCATCCGGATTGACGAATTCACCGCCACCCAACCTTACCTGAAAGCCCGTGTGCATCTCGCGCCGGAGACGGTCGAGGAAGGGCTGGAAGTGCAGGCGCTGATGCGCAACGTGGTCGAGCTGTTCGGGCGCATGGCGGAGCTGGTGCCCAGCATCCCCAGCGAGCTGATCAACGCTGCGCTGAACGTGGACGACCCGCTGCAACTGGTCTACGCGCTGGCAACGTACATCCGCCTCGACCTGGCCGACCAGCAGAAGTTGCTGGAACTGGACTCGGTGCTGGAAAAGCTGCGCACGCTGATGACCATCCTCAACAAGGAACTGGAGGTGCTCGAACTGGGGCACCGTATCCAGAGCGAAGCGCAGTCTGAGATCGAAAAGACGCAGCGCGAATACTTCCTGCGCGAGCAACTCAAGGCCATTCAGCGCGAACTGGGTGAGGGCGACGAGCAGGCCGTTGAGATCGAAGAGTTCCGCAAGAAGATCGAAGCGGCAGGGATGCCCGAAGAGGCCGAGCGCGAAGCCCGCCGCGAACTGGATCGCCTGGCCAAGCTGCCTACCGCCGCCGCTGAATACGGCGTGATCCGCACCTACCTGGACTGGATGGTCAGCCTGCCCTGGAACATTCAGACCGAGGACAATCTCGACATCGCCCATGCGCGCGCCGTGCTCGACGAAGATCACTACGGCCTGGAAGACATCAAGGAGCGCATCCTGGAATATCTGGCCGTGCGCAAGTTGCGCCAGGAGCGCGCCCAGGAACTGCAACAGCAGACCAGCACCGACACCATCCGCCGCGAGCGCGAGGGAGCTATCTTGTGCTTTGTGGGGCCGCCTGGTGTGGGCAAGACCTCGCTGGGCGCGTCCATCGCGCGGGCGATGGGGCGCAAGTTCACGCGCATGTCGCTGGGCGGTATCCGCGACGAAGCCGAGATTCGCGGCTTCCGCCGCACTTATATCGGTGCGATGCCGGGGCGCATCATTCAGACGTTGCGGCGGGTGGAGAGCCGCAACCCGGTGATCATGCTCGACGAGATCGACAAGCTGGGGCACGACTTCCGCGGCGATCCGGCCTCGGCGCTGCTGGAAGTGCTTGATCCGGAGCAGAACTTCGAGTTCCGCGATCACTATCTCGATGTGCCATTCGACCTGTCGCAGGTGTTGTTCATCACCACGGCCAACACGCTCGACACCATCCCGCTGCCCCTGCTCGACCGCATGGAGATCATTCAGCTTTCCGGTTACACCGAGCAGGAAAAGGTGCAGATCGCCCAGCAATACCTGGTGCCGCGTCAGTTGCGCGAGAACGGCCTGCGTCCGGGCGAGCTGTCGCTCACCGACGCCGCCCTGCTGGAGATCATCCGCAACTACACGCGCGAGGCGGGTGTGCGCAACCTGGAGCGCGAGATCGGGCGCGTGGCTCGCAAAGTGGTCACGCGCATCGCCGAGGGTAAAGCCGAAGCGGTGGTGGTGGATCAGCCGGACATCCGCGAGCTGCTCGGTCATCCGCGCTACGAATATCAGACGGAGATCGAGGATCGCATCGGCAACCTGCCGGGCGTGGCCATTGGCTTGTCGGTGACCATCTTCGGTGGCGACATCCTGTTCGTCGAGGCGGCGGATATGCCCGGCAACAAGGGCTTCCAGTATACCGGTCAGCTTGGTGAGGTGATGCAGGAAAGCGCGCGCGCGGCGTTCAGCTATGTGCGCTCCAAGGCGGCGGAATTCGGCATCCGCCCCGACTACTTCGACAAGCACGACATTCACCTGCACGTGCCCGCCGGCGCTGTGCCCAAAGATGGCCCGTCGGCAGGGGTGACGATGGTCACCGCGCTGATGTCGCTGATCACCAGGCGGCCCGTGCGGCGCAACGTAGCCATGACGGGCGAGATCACCCTGCGCGGGCAGGTGTTGCCGGTGGGGGGCATCAAAGCCAAGGTGCTGGCCGCGCACCGCGCCGGCTTGGATACGGTGATCCTGCCCCGCCGCAACGAGCCAGACCTGGAAGACGTGCCCGAAGAAGTGCGCCAATCCTTGACCTTCGTCTTCGTGGACGACGTCACCGAAGTGCTCAACGCGGCGCTCCTGCCCCCCACTCAGCCATCGGACGGCGCGGGCGTAGAGGTCGCAGCAGTCGCCCAGGCAGAGGCGGCAGTCGCGACGGATGCCGAGCCAGTGGGAGAGCGCTAGAGACTGTTATGAGATCTTGCGCAGTGGCTTCTCCTCATCCCTTGATTTCCTTGCTTTCGCCAGGGGACAGATGGTGTCCATAGGGGCGGGTTTGAAACCGCCCCTACGACCGGCAGCGCGGGATGGGGTTAGCACATGTCACGCTCCAGGACATCTGGCGCGCTGAGGCAGGGCAGCGCGCCTCTAGAAAAAGGAAGGTTGGATTGCCCAAAGTTTTGATCGTGGACGATGAGCGCACGACAGTCAGGTTGCTGCGCACGATATTGGAACTGGACGGCTTCGAGGTCATGACGGCATCGCGGGGTGAGGAAGCGCTCGCCCTGGTGCGCGAACAACCGCCCGACGTGATGCTGGTTGATTATCATCTGGCGGATATGAAGGGGGTGGAAGTCGTCGCCCGTTTGCGGGCCGACGACCATTTTGCCAGGTTGCCTGTGGTCATGACTTCCGGCCTGGATCACCAGGAAGAAGCCCTGGCGGCTGGCGCGAACCATTTTCTGATCAAACCCTTCGAGCCGAGCCGTTTGTCGGCCATTTTCCGCGATCTGGTGGGGTAAGACAGCCTTCTCTACGTCGTCGGAACATTTCGTATTTGCAGCACGCCAGGCGGCACCCTGACGCCGCCTGGACGTGCCCTCCAGACGAAGAGAGGCACATCCGTGAACAGTAAATCACGCCGCGCCAAGATGCATTGGTACCGCGTAGACCTCCATCTACATACGCCCGGCTCCGCCGACTATCAGGAGCCAGACGTGAGCTATCTCGATATCCTGCGCCAGGCTGAGGCGCGTGGACTGGATATCGTCGCCTTCACCGATCACAACACCGTGGCCGGTTACCGCGCCATGACGGAAGAGATCGAGCAACTCGAACTGCTGGCGCGCCTGAATCGCATTCAGCCCGACGAACGGCGCCGCCTGGACGAGTACCGCCGCCTGCTGGACGCGGTCCTGGTCTTGCCAGGCTTCGAGTTCACCGCTACCTTTGGTTTTCATATCCTGGGCATTTTCCCGCCCGATACACCGGTGCGGCAGCTCGAACACCTGTTGCTCAGCCTGAACATTCCCCCTGCGGTGCTCGACCAGGGCACGTCGAACGTGGGGGCATCGGCGGACGTGCTCACCGCCTATCGTAAGATCAACGAGGCGGGGGGTATCGTCATTGCGGCGCACGCCAACTCGGCGCATGGGGTCGCCATGCGCGGCTTCGACTTCGGCGGGCAGACCAAGATCGCCTACACGCAAGACCCATACCTGCACGCGCTGGAGGTCACCGACCTGGATCGGCGCGGGCGTCATAGCACGGCCCGTTTCTTCGACGGCTCCAAGCCCGAATATCCGCGCCGGATGCATTGCATTCAGGGGTCGGACGCGCACCGCCTGCTGGCCGACCCGCGTAACCCCAAGTATCTGGGCATCGGCGACCGCATCACCGAAGTGTTGTTGCCGGAGCGCTCCTTCGCCGCGCTGCTGGAAGTGTTCCAGAGCAACGACTTCGCCCGCACCCGCCCCTATCAGCCCAGTCACGATCCCTACGATCATGTGCAGGCCGCTCGCGAACTGGGGCCGAACATCGTGCAGTCGTTCCACGAAGCCGTCACGCGGCGCGGTGGGCGACTATATGCCATCGTCGCCGATGTGTGCGCTTTCGCCAACACCAACGGCGGCACGGTGTACGTGGGCGTGAGCGCCAAACCCAAAGACAAGCCGATCGGGGTGCCCAACGTGACCGAGGCGGTCGAACTGTTGCGCACCGAGATCGAGCAGAAGATCACCCCGCCGCTAGACGTGGAAATTGACGTGCTGGAGACGCGCGGCAAACAGGTAATCCGCATCCAGGTGCCGCGTGGCGACGACCCGCCCTATGCCCTGGACGACAACAAGGTCTATGTGCGCGACGAGGCCGAAACCAACCTGGCCGTGCGCGACGAGATCGTGCAACTGGTCGCGCAGAGCCTGGCCCGCCGAGGGATCGCGCCTGCCGCCGAAAGTCCGGCGCTTCCCCTTTCCTCCGAGGCAGAAGGGCCTCTCCCTGCTCCCGCGGAGCCTTCCTCGGCCATTGAGCCGCCCCGCACTGGCGTGGAGATCATCGGTTCCGAGCAGCGCAAAGGCGTCATGTATCACGTGATGCGCGACCTGCGCAACGGCAACGTGGTCAAGAACGTCACGCGCTCCTCGGCGCGGCGACTGTGGCACTACGCCATCACCGAGAAAGAGTCGAATCCGGTGCAGCCGGACAAGGTCGAATGGCGCGGCGACATCGGGCTGTGGAAGCGCTATAAGCGTGGTGGGACGGTGCGCTACGACCTGGTGCAGCGGGTGAACGGCGAACTGCGCGTCTACTACGGCGTGACCTACGACGGGATGCACGGCCCCTGGCAGGTCTTCGCCGGCGAGGACGAATAAGGCGTTCCCGCTCACAACGTGCCGTCGCCCTCGCGCAACGCCGGATGTTCGTCATGCGTAGAGATCAGTGAAGTGACCGGCGCAACACCGTTCGAGAAGGGGACAGGCTGTGCAGGGGATCAGGCATATCGGCACATTGTTGGCCGCAACCATCCTCATCTGGGTGGGGATGGGCATGGCAGATGCGCTGACCAACAGTCAGTTCGTCACCAGCATTGCTGTGCTGGCCGCTTTCGGCTCGACGCTCTCGTTGTGGTTGGTGTGGGGGCTGAATACTATCGAGCAGCAGAAGCAGGCTGCCCAGGAACAGCACAAAGCCAAGCGCGGCGGTGGCGACGATGCGCGGCTGGCGTTGTTGCTGGCTTTGCTGAGCGACGAGGAGCGACGCGCGCTCAAGCAACGCCTGCTTGACGACCTGGCCGCCGACGGCGAAGCGGTACCGCTGGCCGCCCTGCTGGACGAGGAGCGACGCGCGCAGTCGGGACGCTCATAGCGTGCGCGTCAGGTCGTGATAGCCTGTTGCGCCGCTGGGAAAGGTGCCCGCGCGCGCTTCGATCTGTGGCGTGCCGTCCGCCTCGCGACAACGCACGGTGAAGGTATGCCGTCCGGCGACGAACGGCCATTCGTAGCGCCACACCACCCACGTCGTATCGGAGAGCGGCTGACGTAGCTGTGCGGGCTGCCACGGCCCGTCGTTCACGCGCACCTCTACGGCGGAGATCCCGCGCGCGCCCGCGTAGGCGATGCCGCCGATGGGCACCAGCGTCATGCCCTCGCTGGTGTGACGCAGATCGCTGGCCACCACATCAATTACCGCGGTCGCCCGCACGCGCGCCTCTCTGTCCCAGCCACGGGCCACCCAGTAGCCGTCCTCGTCCCCCGCGATAGCCTCGATCGCGGTGATCCACTTCGGCTGCTTCATACCATAGCGATCCGGAATGTACAGGCGCAGCGGGTAGCCGTGCTCGTGTAGCAAGGGGATGCCGTCCCAGGCGTAGGTGAGCATCAGGCGCGGGTCGTCGCGCACCAGATCGAGCGCCACTGTCTCGTAGAAGCCATCCGCGCTGCTGACCCGCAGATGCGTCGCTGCTGGCTGTACGTCCGCGCGCGCCAGGACTTCCGCCAGCGGAGCGCCCGTCCAGCGCGTGGTGCTGATCAGGTCGCCGCCGATGGGGTTGGAGATGCACGAGAGCGTCACGTAGCGGTCAACCCGTGTGAAGTCGGTGACGATCTCGTCCAGCGTCAGTTCCAGGGGGCGCTCTACCAGCCCGCCAATGCGCAGCCGCCAGGTCGCAGCGTCCAGTTTCTGTGGGCGTACGTTGATGTCAATCCGGTAATGATCTTCCAGGGGCGTATATTCGGGGCGCGTGCCCGGCACAGGGATCACCGGATCGTCGCGGTTGGGCAGGTCAACCTGTCCGGCGACTGCCTCTGCCGCCGCGCGCCGTTGCCGGACCAGCGCCTGATAGCTGCGCTCCTCCCGCACTTCCAGGTAACGCCCCACCGCCGCCCCGATCACGGTCAGCGTCGCCGAGGCACTGCCTACGCGGATCAGGAACTCACGGCGGCTGAGCGGGCGAGCCATGACCGGAGGGACCGCAGAGATTTCGGCGGGTCGCGGCTCCGGCCAGCGCCCCGCCAGCCAGAACAGGAGCGCTCCCCAAAGCGCGAAGGCCAGCAACAGCCACATCGCGACGATCGCTGGCGCGGTATCCGTGCCTCCCACGTCCAGGCTGATCGCCACGACCGGTATGCTCACCAGCATCCCCGCCAGCCCGCCCAACCAGATGCCCTGCGGCAGGCGTCTTCGCTCAGCCAGCCGCTGGTGACCGGCGAGGAGAGCTACTGCCATTAGCACCCCGCCGCCGAAGAAAATCGCCAGCGCGGCCAGGGTTTCCACCGTCTTGGCCGTGCCAGAGGTCTCGCCCAGGTCGAAGCGGCGGATGAGGTCAACCATCGCTTCGATGCTGCGCACCACGATATCGCCAGGCAATGCCCGTGCCAGCCAGTCGAAGACGGCAAAGGGTGGGAAGGGGAGGCCGAACACCTGCTCGGCCAGATAGAAGACAGCCAGCAATGGCGCAGTGAGCAGCGCGCCCAGGGTAGCGCCAGTGAACAGAGTCGCAGGGCGACGCATGGCGGCACCTCCAGCTACATGACACAACGATGGCGAGGCACCGGAAAACGAGCGCCTGTGTGCAGGTTATAGCAGCACAGGCGCGGACGTGTCGAGTGACGAGTTATGAGTTTATGAGTTTGGAGTTTAGAGTTTAGAGTCTGGGGCGCTGCTGGTCGGGCTGACCTCATCTCCGGACTCCGGACTCCCGACTGAGAACTCCAGGCTCAAGAGTCGCTGCTCCTCCGTGAGCGGATGACCGGCGCGGTCTACGGCCCACATCGCGCCGCCGATACTGCGCGTGCGCACCCGCCCCGGCGCATAGGGATTGTTGACCAGTTGTGGCGCGTCGAGCAGGCCAACGGCGACGGCGCGGGCCAGCACGTCAGGGTCAGTCAGCGGGTCGTCGGAGTCGCTACCCAGGGCGCGGATGGCGTCAATCAGGCGCTCCGTCTCGGCGATCAGATCCTCTTTGCGGCGCTGCACTGCCGGGTCAGCGGTCATGTCGGGATTGCCGCGCAGCGCTGTCTCGATGACCTCCTGCACCATCACCGCGCTCTCGATCACTTCGTCCGCAGTAGCGGCATGATCGGCCTCGGTATGGCCGACGATATGCACGATGTGCGGGCGCAGCGCCATCTGCAGCATGATGCTCTGCGCCAGGTGCGCCCGTGCCCGCCGCGGGTCTACCGGGTAGCTGAGCAGGCCGGTGCGCGTCTGTCGCCAGATGCGAAACGTGTCGGAGGCGAAGCGCTCGCTGAGTTCCAGAATGGCCAGCGCGCGGGCCAGGTCCATGGCGTTGGAGAGTTGCGGCGGACTCTGGAACATATAGGTCAGGATGTAGTCGCGCACGCCAAAGCGCCGGGCATTGTAAGCGTAGAGATAGGCCGAGGCGCATACCACTACATCCGGCGCATCGCGCATCCCCCAGTGATAGGACTCGTTGCCCTCTACCGGGATATCGCGTTCACCGTGCCAGGCCATCAACGCCTGGTGCTCGCGGATGGATTGCGCCAGCGGGGACGGCCCGCGTCCATCCATGGCGTTGAACCAGAACAGCGAGGTGGCGCACCAGGCGTTGTGAATGGTGCGCACCAACAGATCGGCGTAACGCAGATGATCGGCGGTGCCGGAGTAAGAGCGCAGCAATGGGTAATTGCCGCGACGACTGGCTTCGTACAGGCGGCGCAGATCGTCTTCGCTGCGGAAGGGCACCCCGCCCGCACCCTTGCTGCGCGGGTCTTGCCGCGACGGGTGGAAGAAATTCTCCTGTGCGTCCTGATCGGCTCCCAACGAGATCACGTCCAGTACGCCAGACTCGGCGATCTGTGCGATGCCCGCAACGGTCGGTTCGATGGTAGGCGCGGGGATGCCGAAATGATGACGCAGCAGGGGATAGGGCGCTTTCCAGCGGATGCGCTCGACCGTCTGCTGCGGAAACGCTTCTGGCCCGCGCGCCTCGACGGGGCGCCCTTCGAGTATCTGGCGCACGCGGTGCGGCGGCTCGTCGCCGGAGAACACTGCATCGAAGTAGCCCATCTCGCGGGCGATGGCGGCAACGGGCGGTGTCCCACCGAAAAAGAGTCGTTTGCGCCCCAGCACCCCCGCCGTTTCGAGCATACTGCGCAGTTCGCGCAGCAGGATGCGCGCGTTTTCGGGCGTCAGACGATAGCTGACGCCGATGACGTCCGGATCGTAAGCGACGATGGCGTCGAGGAACGTTTCCAGATCGGTGGCCGGGCCGGTGAAGTGAGCCTCGTAGCCCGCATCTTCAGCCACGGCCAGAAAGCGGGTGACACCGGCCACGTGCACGCAGTCGCCCAGACTGCCTGCCAATACTTTGCCTTTGGGATGCATCGTCGCCTCCTCTCAGACGGCTCAGTGAAGTTGGGGGGTGGGGGGAGCGGTGGCGAAAGGATCGTTCAGCGAGTGGCCTGCCGCCCGTCGGCAGGGGCCGGTTCGCGGTCGGGGCTGCCGGTTTCCACCAGGCGGGTGATCTCGGTCAGCGACAGGCCGACCAACCCCATGCGCTCCAGCGTACGCCCGCGGTGCCGGTAGTCCACGCCGTCCACTACACAGGCGAGCTGAATCATGGCTTCCATGCCCCACACCTCGACACCGAAGCGCTTGCCCAGTTCGGACATCGGTACCAGGCTATAGGGCACGTCCTCGAAGATGTAGCGGTGGCGCACGGTGCGTGGCGCTTTGATCCCGCGATAGCCGGGGTTGTCGTGAATGGCCTGGTAGAGATTGTCGCCGTGTGCGGAATAGGCGCGCGCCAGCCATTCCTGGGCCGTCTGGGCGCGGATGCCCAGCGCCGACGCGATGGTGACGCGCTCGCGATCCAGGCGTTCCAGGATGGTGGCCGTAGCCGGGGTGACGCCGTCTATGTAGAACTCGAACTCGCCGCCGGTGCGCTCGATCCAGCCCATATTGAGCAGGGTGAGTGCCGGATGGAACACGGCCCCCATGTTGTTCAGGCTGGTATGCAGCACATTCGGCGCGGCGATGAATTGCGGGTAAACCTCTTGCAATACGTTGAGCACGTCGGCGGTACGGCTGGCGGGCAACGCGGCCAGTGGCACAGAGTTCTTGCGCCGGAAGATGCGCGCCTCTGCCGGGCCATCGCTGCGGCTGGCGAAGAGAAACGTCTCTGTCTCAGCGACTACGATGTCTGCTGTGCAGCCCTCCTGCTGTAAGAGATGGCGGAACTCCAGCGCGCCCCCTGTCCGGCCTGGGTTGAGGATGACGATCTGCCCATCTTGAAGATGAGGCGCGCAGGCCAGGGCAATATCGCGGTGCGCCGAGGCAGGCACCACCACCATGATCAGATGTGCCCCATCGAGCGCCTGGGCGATGTCGCTGGTGACCAGGCGGATGCGGCCAAAAAACTGCTGGCCGTCTTCCATGGTGACTTCGATACCCCGCCGGGCAGCGATGACTTCGATGTTCTGGTAGGTGCGGTTGTAGAGGCGCACGGCATAGCCGTGCACAGCCAAGTCGGCGGCCATGGCTTTGCCGCCATGTCCCGCCCCGATCACGGTGATCTGCAGGTCTTTGTCAAGCATGGCGTCCTCTTGTGTGTCGCTAGCCCCCCTCGGACAGATGTCGTGAAGCGCACAGTCGGCGCAGCAGGCTCCGATCTGTCACTTCTCAAGAGAGACGGAGCACGGCGTGGCGCGCAAGAGGCATACGCTGATGGGGTCAGTATAGCCGATCGTAGATAGAAAACAAAAATCTCAACACTGAAGAAGACCAAAGGGGCACGAGTGAGCGAGAGGGGGACACGGCTGTTGCAAAGTCGTCAGGGAGGAGCCAGAAGCAGGTCAAGCGCCAAGTCGAGCCGAGCGTTGAAGAAGCGGCGAGCTTGGGGAATGAAGTCGAACTTCAGCAGCCGGATGAGCC
>DAOTZZ010000168.1:0-4661 GCA_034433965.1 Anaerolineae bacterium
CTGGACGTATCGGCGGCGGTGAACAGCCGGGCCGGGCTGGGCCGTTACGCGCACTCGCTCGCCAGTGCGTTGATCGCCGAACTGGACACGCCGCCCACCCTCTTCTACAACCGCACCGGGCAGGCGCGCACCTTCCCCGAATGGAGCGCCGTCCCGCAGCGCTCGATCCGCCTGGGTTACAAACCCTGGCGCATGGCCGTCTGGCTGGGACAACTGGCCCGCCTGTCGTTCGGGCGACTGGTGCCAGGAGCCAGGTTGTTTCACGCCACCGAACACCTGTTGATACCGTTGCGCGGCGTGCCGACGGTGCTCACCGTGCACGACCTGATCTTCAAGCTCTTTCCGCAGCATCACAAGAAACTGAATTACTGGTACCTCAACCTGGCCATGCCGCTCTTTGTCCGCCGTGCCAGCGCCATCATCGTCGTCTCGCAAGCCACCAAGAACGATCTGATCCGCCATTACCGCACGCCGGATCGCAAGATCACGGTGGTGCACGAAGCCGCCGCGCCACATTTCCGGGTCGTACCCGACGACGAAGTGGCGCGGGTACGTGCGAAATACAACCTGCCACAGCGTTTTCTGCTGGCCGTGGGCACCATCGAGCCGCGCAAGAATCTGGCCCGCCTGGCCGAAGCGCTCGCGTTGCTCCGCCGCGACGATCGCTCGCTGGAACTGGTGGTGGTC
The DNA here is from genome assembly GCA_034433965.1 of Anaerolineae bacterium. Classification (GTDB taxonomy): domain Bacteria; phylum Chloroflexota; class Anaerolineae; order Aggregatilineales; family Aggregatilineaceae; genus UBA2029. Next base: position 688 of record DAOTZZ010000168.1, read on the forward strand.
GGGGCGAAAGGCTGGCTCTACGACGAGTTCTTCGCCCGCGTGCGCGAACTGGGTCTGGAACACGCGGTCCATCTGCCTGGCTACGTGCCCGACGACGACCTGCCCGCCGTCTTTCGTGCCGCGACCGTCTACGTGATGGCTTCGGTCTATGAGGGGGCCGGATTGCCGGTGCTGGAAGCGATGGCCTGCGGCGCGCCGGTCGTCAGCAGCCGCGAGTCGAGTATGCCGGAACTGGGAGCCGACGTCGCGCGCTACTTCAACCCCTATGATGTCCAGCACATGGCCGATGTGATCGGGATGGTGCTGGCCGACGACCGGCTGCGGGCGGAAATGGCCGCCGCCGGGCCGGAGCGCGCCGCCCGTTTCTCCTGGCAACGTGCCGCCCGCGAGACCCTGGCCGTGTATCAGCGTCTGCTGTCCTGATGGAGAGCCCACACCATGCTCGTCCGCGACGTGATGACCCCCGACCCGGTGACGGTGCGCCCTTCGGACACACTGCTCACCGCCAAGATGCGTATGGAAGAGACCCGTTGCCGCCGCCTGCCCGTGCTCGACGATCAAGGCCACCTGTGCGGGATCATCACCGACCGCGACCTGCGCCTGGCGACGCATTCCCCACTCGTGCTGCGCGAACGCTGGGAAGACGAACTGCTGCTGACCCGTACCGAAGTAGACGCCTGCATGACGCCCGATCCCATCACCATTTCTGCCGATGATCCGGTAGAAAAGGCCATTGATCTGCTGCTGGAACATACTATCAGCGGGCTGCCAGTACTGGAGGGCGACCGGCTGGTGGGCATCGTCACCGTCACCGATCTGCTGCGCGCCTTGCGCGACCTGCTCCGTTCAGAGCGCCCCTGAGTCCGCTACAATAAGAATCAGCACACCCATTGAGCGTGCAGGAGGAATGCCTGTGACTACCTTTCCCGCTTACTACGCGCCGGAACGTATCGGAAAACTGACATACCCCGACACGGCTGCTGCCGTATCAGCAGGGCTGGCCGCCGGACTACCGCCCGCCGGACAGGACACGCGCCGCGTGTTGCTGCTACTGGTTGACCCGCAGGTAGACTTCATTCACCCCGACGGGGCACTGTGCGTGCCGGGCGCGGTAGACGACACGCGCCGCACCGTGGAATGGATTTACCGGCACGCTGGCGAGATCACGACCATCGCCGCTTCGCTGGATAGTCACCTGCCACGGCAAATCTTCTTCCCCACCTGGTGGCGCGACGCCTCCGGCCAGCCTCCGGCTCCCTTCACGCCGATCAGCGCCGCCGAGGTAGACGCGGGCAAGTGGGTTCCGCTCTATGAGCCGGAATGGTCGCGCGGCTATGTTCACGCGCTGGAAGAAAACGCCCGCAAGCAGTTGATGATCTGGCCCTTCCACACCCTGATCGGCACGCCGGGCCATGCCATCACGCCCGCGCTGTACGAGGCCATCGCCTTTCACGCCGCCGCGCGTCAGGCGCAGCCGCATTTCGTGCTCAAAGGCTCGCTGCCGCAAACAGAGTACTACTCTTTGCTGGAACCCGAAGTGAAAGTGCCCGGTCATCCGGAAGGCGGGCTGAACACAGCTTTCCTGTCCACCCTGGAAAGCTACGACCTGATCTACGTCGCCGGGCAGGCCAAGAGTCACTGCGTGCTGGAGACGCTCGGCTCGGTGATGCGCGTCTACCGCGACCGTCCGGCGGAGGTCGCCAAATGGCGCGTGTTGACCGACTGCATGTCCTCGGTAGCTCATCCGGAGATAGACTTCGACGCGCTGGCCGAAGAAACGCTGGCCCGCTACGCAGCCCAGGGGTTGCGCCTGGTGCGCTCGACCGAACCTATCGGCTGACGGCTGAAAATATCTGTCCGCCCCTGACCCGTGGACAAAGAAGACCGTTTCAATTCGAATTCCGAAATTCGAAATCCGAACTCTCTCCTCCAGTCTTCTCGACCACCAGCAGGTGTGACAGGGCCAGGACGCGGAAGGGTGTGCGTTCCAGCAGGTAGAGTGTGTCGCGCAGCCAGCGACCCAGGCGCGGGTAACGCTGAATGATGTTGTCGTAGCCGCCGAAGATGCGCCCATGGTGCACAATGCGCACCGGCAGGCCATCGAACAGGCGGCGCACGTCGCGGGCGGTGTAGGTGCGCACGTGCGGGGCCAGCCGGTCGCGCCAGCGACGGGGCAGGTAGTTGATCAGCGGCGTGTTGCCGAAATGATACACTCCGCGCCAGTAATGCCCGTGTTGCTCGACAGGATACCAGCGGTTCGGGCAGAACAGCACCAGCCGCCCGCCGGGTTTGAGCACGCGCACCATCTCCTCGACAGCGCGGCGGTCATCGGAAACGTGCTCGATCACCTCATTGGAGAGGACGGTATCGAACAGGTTGTCGCGGTAGGGTAGCGCTTCCGCCGCAGCGACCAGGGCGTGCGGCGTGTCCACCCGCGCCTCGCGCACGCGCTCGAATTCCAGATCGAACGCTTCCACAAAGAGCGAGTAACGGCGGCGAATCTGGCTGCTATACGCCCCAACGCCGCACCCCGCCTCCAGCACCCAGGCGCTGCGCAGTTCCGCCCAATGCCCGATCATGCGCAGACGGCGTTCCTGCCCGTCGCGCCAGACGTAGCTGGGTTCTCCACGTGCTGCGGCCAGAGGCGATGGGTGATGCGTCATAGCCCACTGTTCTCCGGCGTTGGCCGGATACGCGCCATCAAATAGGCATCGACATACTGCCCATCGCGGAAAGCGAACTCGCGTATTGTGCCCTCGATCTCGAAGCCGAACTTGCGGTAGAGGGCGATGGCCGCCTCGTTGTCCGTGAATACTTCCAGCTCCACCCGGCTGATTGCCAGCCAGCGTTCGGCCAGATCGAGCGCCGCCTCCAGCAACACCGTCCCGATGCCGCGATGCTGGTAGTCGCCATGCACCATCATGGCCAGGCGAGCGGTATGGGCACGACGGCCACTGCCTGGCTGCAACCGTAACAGGCCCACCGCCACGCCATTGACCACAGCCACCAGTTCCACCTGGTTGGCGGGCCGATTCTCCAGGCGGTCGCGGACGGCATCGCGCGAGGGATAGGGCAACTGCAGGGTGTGGAAGACTACATTGGCACTTTCCTGCATGGCGGCGATATCTTCCCAGTCGTCCGCCTCCACGCTGCGCACCAGGATTTCGGGCTGCATCACGCGCCGGGTCATGCTATCCCCCCTTGTTCACCGGAAGTAACCGCCGGACGCAGACGCGCGAGCAACCAGGCATCCGCATATTCCCCTCCTCGCACCACATAGCGCCGCATGGTGGCCTCGTGCACGAAGCCGTGCTGTTGCAGCAGCGCGATATGAGCGTCGTCCGGCGGAAAGACCACCGTCTCGACACGGCGCAGAGCCAGCCACTCGTCGGCGAGGGCCAGCGTTGCCTGCAGCAGGCCAGCCTCGATCTCCCCGCCGCGCAACTCCGGCTGAATGGCGAGGACCAGCCGGGCCAGGTGCCGCTGTCGGTGCTCTGACACCTTGAGCCAGGCCACACCTACCACGCGCTCGCGTCCGCTGGGCAACATCAGTTCGGCAACCAGCGTGTGCACACTCGCCGGAGGGTTGTTCACGCGCTCGCGGAAAGACTCCTCGCTGATGTAGGGCAGGTCGAATGTGTGCAGCAACACCGCCTCGTTGCAGAAGAGTGCGTAGAGTGCCGTCCAGTCGTCGGAGCGCAGTCCGCGTATGGTCAGAGTAGGCAAATCGCTCACCTGAGCCGTCCCTAGCCAGGCGCTGGTGTGATATTATGCTGCCCATCCAGCAAGCAGGGCACGCATAGCTTACCCCGCCCGTCAGGATACGCCAAGACTTCGCAGTGCGTTGCGCCGCCACGGCTGTTGCAAAGTCGTCAGGGAGGAGCCAGAAGCAGGTCAAGCGCCAAGTCGAGCCGAGCGTTGAAGAAGCGGCGAGCTTGGGGAATGAAGTCGAACTTCAGCAGCCGGATGAGCCC
>DAOTZZ010000169.1:0-15158 GCA_034433965.1 Anaerolineae bacterium
TGGACGTGCCCTGCTCTCTTCGTTTTTCCCCGATTAGGTTCTGCACACAGGGGTACGGTATACTCTCAAATAGGAAGATGGCGAGATCGAGAGCCATTTGAGGTGCCTAGCTTATGGATCATAAGATCGTCACGCAGGCAGTGCAAAATGCGCTGGAGACCGTTCAGAAACGCAACGCAGCGTTGGAGGCCCGTTTTGCCGACAAGCTCAAGGTCAACTATCAGTTGAACCGCCAGCTTGTCAGCTTTCAGGCTAACAAAAACAAACCCGCTTACCGTTGGTTCAGATATAAAGAGAGTTTCTCCGAGGCGCTTGTCCAACATCTGTTGGACGTTCTCGATCTGGAATCTGGGCGTGTCCTAGACCCCTTTGCCGGTGTTGGGACGACATTGTTCGCTGCCAGCAAACGTGGTTTGGATGCTACTGGCATCGAATTGCTTCCCGTAGGCTGCGAAGTCATGGAAGTGCGCCAACAGGCGCAGAACGGAGATGTTGCCGCCCTACGCCAAGTGCTCGAGCGCTGGCGGCGCGAACGGCCCTGGAAGCAGATGCAGTCTGCTAAGCCGTTTGCTCATCTGCACATTACCCGCCAGGCGTTTCCTGAGGAGACTCAGCAAGAACTGGAGAAATATCTGGCAGCACTGGAGTTAGAAACGGAGTCGGCGGCACGGCTACTCCGCTTTGCGGCAATGTGCGTGTTGGAGGACATCAGTTACACCCGCAAAGACGGACAATACTTGCGCTGGGATCACCGCTCCGGGCGACGGCAGGGCAACAAACCTTTCCACAAAGGCCGCATTGCCAGCTTTGACGAGGCTATTACGCACAAGCTGGACGAAATCTATGCTGATCTGCAACCTTCCCGCCTCCTACCCGGTTTCTTCGATAACCTGGGTCAGCAAGGTTCGATCGAGATTTTGCGCGGTTCCTGTCTGGACTTGTTGCCCTCTCTTGAAACCGCCTCGTTCGATGGCCTGATCACCTCTCCGCCTTACGCCAATCGCTATGACTACACCCGCACCTACGCGCTGGAGCTAGCGTTCCTGGGGGTAGGCGAGGAGGAAATCCGCGCACTTCGTCAGGCGATGGTGTCGTGCACGGTTGAAAACCGGGCAAAGACCGGACTTGCCTCCTCCTTTTCGCCTGAGGTGTTGGCCCGTGCATCGGCAGCCTTCACTAATCAGCAAGCTTTACAGACCATCCTCAACTATCTGGAATGGCAAAAAGAAACAAAGACGCTCAACAACGCAGGCATTCCACGCATGGTGAGCAACTACTTCTACGAACTGGCGCTGGTCATCTTCGAGTGTGCGCGCGTACTCAAGCCGGGCGCAGCTTTTGTGATGGTCAATGACAACGTGCGTTACGGGGGAGCAACCATTCCGGTTGACCTGATTCTTTCAGACTTCGCGGAGCAGGCGGGGTTTTCTGTAGAGGTCATCTGGGTGCTGCCAACAGGCAAAGGCAACAGCAGCCAGCAAATGGGCGCTCATGGACGCGAAGAACTGCGCAAGTGTATTTACATCTGGCGGCGTAGGAACGACTGATGCCTGAGAAAAAACAAGCCCATCATGAAGCCTGGACGCTCGATCAGCTTGCCAAGAGCGTCTTCTTCCATCGCAAACTGCACGAATGGAAACTCCTGGAGATTGCTGACCAGATTGACCAGGTGCATGGCGAAAACCTGGACTGGGACGATCTCAATATTTCAGAGCGGGCGTGGAGTAAGGTTATTCATCGGGGCATCAAGCCAGTCATTGTGTTCGCGCATCCCCATGTGCTGCAATCCATTCCTGGCTCGGCCAGCTATTACCGGATGCTGGCCCTGGTGTCGCAGAAGTCCATGAAGCGTGTCGGCCTTAATCTCGATCCTTACGAAGCGGGCAGGCCTGTTGCAGACGAACAGATCGCTGTTGCCATTGCGCGACATCTAAATCGCCTTGTGAGCGCACTCGTTGAAGCTGATGACGAGATTGACGCACGCGAGTTCGATCTGTGGCGGGGCATGGCTGCCGGCTCACAAGCCCAGGGGTCATGGCAAAACACCAAAGGAGCATCGGCTGAGAAGGCGATCCGCGAAGTCATTTTGCAGCGGTTGCAGAGACAGCAGCTTATTAGCGGCAAGCAAGCCGGTGCCGCAAGAATAGACCTGGGTGATGGTAGGGTTCTGGTTTTTGCCGACGAACCAGACATTGCCATTTTGCGGAGCGGCGTGCCGCAGATCACTGTTGAGATCAAAGGGGGTATTGACCAGGCAGGGGTGTTGGAGCGCATTGGGGCAGCGCTCAAGAGCCTGCGGCGAATACGCCAGGAGAACCCCGGTTCGGTGACGATACTCATCTTGCCAGATGTCGCCATGACGGAACGGGCGCGGGAAGATTTGAGCATCAATACGGAAACTGTCACCTACCTGTACAGCTCGAAAGCAATTCTTGAAGATGAGCGCGAGCGTGAAGGATTTTTCCAGATACTCCAGTTATGAGATTCGGCTAGCCCACAGGATCACCCATGCGCCTCCTCATCTTCGTCACCGGTGACTACGGCTGGCGACACGTCGAAAACCTGCGTCGGCACGCCCCGCCGGACTGGACGATCCTCACCTGGGAGACGCCCAAAGTTCTGCCGCCTGTCGTGGACTATCCCGAAGATCACCTGCCCGATTCCCTGCCGCTCTGCGACTTGATCCTCTCGCTGGCCGAGGTCAAGGGCGTGGCCGAGCTGATCCCCGACATCGCCCGCATGACCGGCGCGCGGGCGGTGATCGCCCCCATTGACAACGTGACCTGGCTGCCGGTCGGTCTGGCCCGGCAACTGCGCGAATGGCTGGCGCGGATGGGCGTTGCCTGCGTGACGCCCATGCCCTTCTGCTCGCTGACGGAGACGCACATCAACGCCCTGCGTCTCAGGGAGCCTTACGATGACCCGCTCATCCGCGCCTTTGCCCGGCACTTCGGGCAGCCCGCCTTCCGCGCGGAAGTAGACCCGCGGACGCGGCAGATCATTGCCCTGCAAGTGACGCGCGACGCCTGTTGCGGCTGCGCGCGCTACGTAGCGGAGCAACTGATCGGCACACCGGTAGACGACGCGGTCGAGGCGGGCGGGCTGCATCACCATCATTACCCCTGCCAGGCGACAATGGGCATTGACCCGCAGTATGGCGACACCCTGCTGCATGTCTCCGGCAATCTGATGAAGGATGCTCTCAAAGAGGCTCTGTCCGGGCATATGCGCGTGCACTATATCCGCCCGGCAGGGTATCGCGAAGAAACCTGAAGCCTCGCATAGGACAGGGGACGCCCTGCGCGGAGCGTCCCCTGTCTGTCTACCGCTTTCTGCTGGCGCTCAGTCCTCTTCGGCCTCGCGCTCGCCCAGTTCGTGATCGAGGATGAGCAGGGCAACCGCCGTGTCACCTGCCATCTTCAGCTTCTGCACGATGGCGTCTGCCGACGCTTCTTCCTCAACCTGCTCGTCCACGAACCACTGCAGGAAGCTGTTGCTGGCGTGATCTTTCTCGGCGATGGCCAGGTTGACCAGATCGTTGATCAGGCCGGTGACCTTCTGCTCGTGCGCCAGGGCGTTCTCGAACACGGCTAGCGGCGAGGCCCAATCGGTAGGCACGGCGGCAACCGGTTCCAGCAACACGCGCCCGCGCCGCTCGACGATGAAGTCGAAGAATTTCATGGCGTGGCCCACTTCTTCCTTGGCCTGCAGACGCATCCAGTGGGCGAAGCCCGGCAGGTTCTTGTCCTCGAAGTATGCCGCCATAGACAGGTAGATATAGGCAGAGTGCAGCTCGGCGTTGATCTGCTTATTCATCGCAGCTTGCATTTTCTCGCTTAGCATTGTTTGTACCCTCCTGGGATAAGCCAACAAAGCAGAGTATCCGCGCCGGAGAAAAGTCTCCGGCGCTTGTGATGTGCTATTCCCAATTCTTCAGCAGCTTGGCCGTCTCTTCGGCGTGACCGGTCTCGTCGAGGACCATATTTTCGAGCTGCACGGCCAGACCCTTGTCGCCGAATTCCTCGGCCTGCTTGGCCCGCTCGGCGTAATCCCGGCCCGCCTGCAACTCAGCTTCCAGGATGGCCTTGAGCATGTCGCGCGGGGTGGCCGCGGGTGGAACAGGGCGCGGCGTGGTGGTCGGCTCGCCGCCCAGGGCCGCGATCTTGTCCGCCAGGAACTGCGCGTGCAGCAACTCGTCCTGGATTTCGGTCTGCATGAACTGCACCAGTTGGGGCCGCCAGGGGCCCGTGACGCGGGACGAGTAGGTCAGGTATTGGATGATGGCTTGCAGTTCGCCCGCCAGATCGCGATTCAACGCATCAATCAGCGCTTGTTTGTCCATCGTTTCACCTCCGAAGTAGATGTTTTCGAGCGCCAGAGGGGGCTGAGCCGCTTGCGATGGAGGGGGACAATGGAGGCGTGTGGCACAGGCCGGCCCTCACTTTATGGTGTGCGGCGCGACTGCGTCACCACACCGTATAGATTGTAGGGAATCAAGGGGCCGAAAGCAAAGCGAATTGCGTTAGAATCGCGTCAATTCCCGCGCAACTCTCGCCAAACCCGCGCGTATTGATTGGTAAAGAGACTGATCATCATCCGAACCGTATGAGGCGCAAGCCTATGACTCAGCAGCCGAACGACCCCCATGTTTTTTCCGGAGACGCCGAGCCAGTCCCGTCGGAAGTGCGGCAATTGCCCCCCGGCCACAGCCTGCCACCGCCCCCGCCTCGTGACGGGCGACCTGTACCGCCGGTCAGCGTGCGCGTACTGCTGGAAGAGCGCAACTGGACGGCGCTGGCCGGGCTGGCATTGATGGGGGTGGGCGTGCTGATCCTGGTGCAGGATGCGCTCACCATTCGTCTGAGTCTGTGGGCGCTGCTGCTGCTTGGTCTGGGCGGGTGGCTGGCCCTGGACGGCTGGAACCGCGCTCAGCGCGCCAGGGACTGGGATAGCACTGCCCGCAACCGGGCGCTCTTCGGTGGCGTGATGGCGCTGATTGGCCTCATCGGTCTGCTCAATCTCAACTGGTGGGGATTGCTGCTGCTGGCGTTGGGCGTACGCCTGGGCCAGCAAACCTGGCGCAGCTACCAGCAGGGCGGAGGCGTCTGGACGACTGGCCTGCGGCGACGGGCGTTCCTGGCGCTCGCCGTGAGCGCCATCGGGCTGCTGAGCTTTCTACACCTGGGAAGCGCATGGCCGCTGCTGCTGGTGATCCTGGGCGCGGCTCTGTTTCTGGAGCGCGTCGGTCGCTGAGACGGCCAGGCTGCGCTTCCACCCCCTACATCGGGCGGAGCCTCTCACCCTACCAGGCTCCGCCCTTTTTGTTGGTGCGCAACTCAGCACGCTCCCATACCGGTTGTGTTCCTTCGGGCCGCACCCATACCCCCCACGACCCTGTCACCTCGACCGGCGCTGCGCCCAGCCGCTCCCCGTTGACGCGCAGGCGGATCGCGCCGTCCGGCTCGCGGTGCAGAGTGATCGTGTTGGCATCCCCTGAGGGGCGCAGGCGCGGGTGAAAAAGCCAGCGCCACTCCGGGCGCAGGGCGGGGCAGTCTTCGAGAGCCTCCGTCACGGCATGTTCTGCCGGGCAGCGACGGATCGTCCAGTAGCCCGCGCCGTTGATCGCGTAGACCACGCGCGAGCCGTTCGCCTCCGCCAGCCAGACACCCCATGCCGCCAGCGGATCGGCGTCCGCGGGCAGGCGGGCGCGCACCGTCACGGTGAAGGCAGCGGGCGGCGTCGGCAGGGCGACCGGCGCACCCGCCCAGGAATTGCGCTGCGTTGCCCAGGCGAGTGCCTGATCGGCCCACATGACCGGTCCGGCGACCGGTGGATCACTCACACCTCTGGCGATCAGCATTGTCAGCACGCCGATCCCTGCCAGTACGGCGATCACACCGGACACAGTGACCCGCCACAACCAGGCGGGCAACAGATCGGAGGGGCTATGTGCATCCATGCTCTCCAGCATACCCGTCGCCCGCCGTGCACCACAAAAAACGCCCCGACAGTCGCCGGGGTGCATGGCATTCTCAGGAGCGAGAGCGTCACTCGACGACGGAGGTCGGCAACGACGCGCCTCGCCAGACTTCGTCGTAGTTCGGCCCCATGGTGCACCCACAGTATTTTCCCTTCACCCCCTGCACCCTTCGCCCTCGCGAGTGCATCGCGGCGCGAAGGGATTTGCCTGCTCTCGCACAAGTGTTCCCCTGCTGCCCGCTCGCGTGGGAGAAGAGGCCGGGGCATGAGAGGAAAAGCGCCTAACACGTTTCAGGCAGGTGCGCGATATCTCTTGCACATACGTCCTTTGCAGAGATATTGACTTTAGTGAAACTGTGTTGTACGATAATCAACAAATCGCAGTTTCGTTCAAGAGAGGTCTATCTTGTCGGAAATTCAGTCGCTTGCGCGTGGTCTGAAGATCATGGAACTGATGGCGGTCAGCGAAGAGGGGGTTGGTATCACTGAACTCGCCGAGGAGCTGGGCGTGGATAAGAGCAGCGCCTCGCGGCTGGTGCATACGCTGGTCAGTTACGGGTATGCCGAGCAGGTTCCGGGTACCCGGCGTTTTCGCCTGGGGCCGCAGGTGGTACGGCTCAGCCGCAGCCTGCTGACCCGTATGCCTTTGCGCGAGGAGGCCAAGCCATTCCTGCGCCAACTGGTGGATCGTACGGGGGAGTGTGCGCACCTGGCGATCCTGGCGCAGGGGCAGGCGTTGTACATCGATCAGGTCGAATCTCCGGCGACCCTGCGTGTCACGACGGGCGTCGGCACGCTGGCCCCGCTGCACTGCACAGCGCTCGGCAAGTGTCTGCTGGCCTTCACTGACGACGTTCCCCTGCCATCTGAACTGCCGGCGTTCACCCCGCGCACGATCACCGATCCCGAAACGTTGCGCCTGCATCTGGAGCAGACGCGCCGTCAGGGTTATGCGGTGGATGACGAAGAGTATGATTATGGCGTCCGCTGTGTGGCTGCGCCGGTGTACGATTTTCGTGGTAAGGTCATCGGGGCCATTGGCATTTCCGGGCCTGCCGGGCGCATGAGCCTCGACCATCTGCCCGAATATGCTCGCATCGTGATGGAGGCCAGCAAAGGGCTGTCCGATCGGATGAGCTTCAAACGCGCGTGAGGAGACAGGCCGGGATGATCCCTTCCCGGCTTTCTTGTCGATCCGTTAACGCAACATAGTTGCATATTACGCAACACGGAGAAACTTCTATGGATGAACTGAGAGTCGGCTTCATCGGCACGGGGCGTATCTCCGACCTGCACGCCCTGGAATACCTGGCCAACGACCGCGCGCGGATCGTGGCCGTGTGCGACAAGAACTATGATCTGGCTGCCAAACGCGGGGCAGCGTGGGGCGTCGGGCCGGATCGCGTTTTCACCGATTATCATGACCTGCTGGCGTTGCCCGACATTGACCTGGTGGAAATCCTGCTCCCCCACCATCTGCACTACCAGGCCACTCTGGACGTCGCCGCCGCGGGGAAGCACATCTCGCTACAAAAACCGATGGCCTTGAGCGTGCAGGAAGCCGACGAAATGATCGCCGCCGCTGAAAAGGCCGGGGTGATCTTCAAGGTCTTCGAGAACTTCATCTTCTATCCACCGGTGCAGCGTGCCAAAGCCCTGATCGAGGCGGGCGAGATCGGCGACCCGCTGACAATACGCATCAAGAGCAATTCCGGCACCAGCCCCACCATGTGGGACGTGCCGCCAGAGGCATGGGCGTGGCGCTTCACGCAGGAGCAGTGCGGCGGCGGGCCGCTGGTGTTCGATGACGGGCATCACAAGTTTTCGCTGGCGTGGTACTTCATGGGGCTGGCCGAAGAAGTGCACGCCTGGATTGGGGCGACCGAGATCGCGCCCGGTTTTGTGCTGGACTCCCCGGCCATCGTCTCATGGAAATTCCCCGGCAACCGCTACGGGTCGCTGGAAGTCGTCAATTCGCCCGAACTGGTGCTGGACACCAATCACTATGCCCAGGACGACCGCATCGAGATCACCGGCACGAAGGGCGTGATCTGGATCACGCGCGGGCACGGCAAGATGATGGACGTGCCGCCGGTCGTGCTCTACCGCGACCGGAAGGTGATCACCTACTCCGATATGCCGGTGGGGTGGGAACACAGCTTCATCAATTCGACGCGGCACTTCATTGATGCGTATTTCGCGGGCCAGCCACCCAGCCTGACGGCCTGGGAAGGGCGCGAGATTTTGCGGTTTGCGCTGGCCGCCCAGGAATCGGCCCGCACGGGCCAGGCGGTCAGACTCTAGCGGGTCGGGCGGATCATCTCAAGGGGGTTATCGGTCATGAAACTCACAGGCTCCGAAATCGTCACCGAAATGCTGGTCCGCGAAGGCGTCCCCTATGTCATCGGCATTCCAGGGCATGGCAACCTGGCGCTCGTGGATGCCTTTCGCCGCTACCAGGATCGCCTTCAGGTCATCATGCCGCGTCACGAACAGTCCGCTGTGCACATGGCCGACGGCTACTACCGCGTCAAGGGCGAGCCGCTGGCCGTGTTCACTTCGATTGGGGCGGGAGCGTCTAACACCGCGATCGGGCTGGCGACGGCGTATGTTGATTCCATCCCCTTGCTGCTGCTGATCGGCGAGACGCACACCTACATGCGCGGCGTGGGCGTGTTGCAGGAAATCGAGCGGCAGTACTGGTCGGACATGCCGCGCATGTTGTACCCGGCGGTCAAGCGCGCCTGGCACATAGACAGCGCGGTGCAGCTTCCGCGCGCCATGGGGCAGGCGTTCAATGCCATGCGCACCGGCAGACCGGGACCGACGCTCATCACCCTGCCGATGGACGTGCAGGCGGATATGGTCGAGTTGCCGGAAGCGCCGGAACCGCGCAAGCGTCGCCCGCACGACCGCCCTGCCGGAGACCCCGCGGCGCTGGCGCGGGCCGCTGACCTGCTGATTCAGGCGCAGCGCCCGGTGATCGTCGCCGGCGGGGGGGTGATTCTGTCGGGCGCATGGGACGAACTGCGCGCGCTGGCGGAGCATCTCGGCGCGTGTGTGGTCACCACCATGCAGGGCAAGAGCGCCTTCCCTGAGGATCACCCGCTGTACGCCTGGCACATGGGTGCCAACGGCACGACCTGCGGCAACTACATGACCGTTCACGCCGATGTGCTGCTGGCGGTGGGCGTGCGCTTCGCCGACAAGGCGGCCTCGTCCTACAAACCCGGTGCCTCGTTCAACATCCCGCCGACGAAGCTGATCCATGTGGACATTGACCCCGCTGAGATCGGCAAGAACTATCCGGTCGAGGTAGGCGTCGTCGGCGACGCAAAGGCGGTGTTGGGTGGGTTGTTGGAGGCCGTGCGCCAGCGAAGTCCGGCCCGCGCCTGGCAGGACGCGCCGTATACGCGCGAAATCACCGAGCAGGTCGCTGGCTGGTGGCGGCAGAACCGCGATCTGCGCGAGTCGGATAGAACGCCGGTCACGATGGGGCGGGTGATCGCCGAAGTGCGCAAGGTGTTGCCACCAGACGGCATCGTGTTCACCTCGTCGGGCAACATTCAGGCGCAGGTCTTCCAGGAAATGCCCTTCTTCAAGCCGCGTACCTATATCTCGGCGGGTGGCTTTAGCACGATGGGCTGGTCGTTCCCGGCGGCGATGGGGGCCAAGCTGGCTGCGCCGCAGACTCCGGTAGTGGCGATGGTGGGCGACGGCGATTTCCTGATGACCATCCAGGAGCTAGCGACCGCCGTGCAGTACCACATTCCGGTAGTCGTGGTGGTGCTGAACAACGCTGGCTGGCAGGCCATCCGCGACCTGCAGCTCGCCGCCTATGGCGAGGAAGCCGTATACGCAACCATGTTCGAGGATCACAGTCAGGCGCTGACGCCCGATTTTGCGGCCATCGCCAGGGGATTCGGCGCGCACGCCGTGTGCATCAGCCGCCCGGACGAGGTCGCGCCCGCGCTGCGCGAAGCATTGGAGATGGGCGGACCTGCCGTGATTGACGTGATGGTGGATACGCAGCCGGGCACATCGGGCGGGTTGGCCCCTGGCTGGTGGGACGTGCCAGTGCCAGGCTACTTCGAGCAGCGCCGTGCCATCTACGAACAGGCTCGCCGTGAGGAGCGCATCTGACCGCCAGGAGCAAACCATGCGTCACCATTCCGATGAGTTGATCCGCGACTTACTGGAAAAGGCGCGCCAGATTCGGCTGGATGTGCTGGAAATGGTCTATCGGCGCGGGGCAGGGCACCTCGGGGGATCGTTCTCCTGCGCCGAGATATTGGCTGCGCTGTATTTCCATCACCTGAGGATCGATCCGGCGCGCCCCGACTGGCCTGCGCGAGATCGTTTTCTGCTGTGCAAGGGACACGCGGCGGCGGCGCTCTATTCGGCGCTGGCGCGGCGCGGCTTCTTCCCCGTGGAAGACCTGGCGCAGTGGGGGCATCTGGGCGCGCATCTGCAGGGGCATCCGGATCGGATCAAGACGCCCGGTGTCGAGATGTCGTCGGGGTTCCTGGGACACGGGCTATCCATCGCCGTCGGGATGGCGCTGGCACAGCGCCTGAAGGGGCCGCATTACCACATCTACGCCCTCATGAGCGATGGCGGGGTGCAATCCGGCGTGGCCTGGGAAGGTGCGCTGGCCGCGGCAAAATACCGCACCAGCGAAGTGACCGTCATCATGGATTACAACGACGTACAACTCGACGGAGCGACGCACGACATCCTGCCGCTGGAGCCGCTGATTGACAAGTGGCGCGCCTTCGGGTTCGCGGTGATCGAGATCAATGGGCACAACATGCGTCAGGTGCTCGACGCGCTGGATATGGCGTTGGAAATTCACAGCCTGCCAACGGTGATCGTGGCCCATACCACCAAAGGCAAGGGGGTGTCGTTCATGGAGAATACCGCCAAGTGGCATGGGGCGGTGCCGACCGAGCAGGAGTACGCTCAAGCGGTCGCCGAACTGAAAGGATATGCAGTATGAGCCAGATACCTCAGCGGCAGGCGTACGGGATGGCGTTGGCCGATTATGGTGCGGTGAACCCCGATGTGGTGGTGCTGGAAGCCGACGTCTCGACTTCGACGCTGACCAGGTATTTCGCCGACCGCTATCCAGACCGCTTCTTCAACGTGGGCGTGGCCGAAGCGTCTATGGTGGACATCGGAGTCGGGCTGGCGCTGGGCGGGCTGATCCCGTTCGTCAATACCTTCGCCGCGCTGCTGACGCTGCGCGCCTGCGAGCAGATTCGTACCTGCGTGGCCTACGCCCGCACCAACGTCAAGCTAATCGGCGGGTACTCCGGCCTGTCAGACTACAAGGACGGGCCGACGCACTTCGCCGTCAATGATGTGGCGATAATGCGCGCCATGCCGGACATGGTCGTAGTCGCCCCTGCCGACAACGTCGAGGCGGCCAGGATGGTCCCCGTAATCGCCGAGTATGACGGGCCGGTCTACATGCGCATCAGCCGGGCAGTGGTGCCGGACGTGTTCACCGAAGCGCACACGGTTCAGTTGGGCAAGGGCGTCACCGTGCGTCAGGGAAACGACGTGACGCTGATCGGGTCGGGCAGCATGGTAGCGCGCTGTGTGCAGGCGGCAGATGCCCTGGCGCAGGAACACATTCAGGCGCGGGTGCTGGCAGTGCACACCATCAAACCGCTGGATGTTGACCTGATCCGGCAAGCTGCCGAGGAGACCGGCGCGCTGGTGACCGCCGAAGATCACCTGATCATCGGCGGGCTGGGCAGCGCCGTTGCCGAAGCGCTGGTAGGACACTATCCCGCACCGGTGGAGTTCGTGGGATTGAACGACACGTTCGCCGAGACCGGCCCCGATCCAGATACGCTGATGGATGCGTGGGGGCTGTCAGTGAAGGATATTGTCGAGGCAGCACGGCGCGCGCTGCGCCGCAAAAGCAGGTAAGGGTGTTGGAGCCAGGCTCATGACACCGCAAGGGCTGGGCAACCGCCTGACGGAATACGGCGATCAGGAATTCGCGTTGTACCTGCGGCGCTCGTTCGCTCGCTCGATGGGCTACAGCGACCGGGCGCTCGGCAAACCCGTGGTGGGGATCGTCAACACCGTCAGCGACCTGAACAACTGTCACCGCGGGCTGCGCGAACTGGCCGAGGCGGTCAAGCGCGGCGTGTGGCAGGCGGGCGGGTTGCCGCTCGAATTCCCGGTGATCTCCCTGGGCGAGGTGTTTCTCTACCCCACCAGCATGATGTTCCGCAACTTGATGGCGATGGACGTGGAAGTGATGCTCCGCGCTCAGCCGTTAGACGCGGTGGTGCTGCTGGGGGGCTGCGACAAAACGCTGCCCGCCCTGCTGATGGGCGCGGCCAGCGCCGGGCTGCCCGCCATCGTCGTGGCGGCAGGGCCAATGTTGCCCGGCGACTGGGAAGGCGAGCGCATCGGCGCGTGCACCGACTGTCGCCGCTTTTGGGCGCAGTACCGTCGAGGTGGCCTGGATGAGTCCGCGATCCGGCAGGTAGAGAATCAGTTGGCGCCGACCGCCGGGACGTGCGGGGTGATGGGCACCGCCAGCACCATGGCCTGCTTGATCGAAGCGCTGGGGATGATGTTGCCCGGTGGGGCCAGCATCCCGGCGGTCTACGCCGAACGGCTGCGGCATGGGGAGCTTAGCGGTTATCGCGCGGTCGAGTTGGCGCGCGAAGGGCTGACCCCCGATCAGATCATGACGCCGGACGCCTTCGACAACGCGCTCATCACTCTGCAGGCCATCGGTGGCTCAACCAACGCCATCATTCACCTGACGGCGATAGCCGGTCGGCTGGGAATACGGCTGGACTTGGGGCGGCTAGATGCTTTCAGCGACAGCACGCCGTTGCCGGTCAACCTGAAGCCATCCGGCCAGCACTACATGGTGGACTTTCACCATGCGGGCGGGATGCCGGTGGTGTTGCAGGAACTCAAGCCGTTGCTGCACCTGGACGCGCGCACGGTGACCGGGCGCACGCTGGGCGAAATCCTGGACGTGCCCTATCAGTTCCCGACGTGGCAGGATGTGATTCGGCCTGTGTCCGCACCGTTTCAAGAGAAAGGGGCGCTGGTGGTGCTGAAAGGCAGTCTGTGCCCGGACGGCGCAGTGCTCAAGCGGTCGGCGGCCAGCCCGGAACTGCTGAACGTCACCGGGCGAGCGGTGGTCTTCACCTCACCCTCGGACCTGGCGGCGCGGATTGACGATCCGGCGCTGGACGTGCGCCCCGATGACTTTCTGGTGCTGCAAGGGGCCGGGCCGGTCGGCGGGCCGGGGATGCCGGAAGTAGGCTGCCTGCCGATCCCTAAGAAGCTGAGTGTGCGGGATATGGTCCGTATTTCGGATGCCCGGATGAGCGGCACCGCCTTCGGCACGGTGGTGTTGCACGTATCGCCCGAAGCGGCAGTCGGCGGGCCGCTGGGACTGGTGCGCGACGGCGATCGCATCGAGCTAAATGTGGACAGGCGCAGGCTGGAGCTGTTGGTGGATAGGGGCGAACTGAATCGGCGTCGCGCTCAGGCGCAGAACAGCATCCCATGTCCGGCCAGGGGATATGAGCGCCTGTACCATACGGCGATCCAGCAGGCGCACCTGGGGGCCGATTTCGACTTTCTGCGCCATGAAAATCTGCAAAAGAGCCATTGAGGGCAAAGTCGGTGCGAAAGGAGGTGAGACAGGGGTTACCAGGCTGACCGGCGGCTGATGAGCAGATCAGCGCAGGTGTGGTGACAGTGCGCACACGTGCGTTTCACCGGAAAGCCCGATAACCGACCATAAACTTAGCAGAAGACTCCACCATCCGGCAACACCCAAACGATTAGCTGATAGGAGATGAGAAAATGACCAAACGACGTTTCTTTCATGTGCTGGTTCTGATGGGTGTCTTGCTGGCGTTTAACGCTGCCTGGGTAGTGGCACAGAGCGAGATCAGCATTGTGCACTACTACAGCGACGCGCTGGGCAAGCAGACCATGGGCGAAATCCTGGATGGATTCAACGCCGCTCACCCTGAGTATAAGGTGGTGGACAACTCCGCCGGACACGAAGACTTCAAGACGCAAATCCTGGTGACCATTGCTGGCGACAACCCGCCCGACATCTTCTCGTATTGGGCCGGTGCTCGCACGCAGTTCATCGTGGATGCGGAGCGCCTGATGCCGCTGGATGACTTCTGGGCCGAGAGCGGGCTGGATGAGTTCATTCCCGCCGGCGTCAAGACTGCCGCGATATATAATGGACATATCTACAACGTCCCCATGAACGTGCACATCGTCGGGTTCTTCTACAACCCGAAGGTGATGGAAGCGGCAGGCATTACCGAAATGCCCAAGACGTGGGATGAATTCCTGACGGTCTGCGAGACGTTGAAGGCATCGGGCGTGACTCCGATCGCGCTTGGCTCGCGCAACCGCTGGCCCGCGCAGTACTGGTTCGACTACACTGTTTCCTTCACCGCGGGGCCGGAATATCGCCAGAAGCTGATGGCGGGCGAAGCCAAGTACACCGATCCTGAGGTGGAAACGGCGATGGGCTACTGGAAGCAGTTGGTTGATGCCGGTTACTTCGTGCCAGACGCGAACGCCTATGACTGGGATGAGGCCGCCAACATGGTGGCGAACGGCGAAGCCGCCATGACCTTGATGGGCACCTGGATCACCGGCCTGTGGAACAGCAACGGTCTCCAGCCAGTCCAGGACTACGACTTCTTCCCGTTCCCTGTCATCAATCCTGACCTGCCGGTCGTGGTGCACGGCTCGATTGACGGCTGGACTATCCCGCAGAATGCCAAGAATCCCGAAGGGGCCAAAGAGCTTCTGAAGTGGTTCATGACCCCTGAGATTCAGCAGAAGTGGGCGCTGGGGC
Organism: Anaerolineae bacterium; assembly: GCA_034433965.1. Taxonomy (GTDB): domain Bacteria; phylum Chloroflexota; class Anaerolineae; order Aggregatilineales; family Aggregatilineaceae; genus UBA2029. The sequence continues at coordinate 14,861 of DAOTZZ010000169.1, forward strand.
AGGGCGCGCTGGCGGCGTCTACCGCGATTGACCAGACGGCCTACTCGCCGGTGATGGCCAAAGCAGCGGCGCACCTGGCTCAGGTCAGCTTCCTGAGCGGCTACGATCTCTCGACAACTCCGCCGATGGCCGAAGGTGGCCTGGACATGTTCGCCATGTTCATGAATGATCCTTCCGGCTACAAGGAATACCTGGAGCAGACCCAGGCCGTCGCGGACGACGTCTTCGGCGGATCGGCGGCGCCCAAACCGGTGTGCCCAGGGCAGAGCAGCCTTTGCCCTGGGCCACCCTCAGATGC
>DAOTZZ010000170.1:0-16620 GCA_034433965.1 Anaerolineae bacterium
GCTGCAGCGCTTTGACGTGCGCCATTGCCGTATTCAGCACCGCGTGGGGCTGTTGCAACTGGGCGAGCCGAGCGTGCTGATCGTGGTGCGCGCCGGACACCGTGACGCCGCCTATGCCGCCTCGCGCTACGCTATTGACGAAGTCAAGCGGCGCGCGCCGATCTGGAAAGAAGAGCACTACGCCGATGGCGATAGCCGTTACCTGGACGGCGTGCCCCTCACCCGGAAGGACGAAACCCTCCCATGAAAGATGTCACCAGCAAACCGGCGACGCTGCGCGAGGCGGTCGCCGAGGCCAAGATCACCATGCCGCCGGACATTCAGACGATGCTGCGCGAGCGGCGTCTGGAGAAAGGCGATGCCCTGGAGATCGGGCGCGTTGCCGGCGTGATGGCCGCCAAGCGCACCTGGGAGATCATCCCTTTTTGTCACCCGTTGCCCATCACCGGTGCAGAGATCGCTTATGAGTTCGAGCCAGATGGCGTGCGCATTCGCGCCAGCGTGCGCACCGTCGCGTCAACCGGCGTGGAGATGGAAGCGCTGACCGCCGCCAGTGTGACGGCGCTGACGCTCTATGACATGCTCAAACCGCACACCAGGGAACTGGAAATTGGCGAGACACGCCTGTTGATGAAGACCGGCGGCAAAAGCGGCGACTACTTCCGCCAGGTGGTCGGTCGCAAAGAGTGAGACAGCAAGGGGCGTCGCAGCGAACGCCCCTTTTGTGTGTGATTTTCTGGCGAAAAACAGCTACGGCGTCCGCGCTGTCAGTTCGGCGACGCGGGCGCGGAAACGTTCCGCATCCGGCAGTCCCGTCTCGCGCAGTACTATGCGCCCTTCGCCGTCGAAAAGCAACGTCGTCGGCACGATCTTGACGTCATAGGTGCGCGCGGCTTCGCGCCCCACCTTGCTCAACAGGTCAATTCGCAGCACAGTAGCCTGCCCTCTCACGTCGCGCTCCAACCCATCCACGATGGGCTTAGTCAGGGTGCAGGCCGTTCAAAGGTTGGTGTAGAACTCGACGATGGTGGGACGCCCGCCTCGCAAACGCGCCTGCAGGTCGGCCAGCGATGCAATCGGGCTGGGCTTGATGTACCACACCACATGCAAGATGACGAAACCGGTCAGTAGCGCCAGCGCCAGCCCGGCGATGCCGATCTTGAGCAGACTCAATCCTGCGGCAGGTGTCACAGCGTCCTCCAGAGATTAGCTCTCAGCGTTCAGCCGATAGACAGCCGCTGATGGCTCGCTACTCCTTGGATGCACAACGAGTCCCGCGGGTCGCATGGGAGGTATGAGCCTGCGATAAGCTGCTCTCCCCCAGGTGCACTCTTTGGCTGAGGGCCGCCGACTGACAGCGCCGCTCACTCCACCTCCAGCACGCGCGCGCCGCAGACCGAGACGCCCGTCGCGCGGGTGATGTTGGCAATGCCTGCGTCGTCATAGAGCGCACCCAGCGCCGCCGCGACCTGTTGAGCGCTCGCGTCGCTATCGCACACGGCGCACAGCGTGGGGCCAGCCCCGCTGATGACCAGGCTGAGCGCTCCCGCGCGTTTGGCAGCGCTCCGCGCCTCGGCCAGCAGCGGGATCAGATGCGCGCGCGCCGGCTCGATGATCCCGTCGCGCTCCATGGCCCCGGCCATGGCTTCCAGGTCACCGCGGTGCAGCGCGTCCACCAGGCGGGCGACCGCTCCCGTCTGCGCCACCAGCGCCCGCAGCGAGACGGTCTGCGGCAGCAGCGCGCGCGCCACCGCCGTCGAAACGGCCACGTTCGGTGTCACCAGGGCAAAGCGCAGCGCCTCCGGCACGGGCAGATGACGGATTTCGCGCAGGTCGGGGCCGGTGATCAGGGTGATGCCGCCGAGCAGGCTCGGCCCGACATTGTCCGGGTGATAGCCGCTGACCACTGCCTCGCCGTCCAGGCAGGCGGGCAATAACTCTTCGCGTGGTAGCGGCTCGCCGAACAGTGCATTGACGGCCACTGCCGCCGCCACAGCGCTGGCCGCGCTGCTTCCCAGCCCGCTCGCCAGCGGCAATCCTTTGCGCACCGTCAGGCGCACGCCGCGCGTTGCGCTCAGCCGCTGCAACACGCTGTTCGCAGCCACAGTAGCCGTATTGCGAGCCGGATCGCGGGGAAGCTGCCCACCATCGCCCTCGATGGCAGCGATGACCGCGCCGGGGGCATCGTTCCACTCCGCGCAGACGATGTCGCCCGGCTCGGCAAAGGCGACGCCAATCACATCGAAAGCCACGCCAAAGTTGCCCATGCTGGCGGGCGCGAAGGCTTGTGCTCTGGCAATCTTCATGGTTGGTGCTATCCTTGTGACGATTGTAGCCCCTGGCACCCGCGCGAGGTCGGATGCGATGTCGAGCCTGCTTAAGTGCATGGATTGCGGACGAGAATACCCTATAAATGCAGTACTATACACCTGTGAAGGGTGTGGCGGTTTGTTAGATGTGCACCATGACCTGGACGCGCTGCGGGGCCGGGTCTCGCGCGAACTGTTCGACGGGCGGCTGGGGACGCTCAACGCCCCCTACAGCAGCGGTGTCTGGCGCTACAAAGAGCTGATCTACCCCGACCTGGACGACGCGGCCATTGTCAGCCGCAACGAAGGCAACACCAACCTCTACCCCGCGCCCGCCCTGGCGGCCTGGGCGGGCGTGCGGGTGCTCTACCTGAAACACGAAGGCGAAAACCCCACCGGTTCGTTCAAAGATCGCGGCATGACCAGCGGCGTCACGCAGGCCCGCGCCCTGGGTATGAGGCGCGTCGCCTGCGCTTCCACCGGCAACACCTCCGCTTCGATGGCCGCCTACGCCGCGCACGCGGGCATGGAGGGCATTGTCTTCTTCCAGGATCGGCAGATTGCGCTGGGCAAGTTGTCGCAGGCCATTGCCTACGGCGCGACATGCGTGCAGATCAGCGCCGACTTCGACCGCAACCTGGCCCTGGTGCGCGAGATCGCTGGAGCGCTGGGCATCTATGTGCTGAACTCAGTCAACCCCTTCCGGCTGGAAGGGCAGAAGGCGATCATCTTCGAGACGCTGCAGCAACTGCGCTGGCGGGCCCCGGATTGGATTGTCTGCCCCGGTGGCAACCTGGGCAACAGTTCGGCTTTCGGCAAAGCGCTCTACGAGCTGCATCAGCTCGGCCTGATTGACCGCATGCCTCGCCTGGCCATCGTGCAGGCGGAGGGAGCCAACCCCCTCTACCGTGCCTACCAGAGCGATTTTGCCCGCTTCGAGGCAGTGCACGCCGAGACCATTGCCACCGCCATCAAAATCGGCAATCCGGTCAATTACCCCAAGGCGGTGCGCGCCTTACGCTGGACGAACGGCGTGGTGACGCAGGTGAGCGATCAGGCGATCATGGACGCCAAAGCGCTGATTGACGGCCAGGGCATCGGCTGCGAACCGGCATCGGCGTGTTCGCTGGCGGGGACACGTCAACTTGTGGAGGCAGGGATCATCCGGCCCGAAGAAACCGTTGTGGGCATCCTCACCGGACACATCCTCAAAGACCCGGACGCGACGATCGGCTATCATCGCGATGCGCTGACAGGCATTCGCGCGGCCTTCCCCAACCGGCTGCATCAGGCCGAACCTTCGGTGGAGGCGATCACGGCCATCTTGCAGAACGCCTCAGCGCAGCGCTCACCGTGAGCGGCAAGCTGTTCCGCTCTGCTCATTCCTGGCGCGGCAGCCGCACGTAGACCTTGCCTTCCACGACGCGCAGCGGGAAGACTGTCAGCCAGTGCGACTGCAAGGGAGATTGCCCGCCGCCCAGGTAGCGGCCAGTGCGCAGATCGTAGCGCGCGCCCACCGTCGGCGTGGTGAGCACGCAGCCGAGCACTTCACCGTGCGCGATCGAGCGCCCGGTCTGCGGGCAACGATCCTCGACCGCGTGCAGATCGGTGACCTCGCAGGCGACGATCAACACCGGAGTGCCCCCGATGAACACCGTCTTGCGCCCGCGCTCTGGAATCTCGCTGCGCTCGCACACATACACATACCCTTCAAGGGCTGCTGTGTGAACCGAACCGGTCATCTTCGTCGCTCCTTCCAGGTATCCTGCGAGAGAACGGTCGGGGCGACTTGCGCGCCGGGTGCGCAACAAGGGTCTACCTTCATTATATTATGACATCGGTTGCACGATTGAACACTGTAGATTGCTGAAACGCCGCGACAATCCCCTCTGTCAGCCAGTAGGCAGGCCCATATCGCTTGTGATAAACTCTACAAAGTTTCAGGGCGTTCAGAAAATTGTGAACCATGGAGGCGTCCCGCTCATGGCCTACGCCGATCTGCGCGAATTCGTCGCGCGCCTGGAGGCGGCAGGAGAACTGATCCGCATCAACACGCCCGTCAGCCCGCGGCTGGAAATCACCGAGATCGCCGACCGGATCAGCAAAGGCCCTGCTGCCGCCAACAAAGCGTTGCTCTTCGAAAATGTCGAAGGCAGCACCATGCCCGTGCTGATCAACGCTTTTGGCTCGGCGCGGCGGATGGCGCTGGCCCTGGGCGTGGACGATCTGGAGACGCTGCGGCTGCGGCTGGCCCGCCTGGTTGATCCGCGCCTGCCGCAGGGCATGGGCGCGATGGTGAAACGGGGAAGCGAATTGCTGGGGGCGTTGCGCAGCATCGGCCTGGGGCCGAAGCGGGTACGCCGCGCACCGTGCCAGGAAGTGATCATCACCGACAACCCGTCGCTCGACCTGCTGCCCATCCTCACCTGCTGGCCGGAAGATGGCGGCCCTTACATCACCCTGCCGCAGGTCATCACGCGCGACCCGGTCACCGGTGCGCGCAATGTGGGGATGTATCGCCTGCAGAAGTTCGATGAGCGCACGCTGGGCATGCACTGGCAGCGGCACAAGGGCGGCGCGGATCACGAACGCGAAGCCCGCGACCGGCATCTGGATCGCCTGCCCTGCGCGATTGCCCTGGGCGGCGATCCGGCGCAGATGTGGTGCGCCTCGGCCCCCTTGCCGCCCGGCATTGACGAATATCTGCTGGCAAGCTGGCTGCGCGGCAAACCGGTGTCTTTCGTCAAATGCATCACCCAGGATATTGAAGTGCCCGCCAACGCCGAGATCGTCATCGAAGGCTACGTAGACCTGAGCGAGCGCCGCCTGGAAGGCCCCTTTGGCGATCACACAGGTTTCTACACCCCGCCCGACCTGTTCCCCGTCTTCCACGTGACGGCCATCACGCACCGACGCGGCGCGATTTACCCGACCACCGTCGTCGGCAAGCCGCCCATGGAAGACTACTGGATGGGCAAGGCCACCGAACGTCTCTTCCTGCCCCTGCTGCAATTGTTCCAGGGCGAGATCGAGGACTATGCCATGCCCGCCGAGGGCGTCTTCCACAACCTGCTGATCGCCAGCCTCAAGCCGCGCTATCCCGGTCATGCCCAAAAGGTGATGTACGGCATCTGGTCTATCGGGCTGATGATGCTCACCAAGGCCGTGATCGTCGTGGACGCTGACGTGAACGTGCACGATCCGGCGGCAGTGACCGAAGCCGTGCTGAGCAACGTGGACTGGCGGCGCGACATCACCATCGTGGACGGGCCGGTGGATCAACTCGATCACAGTGCGATCTGCGACTCTTATGGTGGTAAGATCGGGATAGACGCCACGCGCAAGCCCGACCGCCCTCCGCATCCTGCGCCCTCGCCCCTGCCCGCCGAGGCGCTGACGGCGCTGTTGGGCGATCGCTGGCACAGCCCGCGTCCGGGGGTGCTGCTGGTCGGCGCGGACAAGGCACAACGCCCTGTACACGATCTGTTCGAGGCGATCTGGGCGCTCGCGCCGGACGTGAGCATCGTGGCGCTCGACCCGTTCGTAGACCTGCGCCGCCTGCCGGATGTGGCCTGGCGCGCGCTGGGCAATGTGGACTGGCGACGCGACATCGTGGTCAGGGGTGGGCCGGTGGATCACTTCACCGCAGACGGTCCCCGTGGTCAACTGGGGGTTGACGCCACGAGCAAAGGGCCGCAAGATGGACATCCACGCGGCTGGCCGCAGGAAATCGCCATGAGCGAGGAGATCGTGCGGCTGGTGGACGAGAAGTGGAAAGAGTACGGAGTAGGGAGTCCTGAGTCTTGAGTTGTGAGTCTGGCGTTGAGTAGTGATACCGCTGCGCTCGCTATTGTCACACGCGATGAGGGCGTCGGACTCCAGACTCCAGACTCCCAACTCACTCACAACCAGGCTGAAGCATGGGTTCTTCGACACAGCAGGCCAAACAAGCCGCCCGCGCGCGCGGGCTGAAGCCGGGCACCTTTGCCTACCGGCTGCGCGTGTTCCTGGAACTGGTGCGCTTCGAGCACACCGTCTTTGCCCTGCCCTTCGCCTATATCGGCATGGTGCTGGCGGCGGACGGGCTGCCGACGCTGCGGCAACTGTTCTGGGTGACGGTGGCGATGGCCGCCGCGCGGACGCTGGCCTTCGCCGTCAACCGGCTGGCCGACCGCGCCTACGATGCCACCAACCCGCGCACCGCGAACCGTCCGACCGTCACTGGCGAGATAGACGGGCGCACGGTGACGCTTTACGCGGGCGTGTCGCTGATCATCCTGCTGATCGCCGCGGCGGTGATCCATCCTCTGGCGCTCCGACTGGCCCCGCTCGCCGTCCTGTTCCTGGTGGGCTACAGTTTCACCAAGCGCTTCACCGTGCTATCGCACTGGGTGCTGGGTTTCACCGACGCGCTGGCCGTCGGTGGGGGTTGGATCGCTGTGCGCGGCTCGTTCTTTGCGCCGGATGATCTGCCCGCCTGGTTGCTGATCGCCGCGGTGATGTTCTGGATCGCCGGCTTCGACCTGATCTACGCCTGCCAGGATGTGGAGCACGACCGCCGCGAAGGACTGTTCGCCTGGCCCGCCCGTTACGGCGTTGCCAGTGCTCTGCGCCTGTCCCGCCTGAATCATGTCGTCTTCCTGATCTTTCTGCTCCTGGGCGGGCTGGTGGAGGGGCTGGCCTGGCCCTACTATCTGGCGGCGCTGATCACAGCGCTGCTGCTGATTTATGAGCATCGCCTGGTCTCGCCCGACGACCTCAGCCGGGTGAATGTGGCCTTCTTCAACATGAATTCGTACATCGCGCTGACACTCCTGGCTGGCGCGCTGGGCGCAAGTGTGATGTAGCGGTCAGCTATCGGCGGACGGAAACAGAGGCCGGTCGTGCTGCGCTCTCGCCCAAGTCTGATGGCCGATAGCCGATAACTCTTGAATGCACAAGGAGATTGCAAACCATGCGTAAGTCCCTGTTTTCCATCATTGTAGTTGTTGCCATGCTGGCGGTGAGTCTGGCTCCCCTGGGCAGAAGCGCCCAGGCCCAGGAGACTCCCACGTTGCGCCTGGGGTTGCTACCCATCCTGGACGTGTTGCCCTTCTATGTGGCCGAACAGACTGGGTACTTCGCTGACGAGGGTGTACAGGTCGAATTGGTGCCGGTGAGCAGCGCCCTGGAGCGCGACCAACTGCTCATCGCCGGTGAGATTGATGGCATGGTCAACGATCTGATCAGCACCGGCATCTTCAATCAGGACGAGCCGCTGGTGCAGATCGTGGCGCTGGCCCGCCGCGCCTATCCCGATCATCCGCAGTTTCGCATCCTGGCCGCGCCGCGCAGCAACATCACCATCGCCAACGACCTGACCAACGTCGAGATCGGCATCAGCGAGAACTCGGTCATTCACTACATCACGCAACGCATTCTGGAGGCCGAGGGCCTCAACGCCGCCGATCTCAAGTTCCGCGCCGAGCCGAACATCGCCATCCGTTTCCAGTTGTTGATGGAAGGACAACTCAAGGCGGCCTGCCTGCCCGATCCCCTGGCTCAGGCGGCGATGGTGGGCGGCGCGATCCTGATCGCCGATGACACAGCGCTGATCGAGCAACAGTTCAGCCAGAGCGTGCTCAGCTTCCGCACGGAGATCATCGAGAAGCAGCCGCAGGCCGTCGAGGGCTTCCTGCGGGCATGGATGCGCGCCGCTGAAGACATCAACGCCAATCCGGATGCCTACCGCGATCTGTGGTTGGAAAAGACCAATGTCCCCGACAGCGTGAAAGATACGTATGTGCTGCCTCCTTTCCCCACCTACGAGATCACCAATGAAGAAGCGTGGAACGACACCATCGCCTGGTTGCTGGAACAGGACATCGTGGACAATGGCGCGGCCTACGCCGATAGCGTGAACCCGACCTTCCTGGCCGCCATTGCCCCCGCTGAGCCAACCGGCGACGCGGCCCAGGGTGAAGCGCTCTTCGCCAGCCTGGGTTGCGTGGGGTGCCATTCGCTGGACGGGACGCCCGGTGCCGGACCATCCTTGGCGGGCATTGCCGCGCGCGCAGGTGACATGGTCGCCGGGCAGAGCGCGGCTGACTACCTGCATCAGGCCATCGTCGAACCGAATGCCTACGTGGTAGAGGGCTATCCGCCGATCATGCCCGCCTACGATACGCTCAGCGAAACCGATCTGGCGTCGCTGGTCGCCTACCTGTTGACGCTGGAATAATAACGCGCATGCAGAATCTCACCCCTGCCGGGCACTGATGTGCCTGGTGGGGGTGAGTTAAGCAGCGCCCTTGCAGCGCAAGCCGGACCTGGCACGCAGATCATGATCACCATCGAGAACCTGACCTTCCGCTACGGCCCGCGCGCGACGCCCGTTTTCCTGGGCTTTTCGTGGCATGTCGCGCCGGGCGAAGCCTGGTCTATCATCGGGCCGTCGGGCTGCGGCAAGACCACGCTGCTGATGCTCATCGCCGGACTGCGACGTGCCACGAGTGGCACCATTCGCGTTGGGAATACGATCATCACCCGCCCGCGCCCGGAGACAGGGCTGATCCTGCAGGACTTCGGCCTGTTGCCCTGGGCCACGGTATGGGACAACGTGGCGTTGGGGCTGCGCGTGCGGCGTTTCTACGGGCCGGACGGCAAACACGCGCCGCGCGGTCAGCCGCCGCCGTCACGCAAAGAAGCCCGCCGCATGGTCGAGGAATGGTTGCGGCGGCTGAACATCTACGAGCAGCGCGACAAGTTCCCCGGCGCGATCAGCGGCGGGCAGCGTCAGCGCACCGCCATCGCCCGCACGCTGGCCCTGCAGCCCGACCTGCTGCTGATGGACGAACCCTTCAGCAGCCTGGACGCGCCCACCCGCGAAGACTTGCAGAACCTGATCCTGCAACTGCGCGCCGAGATCGGGCTGACCAGCGTGATTGTCACGCACGCCATCGAAGAAGCGGCTATCCTGGGCCGCAAAATCCTGGTGCTGGGCCAGCCACCGAACACCGCGCCGCTGGTAGTAGAGAACCCCGGCGCAGGCGCGCCCGGCTATCGCAGCACGGTGGACTTTCTGGACAAATGTACCGAACTACGCACGCTGATGGGCCTGGCCCACTGACCGCCGCCGAGACAGCGGCGAGCACGTCCGCGACGGTACGCGAGGTGCTGCGGACGATGGGAGAGCGCCTGCTCAATTTGGGGCTGGCGCTGACCATCTTCGCGGTCTGCTGGACGGCGCTGGCGGCGGCACTGCGCCGCGACATCATGCCCTATCCCTGGCAGGTGTTGCCCGTCTTCGTCAGCGAGATGCGCGGCGATCTGTGGGATCATACTGTGGCCAGCACCGCAAGGGTGCTCAAGGCCATCGTCTTCGCCACGCTGATCGCCACGCCGGTTGGCCTGGGCCTGGGTCAAATACGCGCCCTCAACCGCGTCTTCTCGCCGCTGATCGGGCTGGTGCATCCCATCCCCAAGATCGTCTTTCTGCCGGTGATCCTGGTGATCATGGGCGTCGGCGAGACGTCCAAAGTTTTCTTGATCGCGCTGATCCTCTTCTTCCAGATTCTGGTCGTGGTGCGCGACGAAGCGGCCAGCCTGCGCCCAGAACTGATCCAGTCGGTGCGCTCGCTGGGCGCGGGGCGGCGCGCGCTGTTCCGCTTCGTCTATCTGCCCGCCTCGCTGCCCGCGGTGCTGACGGCGCTGCGTGTCTCGGTGGGCACGGCGATCGCGGTGTTGTTCATCGCCGAGCAGTACTCGACGCGCCAGGGGCTGGGCTATTACATCGTCACGCTCACCTGGCAGCGCCTGCGCTACGAGAAGATGTACGCGGGCATCCTGGCCATGTCGTTGCTGGGGTTGGTGCTCTACCTGATCGTGGATGCGTTGGAGCGAGTAGTCGGGCGCTGGCGGCAGGCTGGCGAAAGCTGAACAGTCCTCTCTCTCCGAATCCATCAGCCTGGCGGCTAGAGCGTGTTATGTGCTCTTCGCCACGCAAGCGGGGAGAAAAGGAGCGCTTGTGCAAGAGCCAGCAAGTCCCCTTGCCCCGCGACTGCGTCGCGTGGGAGAGGGGACTGAGGAGTGAGGGGAAAACTCCGGGCAAAAGTTCATAACAGCCTCTAGAGTGACTGCCTGTTGCCAAGTGCGCCTGTACGACAGGCTGTATCCTGCGTATACTAACGTCCATGCGCCGGTAGGCCCGGCGACAGGTCTCTGCACACTCTTGAGGATGGTTTGGAAAACCATGTCTGGCGTCCGTACTTCACCTATTCTGCCGCCCGATCAGCGTCCGGCCTGGGAAACGATTCTGCCCATGCCCGCCTCGCGGGTTTCGCAGCGCAAGCCGATCATTGTCGGGCATCGTGGCGCTGCCGGGCTGGCTCCGGAAAACACGCTGCCCGCTTTCCAGGTGGCCATTGACCTGGGTATAGACGGCATTGAGTTCGACGTACAGCGGTCGAGGGATGGCGTGCCCGTGGTCTTTCACGACGAAGACCTGGAACGTCTGACCAACGGCACGGGCAAGCTGTTCGACAAATCCCTTGACGAGCTGCGCGCGCTTGAGATCAAGACCGATCACAGCGCCTACGCGGGGGTGCGCATCCCCACTTTGCAGGAAGTCCTGGAGTTTGTGCGGCAGGCGGAACAACTGCTGATGATCGAGTTGAAAGAGCCGTGGCGCTTCCCTGGCATTGAGGAACAGGTCGTCGCCCTGATTCGGCGCTATGATCTGATCGAGCGCACACAGATTCGCTCGTTCTATCACGACGCGCTGCATACGGTGCATCGCCTGGCTCCGGAGATCGCCGTGTCCGAGTTGTGGCTGGATCGCCTGCCCGGCGACGACGAAGTGATCTACAAGACGGTGAACGCCAATCATGTGCTCTACACGCCGGCGGAGATCGAGCGGTTGCATCGGCGCGGCGTGCAGGTGACTGCCTGGACCGTGGACGATTTGCAGGAGGCACAGCGATTGAAGGACGCGGGCATTGACGGGCTGACGACCAATTATCCCGATCGCCTGCTGAAGCTCTTCGATTGAACGAACGCGCGCGGCTCCCAGGCCGCGCGTGCTTGTCAATGTGGGGAAGTGGGATGCGCTATCTGATAGACGGGCATAACCTGATCGATCAGCTACCCGACATTCACCTGAGCGATCCTGATGACGAAATCCGGTTGGTGGAGCGGCTGAAGGGTTTCTGCGCTCGCCAGCGCTGTCGTTGTATCGTCGTCTTCGATCGGGGATTGCCTGGCGGCAAGGCGCGCGATCTGGGCAATAGCCAGGTGGAGGTCGTTTTCGCCCATAGCGGTAGCAGCGCGGACCAGGTCGTCATCGCCCGACTGCGCAACGTGCGCGACCGGAAAGGCTTCATCGTGGTGAGCGGCGATCAGAGCATCGTCGCCGAAGCGCAGCGGTTGAAGATCGCAGTGATTTCGTCGGCTGAATTTGCGCGGCGGATGGGTCAGCGAGCTATCTCCAGGCATGCGGACGACAAGCCCTCGGATCGTCCTCTGACGCGCGACGAACTCAGTGAGTGGGAACGCCTCTTTGGCAGCGGCGAGAAGTAACGGCTCTTTGCGTCAAGTGCCCGTCGCCAAGGCGTAAGGGAGCTCTCACCTTCTTCTCATGATTCTTTCACTTGGGATTCAGATAGCGGGTCTACCATAATGCATGAAAGCGTCTCTTCCTGATCGGATGCAGTGGCTCATGTACTGTGATGGAAGTGGCTTGACGTAAAGGGAGACGCTTGGGCCTAGCATGCACGGAGATGCGCGTCGCCGGTAGCGATGTTAGGCCAACCAACAGAGTCGCTTGTGGTGCCCCCCCTCGCCGCAGGCGGCTCTTTTGTTTGTTGGACGATGGCGCCGTGCTCCGCTGCGCCCGTGACAGAACGCCTGCCTTGGGCTAGAATTCGCGGTACATCGTCCGCGTCAAATTCAGTCCGGGCAGGCTTTCGTGTCCACTTCCTTCATCAGTCAGGCCGATGGCTACGTGCGATGGTTGCGCGAGCGTGTCGGCCCCCAACTGATTTACCTGGTCTACGCCACCAACCTGGTCTTCGACGACGCGGGGCGCATTCTGGTGCAGCGCCGCTACGACTTCGACTGGCTGGGCGTGCCCGGCGGAGCGCTGGAGATCAACGAGGGCATCCGCGCCTGCGCCGAGCGCGAAGCGTGGGAGGAAACCGGCCTGCGCGTGCGGGTCGAACGGCTGGTGGGCGTCTTCAGTCACCCGGCGTACAACCTGCTCTATCCCAACGGCGATCGGGTACAGCAGTGGACGGTGTGCGTCGTCTCGCGTCCGGTGGGCGGCGAGCTGCGCGCCGATGGCGGCGAGTCACTGGCCGTGACCTGGCTGCCTGTAGACGAAGCGCTGCCGCAGTTCCCCCCTGCCTATCAGGCGATGGTGCGCGCCGCACTGGAGTCGCCGCACGAGGCGGTGCTGGAGCCGGTCTATGCCGAGCCGCCCCTGACCCCCTATTACCCCATCCTGCGCGCGCGGGTAGGTCACGCGCCGGTGATTCTGCCGGGAGCGATGGCGCTGGTGCCCAACGCGCGCGGCGAACTGCTGGTGACGCGTCGCACCGACGACGGCCTGAGGCACCCTCCGGGCGGGTACGCCGACCTGGGCGAGACAACGACGCACACCGTCGTGCGCGAGGTGCGCGAGGAGACAGGGCTGGAGATCGAGCCGATGCGCGTGGTGGGTCTCTATAGCGAGGTGCCGCTGATGACCGGACGCTACCCCAACGGTGACGTGACGCACAACGTGGGCATCGCCTTCGAGTGTCGCATCACCGGTGGGGCACTCCATGCGGACGGTGACGAGGCCAGCGCGGTCGCTTTCAAACCGGTCGAGGAGTTGTTGGCGCAGCCGTTCCACCCCTTCACCGACACACCCCAACTGCTGCGCGACTATCTGCAGCGCGAGACCTGGCCGGTGTTGCGCTAGAGGCCGTTATGAACTTTTGCTCAGTGTTTTCCCCTCACCCCTGATCCCCTCTCCCTCGCGACTGCGTCGCGGGGCGAGGGGAACGGCCTGGCGCTGTCGCCCACAGGCGCAGCAGAGCAGCGCCCCTCCGAGCGACACCCGCAGCGCGGGAGAAGGGGCCGGGATTGAGGGAGAAAAAAATTATAGTGCGCTCTAGAGGACATGCACACGGCGGAGGGAATCGCCAGGTATGGATTGGGACAAAGAAGCATCGCTTACCCTGGAACGCCTGTTGCCGCGCCTGGAACTGGCCCTGCCAGCAGGCCCGGAGCGGGAAGAGTTCGTCGCGCGGCTGCAGCAGCATTTCCCCAGGGTCTTCCGGTTGCTGGTTGAGCTATACGGGGGGCGCTACGACTTCTTTTATCATCTGGAGCAGATTCTGCTGACAGCGGCGCGCGCCTACGCCGAGCGCCCCGCCGATCTCAAAGCGCTCGACCGGGCACGCGAAGCCGATCCGCAGTGGTTTCAGCACGAGCGCATGATGGGCGGCGTGTGCTACGTAGACCTGTTTGCGGGCACGCTGGCCAACCTGCGCCAGAAGATTCCCTACTTCAAAGACCTGCGCCTGACCTACGTGCACCTGATGCCGCTCTTTCGCTGCCCACCGGACAACAGCGACGGCGGCTATGCCATCAGCAGCTACCGCGAAGTAGACCCGCGCCTGGGCACCATAGACGAGCTACGCGCCCTGGCCGCCGACCTGCGCGCCGAAGGGATCAGCCTGGTGCTCGATTTCGTCTTCAACCACACCTCCGATGAGCACGAATGGGCACAGCGCGCCCTGGCCGGTGACGAGCGCTATCAGGCGTACTATCTGATGTTCCCTGACCGCACGCTGCCCGATCAGTACGAGCGGCATCTGCGCGAAATCTTCCCGGAGCAGGCACCGGGCAGCTTCACCTACCGCCCGGAGATTGACCGCTGGGTGTGGACGACCTTCCATCACTTCCAGTGGGACTTGAACTACGCCAATCCGGAAGTGTTCAGCGCCATGCTGGGCGAAATGCTGTTCATCGCCAACGTAGGCGCGGAAGTGCTGCGCCTGGATGCAGTGGCCTTCATCTGGAAGCAACTGGGCACCGTCTGCGAAGGGCTGCCGCAGGTGCACACGGTCATTCAGGCGTTCAACGCGCTGGCCCGCATTGCCGCGCCCGCGCTGATCTTCAAGTCCGAGGCTATCGTGCACCCCGCCGAAGTGGCCCGCTATATTCGCCTGGACGAAGCGCCGCTCTCCTACAATCCCACGCTGATGGCGCTGCTGTGGGAGTCATTGGCGACGCGCAAAGTCACCCTGCTGCACCATTCCATGCAGAAGCGCTTCGGTCTGCCGGAAGGCTGCGCCTGGGTGAACTATGTGCGCTGTCACGACGACATCGGCTGGACATTCGCCGACGAGGACGCCTGGGAACTGGGCATCAACGGCTTCGATCACCGGCAGTTCCTCAACGCCTTCTACACCGGCAAATTCCCCGGCAGCTTCGCTCGCGGCCTGCCCTTCAACTACAACCCGCGCACCAAAGACATGCGCATCTCCGGCACCTGCGCCTCGCTGGCCGGGCTGGAGCACGCGCACGAGACGGGCAACGACCGTTACCGCGAGCTGGCCCTGCGCCGTATCGAGCTGATTCACTCGGTGATCCTGAGCGCGGGCGGCATCCCGCTGATCTACCTGGGCGACGAGATCGCCATGCTCAACGATTACAGTTACGCCGACGATCCCAACAAGTCGGAAGATAGTCGCTGGGTGCACCGCCCCGCCTTCGACTGGGAACGCGCCGCACAGCGCAACAACCCGGCCACCGACGCCGGGCGCATCTTCCAGACCCTGCAGAAGCTGATAGACATCCGGCGGCGCACGCCCGCTTTCGCCAACGGGCACACGCGCTTCTTCGACACGCGCAACGAGCACGTGCTGGGCTATGTGCGCGGCAGCGACGTGCTGATCCTGGCCAATTTCTCCGAAGAGGAGCAGTCCGTCCGGCTGGGGTGGACGCCGCCCGACCCAACCGACCTGATCACCGGCGTCGCCTATCCGCGCCACAAGCCGGTGACCCTTGGCCCCTATCAATTTGTGTGGCTGGCGGCAGGCGCGGAGGCCAGTTGAGTCCACGACAAGAGGCACTGAACATGGTCAAAAACGACTTCGATATCAACCAATTTGTGTCCGATAAGCCGGAACCCGAAAGCAAAGAGGTAGCTCGCTACATTGAGCGATTGATGGCGTTCTTCGAGCAATCCCCCGAAGCCCGGACGTTGTTGCAAGAAGATCAAGAGGCCGATCTGTGGTGGGCCCAAGCCATGCTCGACTACGCCCTGAACTATATAGGCGTCTCTCCACCAGAAATGAGCGCGGACGATCTGCGCCAGGTGCTCTACAAACTTTTCCCCGCCAAGGTTTCCACACCAGACGGTTTTGATGGCAAGATGGTTGTGGGGGTATTGCGTGCGTTCTGGCACTTCCTTAAGCGCGAGTATGGACTGCAAAGTTCCGATGCGTGCCTGAAAGTCCTGGACGACAAGGCCCCTGATCGCCTGAACAGAGCCATGAACGATCCCTCTTTGTTTGGCCCGGCCAAGTCTATCATCATGATGGGCGCAGCACGTGGGTTCGATATGTCAACTGAAGAGGGCATCAACGAGTGGATACTGGCGTACAACCAAGAGTTGACTTCATCCGGCGCTAAGTCATCTACATTGCAAAAGGGTCGTGCACGCCGCAAGAAAGACGAGGAGCGGCGCAAGCGCAAGATGGCCGAAGCCAGCCGCAAGAAGAATCGCCGAAAACGATGAAAATTCTGGCTTTGGAGGTGGAGACGCCGGACAGCAACGCCGCACCTGAAGGCCGAAGCGCGGCGGGTTTGGGTGCTGACTCAAGCGAGGATGCTGCGCGAGATTGCCCGGCGCAGTGCTGATCCTGGAGTGCGCGGATGCCGACGAAGCGCGCGCCGTGCTGGCGACGCTGCCGCTGGTGCAGGCCGGGCTGATCCCTTGCGCCCATACCCCGGCCTGGCGCGCCTGTTCGCTGATGAACCGTAGAGAGGAGGTGCCGCATGTCCCGTCAAGTGATTGCCACGCCCCACGCTCCCGCGGCGGTTGGCCCGTATTCGCAGGCCATTGCCGCCAATGGCTTTGTCTTCGTCTCCGGACAACTGGGCCTGGTGCCGGAGACCAAACAATTCGCCGGAAACACTGTCGCCGCGCAGACAGAGCAGGCGCTGCAGAACATCGCCGCCATTCTGGAGGCGGCGGGCACTGACCTGGCTCACGTGGTCAAGGTGACGGTGTTGCTGGCCGATATCGCCGCCTTCAAGGAGATGAACGAAGTCTATAGCG